>JAGQPF010000399.1 GCA_020426845.1 Planctomycetales bacterium
CGGAACATGTTCTGGGCTACCTGAATTTTTCCGCAGGGAACGAAGAGCCTAAATTATTCATCGCCTTAGATGCGTTATTTGCGGCGGCGGCCGAACATCCGTCACCGTGGCAGGAGGTCTTTCGCCAGCTATTGGAGAGTCTCCAGGAGCTGCAACGCGACAATCCGGCGTTTGTCGATGTCCGCCAAGCCGAGACCGTCGTCCGGCGGACGCGGGACGAAGTGCTGCCGGGTTATCGCGAATTTCACCGGGACTTGCTCTTCCACCTGGACGACGCCCGGATGTTCAACTCGTTTTTTGTCGGGCGAGTGTTTCAGGTCGTCCTTCAGATGTCCCCCGAGCGAGAGGACCTCGCCGAAGCTGCCGTTCGCGCCCTGAACGACTTCATTGGGCACCGTCCGATTCCGGTGCTCGAATCTCAGCAGATCGAGCCCTATGCCCACGAGCTGGTGCGACCGATCCCGCTCTATATTCGCGACGCGGGGGTGTGCGAGGGCCCGCACCGCCGGATCATGGAGCGAGCCTTGGCCCTGCTCGTCGACACCGATCCGGACATCCTGCGGGAGGCTTGCTTCCACCCGGAGAAACTCGACGAGATCGCCGTCGATCCCCGGGCTTACGACTTCGACCACCCGGTGAACAAACGTCCCAATTATCACTTTGGCCAGTGGGATCCGCACCGGATCGACAACCAGGGGTATTTTCGCCGGTTTGTCATCCAGCAAGTGACGCTTGATTCACTGCATGCGCGGACGACGATCGAGAACGAGATTGACCCCGAGGAGCTGGTCGAGGAGGCGGCCGCCGTGTTGGCGGGAACGATCTTGATGGCCTCGGGGGTCAGCGGCTGGGGGCCGGGATCGCATAGCGCGGAGGAGACGTTGGGGACACTGCTGCCCCGCATCGCTCGCTACCGCGACGAATTCTATCGCCGCCTGATTCGCCGCCAATCGGATGCTCACCGAACGCGGCTGGAATGCGAGGCCGCGGAGCGACGCCAGCCATTCGGTGCTGCGCGGCAGAGCCTCAACGCGGAGCTCGGCAACCGTCGAGCCCGGCAGCTGCAGCACGTGGTGTTGGCGCGAGTGTTCGCCGCCATGGGCCATCCCGAAGCAGCGCAGCGACAAGTGCAACAGGTGCTGGTCGCCTCGGCCCGCATGACCTGCTCGATCGAGTGCCTGCTGACGGCCGGCGACCGCGCAGCGCGCGCGGGGCGAATCCAGGATGCTATTGCCGCGTTGAGCGAAGTTCGCGATTTGCTACTGCGGGCGATTGAGTGCGGAGCCCTGGCCGACCCCTGGTCGATTCTCGGCTTCGACATGAACTACAGCTTGTTCCCGGCGCTCGAGAACAGCGTTCACGACCATCGCGTCGATGAGCTGGTGGATCTGGTCGAGCGGATCTTTCAGCTCCACGCACGAGTCTGGAGCGAAGCGGCGGCGCACGATGACCAACGCAGGTGCGACACCGTCGAGCAGCTGTTCCAGTCGCTGGCGCTGTGGTGGCGTCAATTTGCGGTGCACGAGGTCAGCAGCATCGACTGCGGCGATTCCCGGCAGGGCTATTTGGCCGCCAAGCATGTCGCCGACGGGCTCAATCTTTGGCACAAGGGCGGCGCGGCGAGCGGCGACATCGGGTTTTGGGCGCCGCATGTGGCGATTTTCGACTCGCCCAAGGCGTACACGCTGTTAATTGAGCGACTGTTGGAGCGCGATGACCACGTCGCGGCCATGGCCCTGCTGGTCAATTGGCTGAGCCGCAATGAGGAGCTGCCGTTAGAGCAAGGCGACGCTTCCTATCAGCGCTGCGCGCTGCAATGGGTCCGCGCTGTCCGCCGCCATTCGGAGCAACCCTGGAAACTGACCGCGAAATTCGTGAACTATGTCGAGGCCAATGCCGAGTCGTACGGCGAGGCGCCGACCTTTGAGCTGGCGGGCGGCCGGCGGCCGGCCAAGGCCGAGACGGATGACGAGCTGGGGTTCGAGGCCGAGCTGGGCGAGGACGTGGCCCAGGAATGGCGGATCTCGGCCTACGAAGACATTCAGTACGAGGACTCCGCGTCGGATGGAGTCGATGGTGAGCTGGCGGGCGAAAGAGACACGCACAATGAGGATGCGCTGACGCGCGAGTGCCAGCGAGTGGCCGGCAGGCTCGAGTTTCTCTCGACGCTGTCGACATTGTGGACGCTTGCTTCGCTGCCGTTGAACCATAGCGAGGGACACGACGACTGCGTGTCGGAGCTGCGCGGCTGGGTGTTGCATGCCAACCGCGTACAGTCACAGCTCCGCGAGCTGATGGGGCAGGTCGCCAGCTACCCGATCCCGGCGCCGCTGGGCGACCAAGAGTCGCGGATGGAGTATGACCGGCGCCGGCTGCTCAAGGAATCCCTGCTGGAGCAAGTGATCGGGGTGCAGGTCGACGTGGCGAATGCCGCGAGAATCATGACGGCCGCCCTGATCGCCCACACTCACCCGGCCTGCCCCACGCAGTTCGACGAGCTCTGCGCGACGCACGAGCATCGAGTCGCGGCGCACGTGATCGCGGACATTCTGCGGCTCGACGCCGCCGCGGCCGCGGAGCGATTCGAGGAGTTCCTCGGTCTGCTCGAGGGCCAGGCGCTGCTGTACATTCCGCTCTCGCGAGGCGGTCGATGTGACCAAATCGTGTCAGCTCGTGTGCGGCAAAACTGCCTGCGGGACTTGCTGAAGATGCTGCCCCGCGCGGGCTTGCTGCCGCAAGTCGGCCAGTTGCTCGAGGCGGCTCGCGAAATGGAGCGCTGCCAGGCCGCGACCGTCGGCGCCGTCACCGAGTTCGATGATCTATTCAACACAGGCTACGGCGCCCTCGTCGAATGTCTCGCGCGCTCGGCCCGGGAATGGGACGATCAAGACTCGCTCGTGAGCTGCCTGGAGCAGCTCACCGAGGCAGTGTTGGTGAGCTGGCTGACTCACAGCCGGACCTTGCGGCTGTCGGTGCTCGAGCGAGTCGGCGCCGAGTCCGAATGGTCCCGGCTGGTGGCGTTCATCCAGAACTTCGGCGAGGATCTGTTCACTCAGCAGTTCCTCAATCTCGGCAATGTGCGGGCCATCTTGCACTCGGGGGTGGAGCACTGGCTCACGCAGATGCAGGATCAGCCCGAGCACCTGCAGCCCAAACTGATTCGCGAGCTCGATCAGCTGGAGCACGATCAGGTGGTGGAGCACCTGACCGTCGTGCTTGAGGCGATCATCGAGAACTACGCCGAGTATCGGGACTACAACAGCACGACCACCCTCTCCGATGATGGCTCGATGCTGTACTCGCTGCTGGATTTTCTACGGCTTCGCAGCCGCTACGACCGAATCTGCTGGCACCTGCGTCCCGTGGTGCTCGCGCACCAAATTCTGGTTCGCAACGAGTTGAACGAGGCAGCCGAGCTGTGGCGCCGAGCGCTCAATGAGCGGATTGAGCAAGAGGCCGATCGCTACCTGACCCAGCTCCGCAAACTTCAGAAGCTCTACGCCATGCGGCTTTCCACCGTCGCAGACCGATTGGGCGAGCGGTTCATCAAGCCACTGATGGTCGATCGGCTGATCGCCTTGGTCGCACCGGCGATGCGCGAGGCCGGCAGGGAGGATTCGCCGCGTTTCAGCATGCTCGAACAAGAGCTGGAGGAGCTCGCGAGAGAGCCAACCGGCGCCGGGCTCGACCTGCCTCCCTGGCTGGCCGCCTTGGACGAGGAGGTGCAGCGGGTGCGAGTTCCCGAGTACGATCAGGAGCTTGCCACCGATGAGCTCGGGCTGCCGATTCTGCGGCTCACGTACGAGCAGATCTCGGATCAGCTGTCAGAGTGGGACTGACAAGTCGCTGACACTTCTGCGCCGGTCGCCCATGATCGCCCGCCTGATCGCCTAGTCGCCTGATCGCCTCAGCCAACCAGCTCGCGCGCCGCATGCTCGTCGGCCGCGCATTCAACGGGACGCTCGACGCCCTGCGACCCGGCCTGCTGCTCGCTCAGCTCCTGCAGGCGATGGAGCACCGAGTTCATTGACTCGACCATCTCGGTCCAAAAGTCGTCGGAGCGAATGACGATCGGCTTGATCTCCTCACCTCTCGCCGCGCGGTCCAGATGGTTGCGCAGTCGCTGCATGGGGCCGGCAAAGCGTCGGCCATAACCGACCAGGTCATACATCATCATCGGCAACATGACGGAAGCCGCGACAAACACCGACCAGTGAGTCTTCGCCACTCGCACCATGTTCATGAAGAACATGGTTTGTGGATCACGGTAGGTGTAGACCAGCGCCAGTGCGAGCGTGATAAACATCGTCGCCGCGAGCCAATAGGAGGCCACTCGACGCACGAGCTCGTAGTGACCTTGGTAACCGGCATTGCGTCGTCGAGCGACGGTTTGTTCCGCGAGTTGCATCGTCTAGCTCCCCAGCACGCCGTTGAGTTGTGTGCTGTTGTTGGCCCACAGACCAGAGCTGCCTGAGCCGAGCGCCTGCACTACGGTCACGCAACCACCGATTATCAACATGAGCATGACGGCGTATTCAACAGTCGTGGTCGCCTCCTCCTCGCAGAGGAACCGCCGGAGATAGCTGCCCAAATGAGTGATCATGCCAATCCCGCTTCGCGTTAACTCAAAATGAAGTTGTTGACGCAACCTTTCGCCATCCACTGAAACACTACTATTTGCGCCAGGTGCGGCATGCGTTGAAGGCGGCTGCGGGCGCGGCAAGATTCAATCCCGGCCGGTTGTGACGATCGTGTCGATCGTGGGACGCACCCCGCGTCCCGGGGTGCCGGCCTGGTCGTGCCAAGCCGCCCTCGAACGACGGCGGCGAGTCTCGAGCGGACGGGCGTTACTGCTTGAAGTGGACTGCGCAGGTCCCGTTTTCGCAGTCGTGCTGGCCCTGCTGGTCGCCCGAGTCGTGGTCGTCGTCGCGCCCCTGTTTCTGCTTGCGGCTGAGCCGGTAGCGTCTGACGGCGACCCACTGATACAGACGCTGCCACAGTGGCAAGGTGCCGGGAATATGCAGCAGCAGAGCGAGCGGCCAGAGCCAAGGGGTTTTGCGCGACAGGTAGCGGACTGCCTCCGCCCCGCCATGGCGTCGCTGGCGCTGGTCCACCAGCACCATTTCCTTCATGAGGCGATCGTAGGTCAGATCGGGGAACCGACGCTGCACCTCGGGGTCATGCAGGCTGAGAAACGCCAGTCTGCCCGCTCCCATCAGCCGTTTTAGCGTCTTCGCCTTCCCTTGGCAGAAGGAACAGTGCCCGTCGAAAATCAGGATATCTGCTTCCGGCAGCTCGTCCGGGCCAGGGAATTCCGGAACAATGTTTTCGGTCATGATCAAGTCCCGGCCGGTCGAGAGGGCAGCTGTTGGTCCAACCGTGCCCAAAGGTATTCCGCAACAATCGGGCAGCGGTCGCGATGGGACAGGGGCAAAAGGTATTTTAGCAGCGGGCCGTGGCACCGGCTGCCAGGCTGTCGTGGCACAGGCTGCCAGCCTGTAATTGTCGTGGTTTAGTCACTGCTAGCAGGCTGGCAGCCTGCACTACGGCCCACCAGGCCGGCATTTTGGGGGTTTGGGCCGATAAGGAATCCTTCTCCGCAGCGCCACTGGCCGATAAAAAAGTCAAGATTTTGGCCCGGGATTCGAATCAGATTCTCGCGTAAATCCGTCATAATGCCGGAAGCCCGGCAGTCGGTTGTCGCTCATCGCCATCTCTCACGCATTTCCACCACCATCTTTCAAGGTCGACGCAATGGACCAAATCAACAAGCAGGTGGCACGTGTTCGCACTCGACTCAATTTCGATCGTTTTGTGCACGTGTTGGGGTGGGCGGTGTTCTCCTGCCTGTTGATTGCCGCAGTGGCCGCCGGCACGCGGATTTTGCTTGGGGTGGCCGACGCGAGTGAGCGTTGGTACTTCGCTTTGGCGGGCCTGGGCGCCGGCGTGTTGCTCGCGACGGTGCTGACCTATTGGCGGCGTCGCGAGACGATGGACGCCGCCATCGAACTCGATCGACGTTTCCAGCTCAAGGAGCGCATCTCCAGCTCGTTGTCGCTGAGCGCCGCGGATCGGGAGACCGAGGCGGGACAAGCGTTGATCGCGGACGCGACTCGCCGTGCCGAGCGAATTGAAGTCAGCGAGCATTTCAAGATTCAACCGAACGCCTCGGTGGCGATGCCGCTGTTGGGGCTGACTTTGTTTTTTGCGTTGGCGGCGCTGCCGAACCTATCGGACAAGACTGCTCAAGCTGCGGCCAATGAGCAGATTGCCAAAGAGCAGATCCGCAAGCCGGCCGAGGATCTGAAGAAGAAGATTGAACAGCGAAAGCAAGAGGCCGCGGAGAAGGGTCTGACCGATGCCTCCGAGCTGCTGAAGAAGGTCAGCGAGGATCTGGACAAAGTCGCGTCGGGCGACGTGCAGAAAAAAGAGGCGCTGGTCAAGTTGAACGACATCGCCAATGAGATCGCCGAGCGACGCAAGCAGTTGGGCGGCGCCGACGAGATGAAAAAGCAGCTTGAGAACCTCAAAAACATCAAGTCGGGACCGGCCGACAAGATGCAAAAGGCGATGGAGCAGGGAGACTTTGAGGCGGCCATGGACGCCATGAACGACCTCAAGGAGAAGCTTGCCGACGGCAAGCTCAGCGACGAGGAGAAGAAGGATCTCGCCGATCAGCTCAAACAGATGAGCGAGAAGCTGCAAGACATGCAGAACGAACGCGAACGCCGCAAGCAGGAGCTGAAGGAGCAGATCGAACAGCGTCGCCAGGCAGGCGACACCGAGGCCGCCGAAAAGCTGCAACAACAGCTAGACGCCATGGAGGCGAGCGATCAGGAGTCCAGCATGGACCTGCTGAAGCAGCTTGCCGATAAGCTCGGCCAGGCCTCCGAGAACCTGCAGGAAGGCGACGGCGAGATGGCGATGGAAAACCTCGACGATTTGCTCGATCAACTGCAAGACATGCAAGACGCGCTGGATGAGCTCCAAGAGTTGGACAGCGTGATGGACGAGCTGGAAGGCGCCAAAGGTCAGATGCTCGGACAGTACGGCATGGGCAACGGACAAGGCATGGAAGGCAACGGCAACGGCAATGGCGAGGGCCAAGGGGAAGGCGAGCGGGGTCTGGAAGAGACGGAAACCGGCACCTTCGACTCGGCCGTTCGCGGCAAAGTCCAGAAGGGCGCCGCCATCCGCACCGGCGTCGCCGACGGACCGAACCGCAAAACCCCCAGTCGCGAGTCGGTCAAGGAGGAGATTCAGATGTCGATCAGCGAACGCTCCGACGCGGTGAACGATCAGCGCCGCCTCCCCAAGGATCAACGCGACCACTTGCGCGAGTACTTCCGCAACTTCAACGAGTAAGCTCGTTGGTTGTCGTTCGCGTCTTTGATCGCGTCTTCGCTCGCCGGCGATGCGCAACCCAATCGCCTTGGCCAACTCACGTGATCCCCACGACGGGGCGCATAGGCGAGGATGTGCGAGGACGCCATGCTACGGACGCTGCCGCATGACTTCGCTGCCCTTCGACATCCGACACGGTGAGTTGATTGACGTGATCGGATCGCCCGTGCGGTTCGCCGACGTCACTTTCGTCCCGGCGATAACCCGACTAACGGGCGACATTCTTTCCGCTCAATTCGACTTTTTTGATTGGGCTCATGAACAGGGCCGAAAGCTGCCTGCGATCGTTCGCGGCGTTGAAACTGCTGCTTGGTTCCTTGGGCGGTTGATTTACTTGTTCAACACGGCCAATGTCGGGGAGGACGATCGCATCGAGAAATCATGTTTCGACGCTTCGTTCGTCGCCGTGATCGACCATGTCTGTGTGCCCTTTGACTGCTCCGATCACTATGGACGCACCTCGTTGATCTTTAGCAGCGATGACGCGCCTCCCTTGGAGTTGCGTGGGGAAATCGCCAACGCGTTCTACGGTCTCATGCTCGACGAGCCGGATGCATTGGCAGACTATGACAATCGCTTGTATCACTCGGGCGGCGGATTCTGGATCGACTTCGGCGTGTCTCACGGCGAGCCGTATTTTGAGGAACGTATCGACGACATCAGCCGATAGCCGGAAATTCTCGAGGGCCCTGCCAGTGCGAGAAAGTCTTTGCAAGTGTGCATTAGAGGGCGATGTGGAGGCGGTAGAACGTCTTCTCGCCAATGGCGTGCCGGTCGATTTCATCGAGAATGGGCGGTTCAACGAAACGCCGCTCCTCTTGGCCGCCAGGGCGGGGCACTTGGAGGTCGTTAAAGTTCTGTTGGCGTCCGGCGCGGACGTCAATCATGTCGATAACGACTTTTTTTCACCGGTGACCGCAGCGGCGCGTGCCGGGAAGTGGCCTGTCGTACTCCTGCTCGCCTCGCGGGGAGGAGACTTTTCGGTGTCCGATGGATACGGAAAGTCGGGGCTCGACTATTTGAGGCGTTGTCGTAGCAAACGCCTCCGTGAGGAAATTGCCGCCATGCTTGCGCAGCAACGCGACGGCAGCGAGTAGTCAGAAGGTCCGACGTCCCGCATTACCCGCGGCGGATGCCACGGATGCCGCGACGATATCGCACGATGCATCGCAGCGCGCTGACCCCGTCGCGCCAGGTGATCTTTTTGCCTTCGGCGTAGGTCCGGCCCGAGTAGCTGATCGGGCGTTCGAAGACTCGGACGCCCGGAATGCTCGCGACCTTGGCGGTGATTTCGGGCTCGATGCCAAAACGCTTCTCGCGCAGGGACGGCGTGAGCACCTTCAGCACGTCGCGGCTGAAGACCTTGTAGCAGGTCTCCATGTCGGTCAGGTTCAGATTGGTGAAGCAGTTGGACAGCGTCGTGAGCAGCCGATTTCCCAAGTAGTGCCAGAAGTAGAGCACTCGTTGGTTGTGCCCCGAGAAACGGCTGCCGTAAACCACGTCGGCCTGCCCCAGCACAATCGGCTGCAGCAGGTAGCGAAACTCGGCCGGGTCATACTCGAGGTCGGCATCCTGAATAATGATGGCGTCCCCGGTCGCATTCTCGAACCCGGTTTTCAACGCAGCGCCTTTGCCCTGGTTGCGCTCGTGGTACAGCAACTTCAGATCGGGCTGGCCTTCCCAGGATTCGAGAATGGCGCGCGTCCCGTCGGTGCTCGCATCGTCGACAAGAATGATCTCGCAACGGACGCCACACTCACGCACCCGAGCGACCACATCGGCGATCGTCGTCTCCTCGTTGAAAATTGGGATGACGACTGACAGCACGAAGTCGGACGGAATGTGGTACACCCCCAGCCGCCGGCAAACCGCAGCTCCCAAGAGCCGTTCCAGCAGGTCGATGCGCGCATCATCCGGCAGCTCCGCGGCCTGTTCTGCCAGCGTCGCCAGGATCTGCTCGGGGCCAAATTCGTGTGACGTGAAATCGGACATGGGGACTCGCTGGAGCGATCAGAACGACACCAACCAACACTTCCGCGCAGCAACCACCCGTGGGCAGTGAATTTGCATCACTCTTAGCTTAGCTGCCTGCCGTGTCGCGTCCAGCAATGTGCGACAGGAGATGGCGGATCGCAGTGATCGTACCGGCAATCGTTCGCGCCATGGTGCGGAACGTGCCGACAATGCCGGTTGTCGTACCACATTGTCGTAGCACAGGCTGCCAGCCTGTGATGATTGTCGTGGCACAGGCTGCCAGCCTGTGAATTGTCGTAGCACAGGCTGCCAGCCTGTGATGTTTGTCGTAGCACAGGCTGCCAGCCTGTGATGACTGCTGTAGCCGCAGATTCCGCTGGGCCGATTGCCGGAGTCTGTCAGCCGGCCGGGTTGGCTTCCGGAGCGGGCGCGGGGTTTGATTCGGGATTGGATTCCGGGTTGGACTCGGGCGTCGGTCCGCTGGGCGTTGCTGTCGGCTGAGCCGGGCTGGAGCTCTCCGTTTTCTTGTTCGGAGCTTTGGGGACACTCGCGGGCCCGAACACGAGCATGATGCAGAGCGTTGAGACACCGATCACGACGAGCACCCCGAGCACCACGGCGAACTTGAACCAAGCGTCGCCGAGCTGCTGTTCTTTGCGTTCGCGCTCCTGCTTCCGTTTCTGTTTGAACTCGACACTATCCTGCTCGCGAAGCGCGAATTGCACGCCGCACTCCGGGCATAGCACGTCCTGTCCGAGCATGTCGGCCGGGCACTCCAATTCGTGGCCGTTTGGACAGGGAATGTGAAGCAGTTTGGGCGGCGGCGGAGCTTGTGGGGCCACTGGTGCGGCCGCGTGTCCAGCGCCGGACAACTCGATCGCCGGCATTGCCGGAGGGACTGCCGCCGCCGGAGGCGGATGGAATTCGGCGGGCATGGCCGGAGGCGAGGGCGGCGTCGGGGGATGAGGGGGCCAAGCGTCGGGAGCCGGGGCCGCAGCCGGAGCCGGAGCCTGGATCGGCGCAGGGATGATGAACAGCATGCCGCAGGTCGGGCAATTGCAGTGTTGCCCGGCATGAGCCGGATCGCCCGTCAACAGATGGCCCTGCGGGCACTGAAACTGAAAGCTCATCGCCGGTCAATCCTGCATGGCTTGGTAGCAATAGTCGAAAAGCATCTCCCACTCCAACTGTACCAGCGCCTCACAGAAACGTCGCAGGCCTCCCGGCCGCTCTTCGGCTTCACACAGGTCGACCAAGCGAAACGGGTCCCACACGCCGTCGCCGACCTCCGAAATCCACGATTCGGCCTCTGGATAATCCGTCGCCAGGCCGGCCGCCGCCCCGGCCAACTCCGGGTAGAGCGGGTGCCGGCCCACTTGGCGAAACCAGTATTTAGCGTTGCCGTAGTCCGGCTCATGGCGATGCATGATGCCGTGCCAGTAGCTGCCATCGGAGCTGTCGATGGACTGACTCAAGGTGTGTGAACGGTCCAAATAACCGAAACGGAGCCAAAGCCCCGCGCTGCAGCACGCAGCCTCCGCGCCCAGGCCAACCCAGCGTCTCTCCAGCTGTTCGAGCTGCGGCTTCACGCCCGGGATGGGGTTTCCCGGCCCGGGCGCCATCGAGGGGGCCTGTTCCAACAAGGCCGCGGCCGGCCCGTATTGGCTGAAATCGAAGTGAAACATCATGGCCAACGCGTGTTGAATGAAGCGAGGGGATAGGTACACTTTATCCCAGTGTTTCCTGACTTTGATTGTTTTCCGTTCCAGCTTCGCGGTAAAGGCGCCTCGCATGTCGATGAACCCGTCCGATTCCGGTCAGCCCGACCCTGTCTCCGACAGCCCTACGGGCGACGTGTCCGACAGCCCTGCGGGCGACATGTCCAGCGAGGTCAAGCCCGTCCCCGAGGCGGAGCCGAGCGCGCCGAGCGTCGAGTCCGCTGTCGCCGGTGAGGCCGCCGAAGTTCCGGAAACGGCCGAAGCTCCGGATACGGCTCCAGTTGCACCACACGAACCTTCACCGCCGGATGTGTCAGCCACTCCGGTTGAGGCGGTTGCTGCGGAGACCGTTGACGCTGCAGCCACGGAAGCAACGACTGCCGCGGAGTTGGCGGCCGAGGCGCCTGCGAGTGAGTCGCCTGCGAGCGAGGATGCACCCGAGTCGGGTAGTGATGAATCAGCCGGCAGCAACATCCAGATCGGCTCCCGTCGCGGTGACAAGAAGTCGCAGCCGCGCGGCTCCCGGCCTCAACATCGCCGTGGTTCGCCGGCCCCGCCGCCGCGACCAACGGGCCCCGTTCCCGTGCCCTCCAAGCGAGCGCCGCTCAGCGACGATCTCGAACAGGAATTGCAAGCGGCCCTGGGTGGGCAGTCCGTGGACGACCTAATGACGTCCGAGGCCGAGCGTGGCGCCGAAACACTCGACGTCGAGTCGCGCGTGACCGGCTCCGTCGTGAGGCTGCACGGCGACAACGTCTTTCTGTCGCTGGGCGGGCGGAACGAGGGCGTGGCCTCCGTGCGCCAGTTCGCCGAGCCGCCGGAAGTCGGCTCTGCCGTCGAAGTGATCGTGTCCGGCCTGAGTGGCGAGGACGGATTGTACGAGGTCGCGGTGCCGGGCGCCGCGATTGACGTCGAGGACTGGAGCGATCTCGCGGAAGGCGCGGTCGTGGAGGCTCGCGTCACTGGCTCCAATACGGGTGGACTCGAGTGCAAGGTGAACGAGATCCGCGCCTTCATCCCGGCCAGCCAGATCTCCACCTTCCGCGTCGAAAACTTTGGCGACTACGTCGACAAGAAGCTGATCTGCGTCGTGACGGAAGCCAATCCCAAACGCAAAAACCTCGTGCTCAGCCATCGCGCCGTCCTGGAGCGCGAACGCGAGGCCGAGCGAGCCAAGCTCATTGAAGAGCTCGCGGTCGGACAAATCCGCGAGGGCACGGTCCGCAGTGTCCGAGATTTCGGAGCCTTCGTGGACCTGGGCGGCGTGGACGGCTTGATTCACGTGTCACAGCTCAGTTGGGAACACGTGAAACACCCCAACGAGGTCGTCCAGGAAGGCGAAAAGGTCCGCGTGCGGATCGAGAAGATGGATCCCAAGTCGGGCAAGATCGGGCTCTCGTTGCGATCGTTGCAGGAACATCCTTGGGCAGGCGTCGACGAGCGTTTCCCGGTTGGGGCGACCGTCACCGGCACCGTGTCGCGCATTGCCAACTTCGGCGCCTTCGTGAAATTGGCGCCAGCCATTGAGGGATTGGTGCATGTCTCCGAACTCGCCCACCATCGCGTCTCATTGGTCAGCTCCGTCGTCAAGGAAGGCGACACGGTGACCGTGAAAATCCTCTCGGTCGACGCCGAGAATCAGCGCATCGGCCTCTCCATCAAGCAGACCTCCGAGGCGCCTCAGAAGGAGACGACGAAGAAGGAAGAGGAGCCCGTCGAAGACCGTCAGGCAACGCTTCCTAAGCACAAGGGTCCGCTGAAGGGCGGCGTCGACAAGCCGTCCGGTGGCGAGCAGTTCGGCCTCAAGTGGTGATCCAACGCTCTTAGTCGTCCAACGAACGCTTAGTCGTCCAACGAACGCTTAGTCGTCCAACGAACGCTAAGGCGTCCAACGTTCTAGTCGTCCTCGTAGGCGTAGTGCCGCCGACGGCGCCGTCGTTGGCGGTAGCCCCAGCGAGGTCGATCGCCTTCGATGAACCAGTAGCCGGACAGCAGTTTGTAGAAGAAGAGGATGACGAAAGCTCCCGCCGTCGCGACGGCCAAGCCGAGCGGGCTGATGGGAGTAACCACCGTGCCGGGGTTGAAATACGTCACCACTCCGCAACCGATAATGGTGCCGCCGATCCCCATCGCCAGCGTCGCCACGGCACCGCCCGGATCACGTCCCGGCATGATTGCCTTGGCGAGCAGCCCGACAATCGTGCCGAAGCCCACCCAAACCAGGAAGACATTGGCCCACGCCTGAATCTGCGTGCTCAACTCTTCGGGCATGAGTCGCAATCCTTTGCAAACGGGTCGTTTGGCCTTGTTGGCCCATGGGAACGCCCTCGCCCCCGGCCGCTGCGGAGACGGCCCACTTCGACACCATCGGCAGCTGACGCCAGAATCTTGAGCGTCGTTCTCCCGACAGCGACTCAATCGTTGCTGGCCCAACCGAGATAGACCCAGAAGTCGTAGAGCCACGGGTGGGAAAACGGCTTGGCCGATGCATAGGCGGCCGAGCCGACGCCAATCGTCAACAGCACGATCGCCACATTGCGGAGCCGCGGCCGCTCGGCGACCCAATCCAAGGCGGGAATCATGGCGATCGTCCACATCGGGATTTGCCAATACAGCCAGCGGAAGCCGCAGGAGACGCCTCCGTAGTTGCGATCGTCGAGCGGTCGAGCAATGTAGAACGCGGTGCAGACCGCCCAGAGTGCCCCGGTCAACAGAGCAAATCCCCGGAACGCTCCTTCACCTTGCCGGAGCGCGATGCCGATTCCGACCAGGGTTAACAGCCAGACGGGTGTCAACGAGAAGATGCCATGATGGCCGACGAGCACATGGGCCGCATACTTGGCCACGTTCGGCTCGCCGCGATCGACGCCCTTCTTATCGCCGCCTCGCCAATGGCTGCGTTCGTATTCGTACCAGTCATTCCATTCGCGGATCGTACAGACACCATCGTTCAATTGCAGTGCCCAACGCTGCTCATCGAACGGGTTGAACAGTTGCCAGCGATCATCCCCGTAGGCCTCTTCCACGACGGCGTCGGGGCCGAGTTGAATCAGCTGCTTGCCCAATGCATCGCGGATTGCCGCGGGCGCCTCTCCGGCGGCGAGTTCGTTGACTTCGGCAGTCGCCACGACGGCGCCGTCGGAGCGGTGCATGTAGGGCGGCTTCCAGCTGTTGTGGGCCACAAGATTCGTGGCGAAGAATGCGACTCCCACGGCGCCGGCCGCAAGATAGTAGCCGAGCGATCGCAACGGCGCCGCCCAAGTGAGTCCCAATCCCAACGCCACCAACAAGGAGAGCGCCGGGAGCTCGTTGGCGGCGGCAAATCCGGCGGCGAGCCCGGCCAGCACATGCCAGCCCCACGACGCGTCGGGAAGCTCCTCGGCATCTTGATCGTCCGACAAACGCTGATCGCGTCGAGCCAACACCTGGAACACGGCGTAGATGGCCACCATGGTCGACACGGCGGCGGGCAGATGGTTGTTCAACACCACGGCGAATGTCGTCAGGAAGGTGCCCCAAGTGGCCACCGCGATGACGAACAACCGGCTCCATTCATGGCGGCAATAGCGATCGCAAAGCCGCCATGTGAGCCAAAACAGCAATGCCAGCGGGACGACGTTGATCAGCACCAACAGCGCGCGAATGATGGCCGAGTACTCCTCGACGATCTCCAGCCCGAACACTTTCTTGATCGCCCAGTAGCCGCCCGCGATCATGGTCGGCAGCAGTGGCGGCTTGCTTGAGTAGTAATGCTCTTTGCCATCCGCGCCGCGATGGCGAACCATGTCGATCGTCTGCCACTTCGGATCGCGGACGAGCTTTCCATTGCGGTCGCGCAGCAGCTTGCCGTCTTCATTGGTGCGGAATACAAGCGTGTCGATGGCGTAGGTGCCATCGTCGACCAGCGCGCGAACCGTGCACCAGCGACTGCGGTCGTTGGCGCTGATCATTGGCGTCTTCTCCCGGCTCTCGATGCCGCCAATGCGGGCGGTCATGCTGGCTAGCGACGCGAGCATCAAGATCAGGCAAGCGGCGCGAGTGAGCGAACGCGCGTCATCCCACTCGTCGACCGAGCCGCCATGCTGCAATTCATTCAAGGGACTCATGCTCCCGGGATTGGAAGTTTGGATCGGCGGCGGCGGAGGGACCCTCGCTGCTGCCCGGCGTGATTCGCTCTCGCACCGAATACACCTGCAGCTCGCGGCCGTAGTAGGCGGTCAGCAACTCGGCCAGAAACCCGGCGGACATGAATTGCGCGCCCAGCAGCATCAGTCCCATCGAGTAGACGACGGCCGGGCGCTGATGCAACGGCGTCACTCCCCAATCGGGAAACGCCTGCCCGAGGCACCAATACACCGCCAGGTAAATCAGGCCCAGCAGCCCGAAGAGGAATGAAAAGATGCCGAGCGTCCCCAGCAGATGCTGCGGGCGACGGGCGAAGCCGGTGAGGAAATAGACGGTCAGCAGGTCCAGAAAACCCTTCACGAATCGCTTCATGCCGTACTTGGAGTGCCCGTGCTGGCGAGGGCGGTGATGCACCGGAATTTCGCCCACGCGCCAGCCTTTGGCGGCCGCCAATACAGGGACGAAACGATGCATCTCGCCGTACAACCGCACCTCGTTGAACACCTCGGGGCGATAGCACTTGAAGCCGCAATTGTGATCGTTCAGACGGACCTTGGTGAGCCAGCTGACCAGCCAATTGAAAACCTTGGACGGCCACGTCTTGTGCCACGGGTCGAGACGGCGCTTCTTCCAGCCGCTGACGACGTCCAGGTCGTCCTCGCCCATCTGCTCGATAAAGCGGGGAATCTCTGCGGGGTCATCCTGCAGGTCGGCGTCCATGGTCAGTAGGAACTTGCCACGAGCCATTTTCACACCGGCATCGAGCGCCGCGGCCTTGCCGAAGTTGCGGCGGAACCGAATCGCCTCGACTTGCGGATCCTGCTCCGCCAACCGTTGAATCTGTTCCCAGGAGCCGTCGGAGGAGCCATCGTCGACCATGATGATCTGCAGCCGATAGTCGTTTTCGCTCGCGACCTTCGTCAATTGAGCGTGCAGCTCGGACAGGCTCTCCGCTTCGTTGTAGACCGGAATCACGACCGTCAACAGCATGCCAGTTCACGTATCGGTTGGCGTCCCGCGCGCGGCTTATGTGACGTGGCGATGACACCTTTTCCGTTGGTGAAAGCGGGTTCGCCGAGGTCGCAGAGGGCCACACTTTCAACAGGTGACGCACATGGGGAGGGATCGAGGAGGGGGCTTACGCCGAGTCCGCAGGAGCGGCGGCGCCGGCCGACTTGATCCATAGGATAGCCGAAACCAGCAGCTCGCACACCAGCCAAACCAGGCGCAGCAAGACGGCGCCGGCGACTGCGACCACCGCACCGTACGCCGGACTGAGCAGCTCGGTCACCACGAGCTCGCGGACGCCGATCCCGCCCGGCAGCAGCGATAAAAAGCCCGCCACGGCCGCCAGCGAGACGGCGCCAATGAGCACCGGCAGCCGCCCCCAGTCCCAGCCGACCTGAGGGAAGGCGGCCAACACGGCAAGCAGGCAAACACCCATTGCCAGCCAGCTGAGCAGGCCCAGCGCCCAGCCCGTCAGCAGCAGCCAGCCGTCAATCTTGGCCACGAACGGCTCGAGCTCTCGGTGCAGTTGTTTGACTCGCAGTCGCGCCACGATCCGGCGGAACAACGGAGGATAGGTGGGCAAGCCCGCCGCCAGCATCAAACCGACTGCAACCCAAACGAGCCCGCGAGACGCCGCAGTGGCCCCCAGGCAAATCGCGGCAACGCAAGCGCCAACGGCCATCGTCGTCAATGTCTCGACAAAGACCCCCAACGCCGCCGGCGCCAGCTGCGTGCGGTCGCTGCGCACGAGTGTGCTGCGGAGCACGACCACCAACGCCTTGCCGGGTACATACTTGCCCAGATGGCCGATGTAGTACGCTCGCAGCGACTCCAGCAGCGAGGGACGCTGGTCCAGCTTCCAGAGGATGCGGTGCCAATACAACCAAGGGCCGACGAGCGCCGCCAGATAAATCAAACACGCTGCCACCAGCGGCAACCAGTGCATGTTCGCCAACCGAGGCAGTTGCAGCTCGAGCTGCCGGCGGCGCTCCATCAGCTCGGGGCGTTGACTCTCGGACGCGGTTGCCAGCGAGGCGTCCAGCTCGCGCAATTGCCGATCGACTTCCGCCCGCTGACTCGACAAGTCTCGCTGAGCATTGCGCACCGCTCGCGCAACACCCCAGACAACCAGGAGAAAGATTAGCAGCCGAGCGGCGAACTTGAGCTTGGACTTGAGAGCAGGATCCACGTTCCGTCCGGATAGAGAGCATGCTGAGACGGCCGCTATTCTCACGGTTCACGGCAGAATCTACAATGCCGCCACATCCCCGTTGAAAAACACGCTCGGCATGGGCTCGTACCAGTGGATCGTACTAGTCGCTCGTACCAGTGGCTCGTACTAGTGGATCGTGGCTTCGCGGCCAGCGTGGTCTCATCCGGACACCGCTCAGTCGCGCAAGGGCTTTTGCACAACGAGAAAGGCATCCTGAATGACCCGCGTCGCGTCACTCGTGGTGCTGTTGGCTATTATCGTGGCCACCAGCATTCTGTTTTGGAAGGTGATGTCGTCCTTCTTTGTGCCGTTGTTCCTCTCCCTGCTGCTGGTGGTGATGTTTCGCCCGGTGTACGAGTGGCTGTTGACGAGGCTTCAACGGCCACGCCTGGCGGCGAGCTTGACGGTCAGCCTGATCACGTTGCTCGTGCTATTGCCGTGCGTCTGGATCGTCACCATGGCGATTTCGCAGGGCGTCACGCTGTTCACGCATACCGACGTGTCCACGTTTCAATCGCGGCTGGAGCGTTTGCGGGGGAGCCTCAAGCTGGACTTGCCAGAATCGTATCATGCGTTTCGAGCCGCCGCCCACAAGCTTGAGCGTCTTTCGGGCTTGGAGCAGCTAACGGCCACTGCCGACCACCAACGCGAGTTGGAGAGCATCTACGATCAGCTGCGCGAAGTGCGGGAGCAATTTCGCGAGGAAGGCGCGCTCGCCTCGTTTGAGTCGCTGGAGCTGGCGCTGGCTCAATTGGAATACGCTCTGCAGCAGCCCGCAGGCTCGCTGGCTCAAAGCGCCGCGTTGGACAACAGCTGGGGCTCCGTGCAGACCTTCCGCATTCAGCACCTGGGCGGCCCCGTCTGGGCCTGGGTCAAGGAGACCGTCAACCCGACCGACGCCCAGCTCCAATCGTTGCAGCGCGCCGGGTTCGGCTATTTGCGGCAATGGTTGCTGACGCTCAGCGGCAACACGCTGGCACTGGGAGGCCAAATGCTGCTCGGCGGCGTGATCGTCGTGATCTCGCTCTACTTCTTCTTGCTCGACGGCCCGGCGATGACCAAGACCGTGATGTGGCTCTCGCCGCTCGACGATCGCCACGAAGAGGAGTTGTTGAGCGAATTTGCGAAGGTCAGCCGAGCGGTCGTCATCGCCACGTTGCTGTCGGCGATCGTGCAAGGCATGCTCGCATCCGTCGGTTTTTGGATTGTCGGCCTGCCCGCGGTGATGCTGATGCTGCTGACCACCGTGTTCGCGATGGTTCCATTCTTCGGCGCCGCCGCCGTTTGGGTGCCCGCGAGCATTTATCTCTATCTGGTCGAGGCCCGCATGGGCGCCGCGATCGGACTTGCCACGTACGGAGCGTTGATCATCTCGACGTCCGACAACGTCATCAAACCGTGGGTGTTGCACGGGCAGTCGAATCTGCATCCACTGTTTGCGCTATTGAGCGTGCTTGGCGGTGTGCAAACGCTCGGCGCGATGGGCATCCTGGTCGGCCCGATGGTGGTCGCCTTTATGCAGACGCTGCTGAAGATCCTGCACCGCGAGCTGTCGGCGCTGGATGCTCGCGAGTCAGAGCATGTCCGCGGCGGCGCGACGGAGGCTGCGGAAGGTTAGAGGGCATTTCAAGAATCTTCCCTGGCGCAATCGAATGCAGTTTTTCTGCTGGTATTATCAACCCGATTGCCGATCGGGAAGTTTCTGAAATGCGTCGTAGTTAGCGCCATATAAACGCAACAGGCGCCACGACATGTTGTCGAGGCGCCTGTGTGCATGCTGTTTCGGTGCTGTGAAGAGCCTTATTTGCCCCCCAGGTCCCGCGTGTCGCTGGGTTTCACCTCCGCCGCCTTGCGGTTTTCCCGCTGAATCGCTTCGTAGACTTCCTGTCGGTGGACAGGAATATTCTGTGGCGCGTCAATCCCCAAACGCACCTTATCTCCACGAATATCCACGATGGTGACGACAACATCGTCTCCGATCATGATGCTCTCGTCGCGGTGTCTCGATAGGACCAACATCCTTGGCTCCTTCTTCCTGGCCCGCTGCGACGCCTCCTGCGATGTTCGCTCCGTTTGAATGTTGCCTGTGGCGACAACAAACGGCTCGATCGCGAGAGAAATCGTCAGACGGCCTTGTAACCGTGCTTCACCGCAAAAGGCCCGTTTCGACCCTGGGCTTTGCTTCGCGGCTCTCCAATCCTCGTCCCCAAATCGGAACGCACAAGGCGCTACCTCGCCTCGACAGAGAGCATCATCGGTTCAAAGAAGAGCAACCAATCAAGATCCGCGATTGGTTTTGCGTTGTTAGGACGCTAACGCCTGTATCACGCAGTGCGGCGGTAGGTGCTCGGAGCCGGCGCCAGATCCAATTGCAACGGTTGATCGTCATTGGTCACCACTTGGCGCCCTAGCCGGCGGTCAAGATTGATGATCAACGGGGCTTTGAGGTTCAAAGTCAGCCGTCCTTCATGGCGACTGACCACCGTCAGCACAAACGCCTCGTCGGGCGCGGAGAGCTCCAGCGGAGAGAGCTGGCTGCGGTTGACCCGGACTTGGTAGTCCTTGACGAAACGCCGAGGACTCACGACCGGCAGAGCGACGCTCGGATCGGAAACGCTCTGCAGCCAGCCCACGGAAGCGTTGTAGGAGTCGGACAGCAACACCCAGTGCCGCATTTTTTCGAAAGCGAAAACGCCCGAAGGGAACAACAAAATGTCATCCGCCCGAATGTCCACGGTGTCAAAACGGGTCGTTTCGATCTGCATCACTTCGTTCCTGCGGAATTTCTGGCACGAGGGGACGTTCCCTGCGCTGTTGTTGCAGCGCTGGGGTCCAAATGTGGGCCGATACAATCCAACTAACGGGATCTATCGGCTCTGCATCGCCCCGGCAAACAGAAAAACCATCAAAATTGGCTGCGGGAACGCGCCAGCCCCCCAAAAACCTTGAATGGGGAGCTCAATCTTCGTCCGTCGCACCGTCGGCAAACTCGGCAAGGATGTCCATCGTGGAGATGATGCCGATGAGGTGTTCCCGTTGATCGACCACGGGCAGGTGGTGAACCCGATTTCGCAGCATCTCGCGGGTCGCCTGGGCGAGCGTGGTCTCGGCGTGGACCGTCGCCACCGTCTCGCTCATGAACGAGTCCACCTTTTCGCTGCCCATGCTGTGAGCCAGCTTGTCGAGCAGAAAACGACGGCTGGCGGGATCGACGAAGTCCAAGTGATAGATGTCGTCATCGACATCCCGAGTCATATCCACCAGATCGGAGGTGGAGATGATCCCCACACAGTGGTTCTTCTTGTCCACGACCGGCAACGCCGAAACACGATTCTCGCCCATCAGGGTCAACGCGTCGTGGACTGTGTCGCCGGTATTCAAAGCCACCACCTCGCGGCTCATGATTTCGCGAACTCGGCGTTGGTAGATATTCGGTGACTTGGGCTGATTCATGGTAACTGGTGCTCTCGATGTAGGGAGGCCGCGAGCTCACGTGGTCGACCCGATCCAGCACGCCACGGCCTCGAAAACCAGCGGAATTCGTGGTATCAAGTTTGACTGTAATGCATTGGAGTTCCGGCGTCATCCCGTCGCCCCGCCTGTGGCGTCGTGTCGTGGCGCCTACTTCCCGGGCAGGCAAGACTTCAAAATGGCAGCAGCGGCAACCGTTCGGTGGGTTCCCGTTTCCCCCCGCAGGCCCAATCACGGCGATTCTTTCAAAATCTCAGCAATTAACGAGTTTGCCTCGCGTTACGTGCACCACTTGGCACGGCAAGTGCTTCATTTGACATTTCCGCGATCTCGGTGCGCGTACAACATTCGATGTCCAACCCCCAAGCCGCGCGGCACCTGTCGCGAGCGGACGAAATTGTTTGCCGTTGGGTGTTGGGCATTGAATTGATACGTTTAGATGACCGTTGAAAAACACCGATTCCGACAATCGGTGCCGGCATCTTGCCGCACACACAGGTTGTTCGGATTGTGAGTTGGGACTTTTTCAACAGGCCGTCCGGATGTGGGGTTCCGATCCCTCGCATACGCTTCGGGTTACCCACTTGAAGCGTTCCGGAATAACTCATCGCGCATCGCCCTTCGCATCCTCCACGCCATCGTTACTCTCACCTCCCCCCTCCCGACATGTTGGATGAATACACTGCCCCGGGCCAATTCGACGAGATGTTTGACGCGGAGGGGAGGCCTCGTCCCGGCAGCACGGCATTTGTCGAGCGGCTGCGGACGCTAACGTTGCCGCAGTTGCGGCAGCGGCAGCAGGCGGCCGAGTTGATGCTGCGCAATATGGGAATCACCTTCAACGTCTACGGCGACGTGGGAGGCACGGAAAAGGTTTGGCCGTTCGACCTGCTTCCGCGGATCATCGACGGCGCCGAGTGGGAAACGGTCGACCGCGGCTTGCGGCAGCGGATGACGGCGCTGAACCTGTTTCTGGACGACATCTATAACGAACGGCGCATCCTCCGCGACCACGTGCTGCCGGAAGAGCTGATCATGTCGTCCAAAACATTGCGCTCGCAATGCGTTGGCTTCCATCCGCCCTTGGGGGTCTGGTGCCACATTACGGGCGTGGACCTGATTCGCGGCGCCGATGGCCGGCTGTTCGTGCTCGAGGACAATCTGCGTTGCCCGTCGGGCGTCTCTTACGTGCTGGAAAACCGCGAGCTGATGAAGCGGACGTTTTCTCGGATGTTTCACGGCATGTCGATTGCGCCGATCGAAGACTACGGCGAGCAGTTGCTGGAGATGCTGATCGAGTGTGCGCCGCCGGGTGTGGATAACCCGACAGTCGTTGTGCTGACGCCCGGCATCTTCAACTCCGCCTACTTCGAGCACACCTTTCTGGCTCAACAAATGGGCGTCGAGCTGGTTCAGGGCTCGGACTTGGTGGTGGAGAACGGCCGAGTCCACATGAACACCACTCGCGGGTTGCAGCGTGTGGACGTGATCTATCGGCGGATCGACGACGACTTTATCGATCCAACCTGCTTCCGCCCGGACTCTTGCCTGGGCGTTTCCCACCTGATGGATGTCTATCGAGCGGGCCGCGTCACGCTGGCCAACGCGCCGGGCACCGGAGTCGCCGATGACAAGGCGGTTTACGCGTATGTGCCGGAGATCATTCGCTACTATCTTGGCGAGGATCCGATTCTTCCCAATGTCCCCACCTATCTGTGCTCCGACCCCAAACAACGCGAGCATGTGCTGCAGAACCTCGACAAGCTCGTCGTCAAACCGACCAATGAGTCGGGTGGATACGGAATTCTGATGGGGCCGATGTCCTCGGCCGAAGAGCGCAGCGCGTGCGCGGACGCGATTCGCGGCAATCCTCGCAACTGGATCGCGCAGCCGATGGTGCAGTTGTCGACGGTTCCCACCCTGACTGCCGATGGCGGCGTTTGCCCTCGGCATGTGGATCTGCGACCCTTTGTGCTTTGCGGCAAGGACATCTACGTGATGCCCGGCGGCTTGACCCGAGTGGCGTTGAAGGAGGGGTCGATGATCGTCAACTCCTCCCAAGGCGGCGGCAGCAAGGACACGTGGGTGCTGCGCTCCAACGCGGGCCGGTGCGACACCTCGCAGCAGGAGCAGCAGCAATGTTGAGTCGAGTGGCGGACTCGGTGTATTGGATGAGTCGCTATGTGGAACGTGCCGAGAACGTGGCGCGATTCATCGACGTCAACTACAACTTGACGCTGGGCGAGCCGGATTCGTTGGCCGAGCAGTGGGCGCCGTTGGTGCACACGACGGGGGACGAGCTGCAGTTTCTCGAGCGGTATGGCACGCCGAATCAAGAGGAGGTGCTGCAGTTTCTCTGCTTCGACGAAGCCAACCCCAACTCCATTATCAGTTGCGTCGCGGCGGCACGGGAAAACGCCCGGACGATTCGCGAGGTGATTCCCGCCGACGTCTGGGAGCAGCTCAACAAGTTCCACTTCATGGTCCGCTCGAGCGCCCAATTTCAGGCCTCGCTCGAGCAGCCCCAGGACTTCTGCGAGCGGGTGCGTCTGGCCAGCCATCTGCTGGTTGGCGCGATGGACGCCACGATGTCGCGGGGCGAGGGCTGGCACTTTGCTCGAGTCGGGCGGCTGATCGAGCGCGCCGACAAGACCTCGCGAATTGTCGACGTGCAGTACTTTTTGTTGCTGCCCGAGCCCGGAGACGTCGGCTCGACGCTGGATGTGGTGCGTTGGTCGGCGCTGCTCAAATCCGCCAGCGCGCTGGTGATGTATCGGCGCGAGCACGGCCGGATTGTCCCCGAGCGAGTCGCCGATTTTTTGATCCTCAATCGCCACTTTCCCCGTGCGATGCACTACGGCCTGATCGTCGCCAGCGAATCCCTCAGCCTGATCAACGGCAGCCAGCCGGGCACCTTTGCCAACCTTTCGGAGCAGCGCATGGGGCGGCTGCGATCGAATATGGACTACATGGGCATCAGCGAAATCATTCATCGCGGCATGCACGAGTTTATTGACGACTTCCAAACCCAATTGAACCTGGTCGGAGAGGCGATCCAAAAGGACTATTTCTCGCCCCTGCCCGGCCTCCATGAGCCGGACTCCCACCATTCATGATTCGCGTCGCGCTGAGCCACAAGTCCATTTACGATTACGATCGCCCCGTGCAGCTCGGACCCCAGGTGGTCCGCCTGCGTCCGGCTCCGCACTGTCGTACTCCTGTCACCAGTTACTCGCTCACCGTGCGCGGCGGCGAGCACTTCGTGAACTGGCAGCAGGACCCGCACAGCAATTATCTGGCTCGTCTGGTCTTCCCCCAGCCAGTCCGGTCGTTTGCTGTGGAGATCGACCTGCACGCCGAGTTGACCGTCATCAACCCGTTCGACTTCTTTCTCGAAGCCAGCGCCGAATACTTTCCATTCGAGTACGAGCCGGCGGTGGCGAAAGACCTCAAGCCGTTCCTCGATCCGTTGCCGACCACTCCGCTGCTGGACGCGTTCGTCCGCTCGGTCGACGTCTCCAGACGCAAGACGATCGACTTCCTGGTCGATCTCAATGCCAGAATGGAGCGGGAGATCCGCTACCTGATCCGGCTCGAGCCCGGTGTGCAGACTCCCGAGGAGACGCTGAAAAAAGCGAGCGGCTCCTGCCGCGACAGCGCGTGGCTGATGGTCCAGGTGCTCAGGCAACTTGGCATCGCCGCCCGCTTCACCTCGGGTTATTTGCTGCAACTGCGGCCGGATGTGGAGTCGCTGGACGGACCCTCCGGGGCAGCGGAGGACTTCACCGACCTGCACGCCTGGACCGAGGCGTATCTGCCGGGCGCCGGCTGGATCGGGCTCGACCCCACCTCCGGCTTGCTCGCCGGCGAGGGGCACTTGCCGCTGGCCTGCACTCCCGAGCCAATGTCGGCCGCTCCGATCTCCGGCAGTCTGGGCGAGTGCAAGGTGGAGTTCCGTCACGAGATGTCGATCGAGCGGATCCACGAGGACCCGCGCGTCACCAAGCCTTATACCGACGAGGCGTGGCGCCAAGTGCGGCGCGCCGGCGAAGCGGTGGACCGACAACTGGACAGAGCCGACGTGCGGCTGACGATGGGAGGCGAGCCGACCTTTGTGTCGATCGACGACATGGAAGGCGCCGAGTGGCGGACCGCCGCGGTCGGACCCACCAAACGACGCTTGGCGGCGCGGCTGGCGGAGCGGCTGCGAAAACGGTTCGCCCCCGACGGCCTGCTGCATATCGGCATGGGGAAGTGGTATCCAGGCGAGTCGCTGCCCCGCTGGGCGTTCACCTGCCTCTGGCGCGCCGACCACGAGCCGATCTGGAAACACTTGGATCTGTTGGCGTTAAACGAGGAGCCGCTTGGCCACGATATGGCCGCAGCTCGTGAGTTCACGCACCAGCTGGCGGAGAGTTTGGGCGTCAATGACTCGCACGTGTCCGATGCCTACGAGGACGCCGTCTACTTTGCTTGGCGCGAGCGCCGCTTGCCGCTCAACGCCGACATTCGCGACGCGGATCTGAACGATCCCCAAGGGCGAGCCCGGCTGGGCCGCGCACTGGAGCGGGGATTGGGGCAGCCGGTGGGCTGCGTGCTGCCCCTGATGCATCAGTGGTGGAATGCCAAACCTCGCTGGGCAAGCGGCGCTTGGCCGCTGCGCAGTGACCATATGTTCCTGATTCCCGGCGACTCGCCGATGGGGCTGCGGCTTCCGCTCGACTCGCTGCCGAATTCCGAAAACGACTACACCGCGTTCCCGGTGGCGCCGTACGATGTCGCCTCGCCGCTGCCGCGCCACGCACTGTTGCGCGACCCGACCTCGCTGCCAACCCTCCTTCCCGCCGGCGCCCCCGAGATCCAGTCGCGTGGCGGAACACGCCCCATGTCCGAACTGGCGGGGCACGAGTCCGAGACGGACACCGCCAAGAAAAAGCCGCGGCGACCACTGCCAAAGGGCAACACGAACACCTATGACCACGGCGTCGTGCGCACGGCGCTCTGCGTCGAGCCGCGTGACGGACGGCTGCATGTGTTTATGCCTCCGGTGTCCAGCGCCGAAGCGTACCTCGAGCTGCTGGCCGCCGTCGAGCAGACGGCCGAACAGTTGCAGTTGCCGGTTGTCATCGAAGGCTATCTGCCGCCTCCCGACTCCCGGCTGCGTTTGATCAAGGTGACCCCGGATCCCGGTGTCATCGAGGTGAATGTGCACCCGGCGGCCGACTGGAGCGAACTGGTCGAGATCACCTCGGGCGTTTACGAAGAGGCCCGGCTGTCCCGGCTAGGCACCGAGAAATTCGACCTCGACGGCACCCACACGGGCACCGGCGGCGGAAACCACGTCGTGATGGGCGCCGAGTGGCCTGCCGACAGCCCGTTCCTGCGACGCCCCGATCTGCTCCGTAGCTTCGTTTCGTACTGGCACAATCATCCTTCCTTGTCGTATTTGTTCTCGGGACGCTTCATTGGGCCCACCAGCCAGGCGCCGCGAGTCGACGAGGGCCGGCGCGACGCGGTGTACGAGCTGGAGATCGCCTTTCAACAACTGCAGCACAGCGGAGAGACGCCGCCCTGGCTGGTCGACCGTGTCCTGCGGAATCTGCTGGTCGACCTGACGGGCAATACGCACCGCGCCGAATTCTGCATCGACAAACTTTACTCGCCCGACAGCCAGGCGGGCCGGCTGGGGCTGGTTGAATTCCGTGGCTTCGAAATGCCGCCGCACTGGCAAATGAGCCTCACCCAGCAGCTGCTGCTGCGCGCCTTTGTCGCCAGATTCTGGAACGCTCCTTACGAGGAAGAACTGACAGATTGGAACACTTCGCTGCACGACCGCTGGATGTTGCCTCGGTACTTGCTGCACGACTTCACCGAGGTGTTGAACGATCTAAATCGCGAGCTTGAGGCACTCGACTCCGATGCCCGCGTCGAACCGGAGTGGTTCGAGCCTCATTTCGAATTCCGTTTTCCGAAGATTGGAGATGTCCAGTACGGACCGCTGCAACTCGAGTTGCGGCTGGCCATCGAGCCCTGGTACGTGCTCGGCGAAGAGCCGGGCGGGGGCGGCACGACTCGGTTTGTCGACTCATCGGTCGAACGATTGCAGGTGCTGGTGCACGGCAATTTCGGCGATCGATATCAAGTGACCTGCAACGGTCGCCGCGTGCCCTTGACGAACACCGGGATCGAAGGCGAGCAAGTCGCGGGAGTGCGGTACCGAGCCTGGCAGCCGCCCAGCTGCCTGCATCCCACCATTCCCCCGGACGAGCCGCTTATTTTCGACATTGTCGACACTTGGCACGAACGGTCGATTGGAGGCTGCCGCTATCACGTGGGCCATCCGGGCGGGCTCAACCCGGGCAGCTTTCCGGTCAACGCCTACGAGGCAGAGGGTCGCAGAGCCTCGCGTTTCGTTAGAATGGGACACACAGGCGGCCGCGTCGTCGTTCCTGCGCAGCGGCCTTCTTCCCGTTTCCCGCTCACGCTTGACCTGAGACGCGATCGCGACACGGTTTCTTGATTCGTGAATGACGAAGAGCGAGTAGCAAACAACCAATGTGAAGAAAGCCTCATCACGTCGTGACCGACGTGAGTCAGCTTTGGGGGCATGCGAAGTTGCTGTACGTCGTTCACGCTGCAAACCGCCAGTATTTGTCGGCCTCCTAACGCCCCTCGTCTCGTGTTGAACTCGCGTGACTCGATCGACGCCATCAAGCACTTCCAAACCCTGGTTTCACGGCTATGCGCCGCTGCCCGGCTGCCACGACGAGTTCGTGCTCGCCGATGGCGCCGTGCGGCCCTCCTTGCAGCCGATGGTGCAATCGCTGAGCGGCCTTGGCGTGTTGGAATTCCAGCGACGCTGGGAGCAGATGCGGGAGACGATCCGCGAGAACGGGTTTGCTTACGCCGGCTACGATAAGGCCCGTCCGTGGGACTTGGACGCGGTTCCGCTGCTGATGCCCTCCGAGGAGTGGAGGACGATCGCCGCCGGACTCGCGCAGCGGGCGCGCGTGCTCAATCTCACCCTCCGCGACCTGTTCGGGCGCCAATCGCTGCTCATTGATGGCGTCCTGCCACCCGGTGTGTTGTTCCAACATCCGGGCTTCTTGCGGGCCTATCAATCACAGCCTCGTGAGAACTTGATCCAACTATATGCTGCGGATTTGAATCGCACCGCCGAGGGTGGCTGGCAAGTCCTGAATGACCGCACCGAGTCACCCTCGGGACTCGGGTTTGCGTTGGAAAACCGGATCATCATCTCGCGCATGCTCCCCGAGGCGTTTCAGCAAAGCCGAGTAAAACGGTTGGCGCCGTTTTTTATCGAGCTCAAGGAGCTGCTCTGGTCGCTGGCGCCATCGCATCGCGAGAACCCTCATGTGGCGTTGTTGAGCCAAGGTCCCGACAGCCCTAACTACTTTGAGGACGCTTACCTCGCCCGGTATCTCGGCTACACGCTTGTCGAAGGCGGCGATCTGGCCGTTCGCGGGCGTCGCATGATGCTAAAGACGCTGGAGGGGCTCCAGCCGGTTGACGTCATTTTGCGGCGTCAAAACAGCGAAGCCTGCGATCCACTGCAGTTGAATTCCGCGGGCAATGCCGGCGTGGCGGGACTGATGCAGGCGTTGCGCGCGGGGAATGTGGGGATCGCCAATGGCTTGGGAAGCGGCCTGGTCGAGTCTCCCGTTCTGCTGGCGTACATGCCCCAGCTGTGCTCGGCGCTGCTCGGCGAGCCGCTGCTGCTGCCGAACGTGCCCACATGGTGGTGCGGAGATCCGGACGCGATGGAGCACGTCCTGCGCAATCTTGACTCGCTCACGGTGCGGCCAGCTTATCGAACACGGGGATTGGGGCAAGCGACGCAGCAACTAATCAACCAGCTGTCGCCGGATGAGCTGGCGGCCGAGATTCGCGCTCGCCCGCATTGGTACATCGGTCAACAGCGGGTGGCTCGATCCACGGCGCCGATTTGGTCGACTACTCCTTCGCCTCACCTGCAACCCGGGTATGTGGCGATTCGTGGACAAGTCGTTATTCGCGGCGATCGTTACACCGTGATGGAAGGCGGGCTCGCGCGCATCTCCGCCACGCCGGACTCGCTTGATGTTTCGCTACAGAAAGGCGAGGGCAGCAAGGACATCTGGGTGTTAGCCGACGGCCCCGTGGAGCATGTGAGCTTGCTGGAGCACCCGGGCGCCGCGGTGCAGTTGCGGCGAGTTGGCGCCGAGCTGCCCAGCCGTTCGGCCGACAACATCTTTTGGCTTGGTCGCCAGCTGGTGCGTGCCGAGACGCTTTCCAGGTTGTTGCGCAGCGCGGCCAGCCGCATGGGCGGCGAGACACGCTCCACGAGCGGCCTTGAAGTTCCATTGCTGCTCAGATGCTTGGCCGATCAGGGCCAGATCGAAACGTCCTACGGCGTCGCGGAAATGCGCGGCCCGATGCGCGACATCGAGCAGGAGTTGCCCGATGCGGTTTTTGACGCCGCAAACCCCAATTCGCTGCGCTCCGTGCTCGCCGAAATCTATCGGCTCGGGACCACCGTCCGAGACCGCATGTCGCAGGACAGCTGGCGGATTATTCGACGACTGGACGAGCGGTTTCAAACTCACGCTCGCTCGTCCACCAGTCTCCACGAGCTGCTGGCGGTTAGCAATGAACTGTTGATCGAGCTGGCCGCGTTCAGCGGAATTTCGTTCGACAGCATGACGCGCACGCATGCCTTTCGTTTCCTCGACCTCGGACGTCGTCTGGAGCGTTGTTGGCAAATCATCAGTCTGCTGAAAAACTGCCTCGTGCCGATGCCCGAGTCTCACTCGCCCGCGTTGGAGACGGTGCTGGAGGTGGCTGACAGCTTGATGACTTATCGCTCGCGTTATTACGCTCGCCTGCAGCTTGCGCCGGTGCTCGACCTGCTGCTAACCGACGAGTCCAACCCTCGCGCACTTGCGTTCCAGTTCGCCCGACTCGAGGAGTTGATTAACGAATTGCCGCGGCCCGCGAGCCATGCCGGGTTCACACGCGACCAACGGATTGCCATGTCCCTGATTTACTCGGCGCGGCAGCTCGATGTTCAGGCGCTCGCCGAAACACACAACCTGGGCGATGAGCAGCCGTTGGCTGACCAGTTCGAAGCCTGGGAGCAAGTGCTGCCCCAGTTGTACGAAGCCATCTCCCATCGATATCTCGTGCACTCGATGGCCGCCCATCAATTGTCGGACATTGGGCCGATTGGACCCGCTGGGCCTTCGTCGCAGGCGCCCCTTGTGAGGCCCGGCGGTCCGGCCGAACGAGCCTCACAAGGCGCGGGGACAGAGCCCCGATCGCTCGACTTGCCACCCGAAGATGAGGTGGCTCCGTGAAGTACGCAGTGCAACATCGGACGTCGTACAACTACTCCCAGGCGGTGCCGGTGTGCCACAACATCGTGCACCTGATGCCGCGCAGCCTGCCCCACCAGTCCTGCAGTGATTTTCACCTCTTAGTGCGGCCTGAGCCCGAGTCGATTTGGCACGAGCAGGACGCGTTCGGCAACCACATGTCGTACTTCTCCATCGAACAGGCGCATCGTGGGTTGACGGTGACGGCAACGAGTCAGGTCACGCTCACCCAGCCCGATCAAGCGGAGCCGGACTCGACCGTCGCCTGGGATGAACTTGCCAGCCGCTTGCGACAAGATCACACGCAAGGGACGATTCTGACCTGCCCCTATGCGTTCCCCTCGCGAAGTGTGCCGATTTTGGCGGAAACCCGCGCCTATGCGGAAGTGTCGTTCCCGCCGGGCAAGCCCGTGCTGGCCGGAGCATTGGACTTGACGCGGCGGATTCACAAGGACTTCGCCTATGACCCGCGAGCGACATCCGTCCACACGCCTGTCAGTGAAGTCTTTCAACTGAGGCGAGGGGTTTGTCAGGACTTTGCGCACCTGCAATTGTCCTGCCTTCGCTCCCTGGGGTTGGCGGCAAGGTATGTCAGCGGGTATTTGCGCACGCTGCCGCCGCCCGGCAAGCCGCGCCTCATTGGCGCCGATGCGTCGCACGCCTGGATTTCGATCTACTGCGGTCGCGACGGCTGGGTCGATCTCGATCCGACGAACAACACACTTACGCGACTGGATCACGTGACGGTTGCCTGGGGCCGCGATTACCACGACGTCTGCCCCATCCAAGGTGTGATCCTCGGCGGCGGCGACCATCAGATGCAGGTCTCCGTTGACTTGGAAGCATTGCCCTGACGTTGCTCAGCACCTTTTGACTTGGGCGATGCGCACTGGAGTTGTGCGCGGCGCTTCGCGCGTAGCATGGGCGCCCTCGCCCGTGCAGAGCTGCGCAACCCCATTGCGTCGGCCGAGGCACGCTTCGCCCGTGCAGAGCTGCGCAACCCCATTGCACCGGGCCAAATTCTCACTAATTGCAGGACATAGGCGGTGCTATGCGGCTGCTCGCCGCGCACGCGCGAGGGCGCCCATGCTACGGACGCTCTTGAGCGGCTGCTCGCCGCCCACAGGCCGGGATGCGTCGGGACGCCCATACTACGGACGCTATGCGGCTGCTCGCCGCGCACGAGCGCCCTGGAGAGGTTGTTAACTTCGCTCGACCGGACGCCCCGTGATGGGATACGCGGTGTCCTGAAAGCCTTTGCCGCTGTGCTCGCCGATCGGCACAAGGCTGTCGACAAACGATTCGTCGTCTGCCGAAAGCGTGACGCCTAGGGCGGCCACGTTATCCTCCCAGTGCTCGATCGTGCGTGGGCCAACGATGATCGAGCTGACGATGGGATTGGCCAGGCACCAGGCGAGCGCGAATTGGCTGGCGGAGCAGCCAACATGCTTCTCGGCGTGTTCCTTGATTGCTTGAGAGAGCTGGATGCTGGCGTCCCGCAATTCGGCTTGAAGCATGCGCGGGTCATTGCGCGAGGCCCGGCTGCCCTCGGGAAACGACTCGCCGGGGCGGTACTTGCCGGTTAGCAGTCCGCGAGCCAATGGCGAATAAGTGACGACGCCGAGGCCGTGGGCCCGGCAAAGCGGCAGCAGCTCGACCTCAATGTCGCGATTAAAAATGTTGTAGAGCGGCTGCACGCAGGTGAGCGGGTTCAAGCCCAGGCGATCACACGTCCACAGCGCCTCGCAGACGCGCCAGGCGCGAAAGTTCGAAAACGCGATGTAGTGCACCTTGCCGCTGCGAATCATGTCGTCCAAGGCCCGCAGCGATTCCTCCAATGGGGTCGAGTCATCCGGTGCGTGGTAGTAATAGATGTCGACATAGTCGGTGCCCAGTCGACGCAGGCTATCGTTGAGGGCCGCCATCAAGTGCAGCCTGCTGCCGCCCTGCTGGTTCGGGCCATCGCCCATTTTCTGTCGACCCTTGGTCGCCAGCACCACACGATCGCGGCGGTCTCGAATCGCCTTGCCGGTGACCACCTCGGACTCCCCGGCGTTGTACATGTTCGCCGTGTCCACGAAATTCACGCCCATATCCAGTGCCGAATGGATAATGCGAATCGAGTCCGCCTCGCTGGTTTGTCCGCCGAACATCATCGTCCCCAAACAAATCGGCGAGACCTTGACTCCGCACTTGCCCAAGTTTCTGTAATCCATTGTGGTGGCTCGCTAGGGGACGATTGAGAGGACGATTGAGAGGACGATTGAGAGGACGATTGAGAGGATGACTTAGAGGATGACTTAGAGGACGACTTAAAACGGCAAACAGCCCGCTGGAAAAGACCCAACAAGCGGGCACTCAAAACAGCTTTTACTCTGCGGGAAATGCTGTTTCGATTGCCGGAACAGGTGTTTTTCCATGGGCGCCATGCCCACGAACGTGGCCTTGGTTATAACCACTCTCGCCCCGCTTCGGCACCGCCAGAGGGAACGAGTGTCGACCCGGGTTGCCGACTCGCTCATAATAAAACACCCGCAAGCCCACTCCCCGCGTCCCGGCGTCCTGTCTCCGGCGAGCATTCCTTCCTTTGCATCCCTGCCCTGCCCATGAACATGCCTGCGATTCGCACGATCACCTCGGTGTTGCTTATTCTTGTCGCGTCTCTGGCTGCCGCGGAGGACTGGCCCGGCTGGCGCGGCCCGCGCGGCGATGGCTCGAGCCTGGATCCCGCGCCCAGACACTGGAACGGCGCGACGGGCGAGAACGTTCGCTGGAAAGTCCCCGTGCCGGGCGTCGGACATTCGTCGCCCGTCGTTTTTGGAGACCGCGTCTATCTGGCGACCTGCCTGCCGGACGACGAGCAACGCGTATTGATGTGCCTGGACCGGGCGAGCGGGCGGACCTTGTGGACGACGCCGATCGTCAAGTCGCCGCTCGAATCGAAGCATCAATTGAATAGCTATGCGTCGAGCACCCCGGCGACCGACGGCAAACATATTTTTGTGTCGTTTCTCGAAGTGGACGGCCGCCTGGTCGACGCTCCCAACGTCGGCGCCCAACGAAAAATCACTCCCGGCACGATGGTCGTGGCGTGCGTCGACAACACCGGCAAGGTGAAGTGGACCGTACGGCCCGGCGGCTTTGTCAGCGCTCATGGCTATTGCAGCAATCCGGTATTGTTCGAGAACCTGGTGATCGTCAACGGCGACCACGACGGCGACTCCTACGTGATTGCCCTCGAGCGAGAGACAGGCCGAGAAGTTTGGCGCACGCCGCGAAAACATCGCACTCGCAGTTATGTGACACCATTGATTCGCGAGATCGACGGTCGCAATCAGATGGTGCTTTCCGGGTCGAAACGCGTGGTCAGCATGGATCCTCGCACCGGCAAGCTGCTGTGGCTGATCGAAGGCCCGACCGAGCAGTACGTGGCATCGATGGTTTACGACGGAGAGAAGTTTTACATGGCGGCGGGCTTCCCCACGCACCACGTGATGGGCATCAAGCCGACGGGAGAGGGCGACGTGACCGACACGCACGTCGCCTGGCACTCGAAGGACGTGAACTGCTATGTGCCCTCGCCGGTCGTGCTCGACAACTGGCTGCTGGTCGCCAATGATCGCGGCACGGCCAATTGCTTCGACACGCAAACCGGCGAACGGCTGTGGCACGAGCGGCTCGGCAAGCACTATAGCGCCTCGCTGGTGACCAGCGGCGGACTGGCCTATTTTACGGCCGATGACGGCGTCACCAAGCTCGTCAAGCCGGGCCCGAAGCTGGACGTTGTCGCCGAGAACCCGTTGGGCGAGTACACCTACGCCTCGCCGGCGTTGTCCAACGGCCAGCTGTTCATTCGTGGCGAACATCATCTGTTCTGCATTGAAGAAGGTCGGCAATGACCGCAGGCAAGCGAGTTCCACAGCGCTGGCGGGCCGTCTGGCAGAGCTTTTTCGTGGCGTGCTGCCTGTGCTGGGTTCCGTGTCGATCGAACGGGGAGGAGCCACCGGGCGCGCCAAACGGCCAGAGCGATCCGCGAGCCGAGCAGTTTGAGTCCCGGGTTCGCCCGCTGTTGGTCGAGCATTGTCAGCGTTGCCATGGCGCGAAGCGGCAATCCGGCGGATTGCGACTCGATTCGCGAGCGGCCGCCTTGGCAGGCGGTGACCGGGGCCCGGCGTTGCGTCCGGGCTCGCCTGACGACAGCTTGCTGATTGAGGCGGTGGAACGCAGCGATCCGGATTTCACGATGCCGCCTGACAAGGCACTGTCAGCGGTGGCCGTGGCTGCGCTGCGAGACTGGATTCGGCAGGGCGCCGTTTGGCCCGAATCCCCACAGAGCGGCGAGCCGACCATCGACGAGCGGGCTCGAGGGCACTGGGCATTTCAACCGCTGGCCGACCCCGCGCCTATTGAGTCGGCGGATGGAAACGCCGTGGACGGATTCCTTCGCGCCAAACGCAATGAGGCGGGGCTAGCCGAGTCGCCGCGTGCTTCCCGACGCGAGCTAATTCGGCGAGCCACCTATGCGCTCACGGGGCTGCCGCCCTCGCCCGAAGAGACGGCCGCGTTCGTCGCCGACCCTTCGCCCCGGGCCTACGAGCGGCTGGTTGATCGGCTGCTGGATTCACCACAATATGGCGAGCACTGGGCTCGCAAGTGGCTCGACGTCGCGCGATACTCCGACACCAAGGGCTACGTGTACGCTCGCGAGGAGCGGTTTTGGGTGCACAGTTGGGCCTACCGAGACTGGGTGGCCAAGGCCTTTCGCGAGGACATGCCCTACGATCGATTCCTGCGGTTGCAACTCGCCGCCGACCAGACCGAAGATCGACGGCCGGAGGATCTGGCGGCGATGGGGTTCCTGACCCTGGGCCGCCGATTTCTGGGCGTCCCTCACGACATTATCGACGATCGGATTGACGTGGTCTGCCGAGGCACCATGGCCTTGACCGTAAGTTGTGCTCGCTGTCACGACCACAAATACGACCCGATCCCGACGGCCGACTATTACTCGCTCTATGGCGTGTTCGCCAGTTGCCGCGAGTCGATGATGCCGCTGCCGACCGAACGCAGCGAGCCGGACGACTACGTGGCGGAATTGCGCAAACGCGAGCAGGCGTTGGCCGGAAAACGCGACCAGGCTCGGCGCGAGACATCCGACCGTGTCCGCGCTCGCATCCGCGACTATCTGCATGCGCAGACGGAGTTGGAGAAGTATCCGCCGCAAGGCTTTGACCAGGTCTTCGAAAAGGAGGACATGCTGCCGGCATTTGTTCGGCAGTGGCGAGATTACCTCCATCGCGCCCAACGAAATCGCGATCCGGTCTTTGCACTCTGGCATGCGTTTGCCGAGCTGCCAGCCGAAAAATCGTCTGCTAGTGCCGAGGCGATCTGGCAGCGGGCTCGCGCAGCCTCGCCGCCGCGGCTCGCTGCGGCCTTACCCGCCGCGCCCGCGGCGTTTGCGGAAGTGGTCAGCGCGTATGCCGGCGTGTTCGAGGCCGTGGATGCGGAATGGCGACAGCTTCAACAGCAGGCCAAGGAGCGGGGCGAATCGGCGCCAGCTGGCTTTGACGATGAAGATCAAGAGCGGCTGCGGAGAGTCTTGTATGGCGCCGGCGCGCCATGCGAGCCGCCCGACGAGAGCATTGTCCACACCGACATGTTTTTCACTTCCGCGGATTGCACGGCCATGTGGAAGCTGCAGGGAGATGTCGATCGCTGGAAGATTCAATCTCGCCAGGCATCGCCCTATGCGCTGGTTCTTGAAGACCGAGCGACGCCGTTCGAGCCGCGCGTGCTGCGTCGCGGCAACCCGCTCAACCCCGGCGACACCGTGCCGCGCCGGTTCCTGTCGTTGTTCCAGCGGATACAGCGGTTTCAGCGGACCCAGCCGGCCGATCCGGACTCGTCTGCGTCCATCGTTGGCGACGAGTCATTCCAGCATGGCAGTGGCCGCCTTGAGTTGGCCGAAGCCATCGTCGCAGCGAACAACCCGCTCACGCCGCGAGTGATCGTCAATCGCATTTGGACCCATCACTTTGGCCAGGGCCTGGTGGCCAACCCCAGCGACTTCGGGCTCCGCGCCGAGCCGCCGTCGCATCCGCTGCTGCTGGACTACCTGAGCCGCCAATTGATTCGCAACGGCTGGCGCCTCAAGCCGCTGCATCGTGAGCTACTGACTTCAGCGGCATTTCAACAAGCCTCGCAGGCCCCCCGGGATGATCGGGAAACCGACACTTGGCAACAGGCAATGACCAAGGACCCGGCCAATCGGCTGGTTTGGCGGATGACGCCTCACCGGCTGACCTTCGAGGAGTTTCGCGATTCATTGTTCGCTGCATCCGGCCAGCTGGATCGGACGCTCGGTGGCAAGCCCGTGGACCTGTTCAGGGCGCCCTACCCTGCGCGGCGAACGCTGTATGGTTTGGTCGATCGGCAATTCCTGCCGTCTACCTTGCGTGTGTTCGACTTTGCCAATCCCGACCTGCACGTGGCGCGTCGCAATGAGACGACGGTGCCACAACAGGCTTTGTTCTTCATGAATCATCCGCTGTTGATCGAGCGGGCGCGGGCTCTGGTGGAAGTGACGAGCGAGGCTGGCGGACCTCGGAATCGGATCGAGGCGATGTTCCGCCGAGTGCTTCAACGACCGCCGTCGGACATCGAGTTGAGCGAAGCGGAGCAATTGTTGAAGCAGCCGTTCGTCGCCGAGCCTCCGCCTCCCGCGACGGCGGCAGCTTGGTCCTATGGCTTCGGCCGCTATCACGAAGCAGAACAACGCACGGACAACTTTGCTCCCTTGCCGCACTTCACCGGCGACGCTTGGCAAGGCTCGGCCACATGGCCCGACGCGAAGCACGGCTGGGCTCAGCTAACGGCCACGGGCGGGCACCCCGGCAACACTCGCGATCACGCCTGCATTCGTCGCTGGACGGCTCCGCGCGACCTGCGAGTCGCGTTGACTTCGCGATTTCAACACGAGCCCGCCGCCGGGGATGGAGTGCGGCTGTTTGTCGTCAGCTCAAAAACCGGCTTGTGGCACTCGGACACGATCCACCAGGACTCGCGTGAGTGGAAGACGACCCGAGACGTCAAACAAGGCGAGTCGATCGACTTCATCGTCGATATCGACAAGGTGCTAAACAGCGACCAGTTTCTTTGGCAAGTGGAGTTGAGCGAGCTGCGAGATCCGGATCCCGCGGCGTCCGCCGGCAAGCCGGAAGTGGCTCGTTGGAACTCGCAGGCCGACTTCACCCCAGCGAGGCAAGCGCCCAAGCTGTCTCCTTGGGAGCAGTTGGCCCAAGTGCTGTTGTGCTCCAATGAGTTTATGTTCGTCGACTAACGAAGAGGCGGTTATGACATCGGCAAACCACGACTCGGGGCGTTCGCTCTGGACACGCCGCGAACTGCTGAATCGTTCAGCCTTGGGGCTGGGAGGATTGGCACTGAGCGAGTTGCTCTCGACGAGCCAAGCTGAGGCCGGGCCGGCCAGCCCGCTAGCGCCGCGCGCGCCGCATTTCCCGGCGCGGGCGAAACGAGTGATTCACTTCTTTCTCAACGGCGGCCCTTCGCACGTCGACACCTTTGATCCCAAGCCCGAGCTCGCTCGACAGGCGGGCAAACCATTGCCGCAAATGTTGGCGACGGAACGCAAGACCGGAGCTGCCTTCCCCTCGCCATTTAAATTTCAAAAGTACGGCGAGTCCGGCATCGAGGTGAGTGAGCTGTTCGCCAAGACGGCCGAGCATATCGATGACATCGCGGTCGTGCGCTCCATGTATGTGCACGCCCCCAACCACGAGCCGTCGTTGATGCTGATGAATTGCGGCGACGCTGTGCAGGCGCGTCCCAGCGTCGGCGCTTGGGTCACCTATGGGCTGGGATCCGAGAATCAGAACTTGCCCGGCTTCATTGCGATGTGCCCGGGTGGATTGCCTATCAAGGACTCCGAGAACTGGCAATCGGCCTTCCTGCCGGGCGCCTTCCAAGGTACCCATATCGACTCCAAGCACCGCGAGCTCAGCCGACTGATTGAGAACATCGAGCATCCTCACGTTTCCACTTCGGCACAACGGCGTCAGCTGGACCTGCTTGGCGCCTGGAACAGGCGGCACCGCGACCAGCGTCAGGACGCGCGACTGGAGGCTCGCATTCAGTCGTTCGAGCTCGCGTTTCGCATGCAGCGCGACGCGGAGGAGGCGTTCGATCTGAGCCGCGAGTCACAGCGAACTCGAGATCAGTACGGCGATGGAGTGCACGGTCGGCAGACGCTGATCGCCCGCCGGCTTTTGGAACGCGGCGTTCGCTATGTGCAGTTGTGGCACGGCGCCGGGCAGCCGTGGGACAATCACGACAACATCGAGGGAAATCACCGCCGCCTCGCCGCGGAAATCGACCAGCCGATCGCCGCGTTGCTGGCTGATTTAAAACAGCGCGGCATGCTGGATGAGACACTGGTGGTCTGGGGCGGCGAGTTCGGCAGAACACCGACCGTCGAGCTGACCGGCGACGGCAAGCCGCGGCAGGGACGCGATCACAACCACTACGGGTTCTCGGTCTGGCTGGCCGGCGGCGGAATTCGCGGCGGCGTTGCCTATGGCGCCACCGACCCATTCGGTTTCAAGGCCGTCGAAGGCCGCTCCAGCGTCCACGACCTGCACGCGACCATGCTGCACTTGTTGGGCCTGGACCACGAGCGACTCACCTACCGCTACGCGGGGCGAGACTTCCGCCTTACGGATGTTCACGGACAAGTCATTCGCGACATTGTCGCCTAGTCGTGGTGCAGGCTGCCAGCTCTCGTGGTGCAGGCTGGCAGCTGTCGTGGTGCAGGCTGCCAGCCTGCAACCTCCACACCAATCACAGGCTGGCAGCCTGTGCTACGACGAAACTGCGATACGTGCGATTCGCAAGTGCGGCAATTGCTCGGGGCGCGCCGCAGAAAAGTCTTGGGTGTGAATGTTCTCTCCTTGATCCAACAGGCAAATCGTCAGCCACCCGAGGCGGTTGGGGGCGATGAAGTCCTTGTGCAAGTTGTCGCCCACATATGTGTACCGCTCCGCTGGCAACGTCTCCATCACGTGGCGAAAGTTGCGTTCATCCGGCTTCTCCGAACCAAACTCTGCGGAGATGACGATGCAGTCGAAGCGCGACTCGAGCCCCAATGCGCGAAGCTTGTTGCGTTGGGTCACGGAACGGCCATCGGTGATCAGGCCCAGCGGATGCCCGCGGTCGGCGAGTTGTTGCAGCAGGTCGCGAACGCCGGGCGCCAGCTCGAGTTGAGGCGTGTGCTCGCGGTAGACGGCCAACAACTCCGACTTGTCGCAGGCTAGTCCCGATGCGCGCATCACCGTGCCCAAGGCGTCGCGGTCGCCTCCGGCATAGCACTCCCAAAGACGCTCGGCCAACTCGGGCCGGCCCAGGTGCCGAGCAATCGCGCGAAACCCCGATGCGACGAACTGCCGTTCGGCAATCAGTGTATCGTCCAGATCAAAGACGATCACACCATTGCGCGGCAAGTCAATCTCGGACAAGCACGTGATCGTCATATCGCAGCATCGTCAGGTTGCGCTCCCATTGGTCGAAGTCGACCACGGGCTCGTTCAACAGGTATTCGAGCAATAACCACCGCACATAGCGGGCGCCGGCGCCGTCGGTGAGCGGATAGCCGCCACCGAAACGCGGGTTGATTTCAATGCCATAGATCAGCGGCGCGTCGTCGCGGGAGACGAACACCTGCACGGTCAAGCAGCCTCGCGCCCCTTCGATGTGGCGGAGACAATCGGCGAGCGAGTCGAACTCGGGCCGCCACACGGTGCGGCCCTTGCTCACTTCTCCGGCGCGGGTTTCCAGTCGTTGCCGAGGCACAAGGCAGCGCAGGTTCCCGAGGCGATCGTAGTAGATGTCGACCGTAAACTCGTCGTGCAGCTCTGGCGCCAAGTACTCGAGGAACATGAGCTTGGGATCGGCCAGCAGCGCGGGGGTGACATCCGCGCGGGAGGCGAGCAAGTGGATGTTCACGCTGCAGCTGCCGTCGTACGGCTTGGCAAACAGCGGATAATCCGTCTCCGCCGCGCGAGGATCGCGCTCTTGAGCGGTGAGCAGGCCGTGGCGCCGGAACAGCTCGTGAGTGCGCCGCTTGTCTCGGCAGTCGCGCACCAAAGCCGGATCGGCGACAACGGCGGCCACGCCGCGCTCGGCCAGCTGCTCGCGCGCCTCCGCCAGCACCAGCAACTCGGTGTCGATGGTGGGCACGATGACGCGCACGCCGGCCGCTTGGCAGATCTCACCGAGCCGGTCGATATAGCCGGGGTCGGTGACTCGTGGCGTTTCGAAGTATCCGTCGGCAAGCTGACATGCCGACGACCGTTTCGGGCGGAGATCGGTCGCGAAAACCTTTGCCTGCGGAAATAACTCCCTCAACTCGCGCTGAAATAGCTTGACGAGCACGCCGCGGCGTCCCGCTGAGGTAAGCAAGATATTGGCCCGTTCCATGGAATCTCCTCGAACTCGAACTCCGGGCGAGATCAGCACCCGGGCTCAAACACCTCTAGCGTCGGCGCCTCGTTGCCGGCGCCCCCGGCCAGCCCCGCCTCAACGGCGCGTCGGGAAAGCTCCGCCAACGCTTGACGCCCCGTCTCGCCCAAATCGACGGTCCAGTCATTCACGTACAGCTCGACGTGCTTCATCAACACCTCGTCGTCAAACTCCTGAGCGTATTGTCGCATGGTCGGCAGCGCCGCATCGGGATTTGCCAACGCGTAATCCAGCGAGTCGCGAATCACATGCTGCACGCGCTCGGTCGTCTCGCGCGGCAGTCGCCGCTGAGCCACAATGCCACCCAACGGCAGCGGCGCGCCCGTCTCACGCTCCCAACGCGTGCCCAGATCCTCGACAAGCCCCAGGCCCTGGTCCTCCCAGGTGAAGCGGCCCTCATGAATGCAAACGCCAAAGTCCGCGGCGGCGTTTCGAAGCCGCGGCATGATGTCCGAAAACACCACGTGCTCGACGCGGGTCGTGCCGGGATAGAACAGCCTGTACAGCAGCGCGGCCGTCGTGTGCTCGCCCGGGCAGAGCGTCACCTGACTCGAATCGCCGGGAGTCTCGCCAGCGCGAGCCGACAGCAACAGCGGCCCGACGCCATAGCCGAGCGCCGATCCGGACGGCAGCACGACGGTCTGCTCCGCCAGCAGCAACGCGGCATGGAAGCTCGTCTTGGCCACGTCAAAGTCGTCCGCAAACAAGCGATCATTCAGCTGCTGGATGTCGATCAGTTCGACATCAAATTCCAGGCCCCGCCAGTCCACCGCGCGAGTGATCAACCCGTGGAACGCGAATGTGTCATTGGGACAAGTCGAGATCCCGAGCTTGACGCGAGAGTCCATTTCCTCATTCCTTTGTCTGCGTCGAACACGCCGCAATAGATCGCTTGCGTTGGCTCACTTGCCGAATTCGACGCAAATCGGCGTCGGAGCGGACGCCATCTTGAGCGTATAGGTCAGCTCGCCGGTGTCGGAATTCACCTCGAACACCGCCAGTGTGTTGGAGTCCCGGCCGGCGGCGACCAGCCAGCGTCCCGTCGGGTCGAGATTGAAGTTTCGCGGCCAACTGCCACGAATCGGCTCCCGCTCAATGAGTGTCAGTTTTCCGTCACTCTCGTTGACGCGGAAGGCGGTGATCGTGTCGTGGCCGCGATTGGCAGCATAGACGAACTTGCCCGTTGGATGGACCCGGATCTCCGATGCGCTGACGAAGTTCTCCTTGGCTTTCTCCACTTCCGGCACGGTCGGCAGTGACTGCACGGCCGTCATTGTGCCGGCCTCGGCGTCGTAGTCGAACACGGTCACCGACAAGGCCAATTCATTGAGGACATAGATGGTCTTGCCGTTGGGATGAAACTTCATGTGCCTTGGCCCGCCGCCTGGAGGCGTATTGCCAGCTCCGTGCGGATGCAGTCGCGGCGTGGCGCCGGACTCGAGGCGGTAGATCACCACCTGGTCGAGCCCCAAGTCGGGAACAAAGGCAAAACGATTGTCGGGCGACACCCCCGCCCAGTGCGCGTGCGGGCTATCCTGTCGCTTCGGGACGACTCGCGAGCCGCCCTGATGCTTGACCGACTGCAGGTGCCGGTCGACGATCCCGTCATCATTGATCGAAAACAACGCGGTCGACCCGGCGCCGTACTGGGCCGTCATTAGCACCTTTCCCTCGCGGTCGAGGGCCAAGTGGGCCGCACCGCCATCGGGAATCGCCGTGGTCTTCAGCAGACGCAGGGACTTGGTGCGTCCCGAGCTCTCGATGGCAAACGACGCCACCACGGACTGGCCATCGTGACTCCCGACGGCATACAGCCGCGGCGCCTTGGGATGCAACGCCACGAATCCCGGGCTGCCAAGCTCGGCAGCCAACGTGACCGGTCCCAACGCGCCCGTCTCCGTGTCGAGGGTCGAGTGATAGATGCCTTTGCTTTCCCCGTTGCGGGGCGTCGTGGTGCCGATCCAGACGTCAACGGTCTTGCTCATCGCAGGTTGCAGGATGAAGAGTTGGAAAAGCAGAACGAGACTGGCACAATGTGGCCAACCACGCAGCCAACAAGTAAAGGGCTTCATTCATCACTCCCGTATGGACCAACCGGCAGCCTGGCTCAACGCCGGACGCGGCGACAACCTCGGCTTCCCCTAGTAAAATCGTAACGCAAAACTCCCTTCTCACTCTATCCGTGGCAGCAATCATGAGCCAGGCAACTCGCGAGCACAAGCAGCAAGCTCCCCTTCGCGTCGCCTGCGCCGTCTGCACTGTGAGCGACACGCGGACGCTGGAGACCGACACGGGCGGCGGACTGCTGGTCGAGATGCTGCAGCAGGCCGGGCACACGGTGGCCGCTCGAGAGATCGTGCCGGACGAGCCGGAACGCATGCTCCCCTTGCTCGGGCATTGGCGCGACAATGACGCAATTCAGTGCGTATTAATGACCGGCGGCACGGGCATCACGGCTCGCGATCAAACCTTCGAGACCGTCTCGTCGCTGTTGACGAAAACGTTGCCGGGCTACGGCGAGTTGTTTCGAATGCTCAGCTATCAGGAGATCGGCGCAGCGGCCATTCTGAGCCGCGCCGTTGGAGGCATCATGGACCGAACCGTGTTGCTAACCATGCCCGGCAGCCGCGCCGCGGTGCGACTTGCCATGGAGTCGATCGTGTTGCCCGAGCTGCCTCATCTCGTGCAACAAGCAACCTTGTAACCGCGGCAGCGCTGAACCACGAACGGCCTTTCCCGGGCAGGATGTCTCACGGAGACACGGAGGCACGGAGGACTTCGCACTTGGGCTTTTTGCGGAATTCATTCGGATTACTTCGCCTTTGCGAATCAACTCCGTGTCTTTGTGTCTCTGTGAGAGAAATGGAAGCGTGGAGCCGCTTGAGCCGTTCACGGCGACTTGTGAACGCAATTTGGCGATTGTTCTTTCCCGGGCAGGATGTCTCACGGAGACACAGAGGCACGGAGAATTTCGCACTTGGGCTTTTGGCGGAATTCATTCGGATTACTTCGCGTTTGTGAATCCAACTCCGTGTCTTTGTGTCTCTGTGAGAGAAATGGAAGCGTGGAGCCGTTTGAACCGTTCACGGCGACTTGTGAACGCAATTTGGCGATTGTTCTTTCCCGGGCAGGATGTCTCACGGAGACAAGATCGGAAGAACG
>JAGQPF010000400.1 GCA_020426845.1 Planctomycetales bacterium
AGAATTCCAAGAGTCGCTGAGCATCCGGAAGCCCCATTGCAAAATCCTCCGTGTCTCCGTGTCTCCGTGAGACAACTTGCCCGGGAAAGAACCATCGCACGGGGTTGCCTGCGCATTCGCCGGGAAGGGTTCAAACGGCTCCTCGCTTCGAATATTTCTCACAGAGACACAGAGGCACGGAGTGAGAATTCCAAGAGTCGCTGAGCATCCGGAAACCCCATTGCGAAATCCTCCGTGTCTCCGTGTCTCCGTGAGACAACCTGCCCCGGGAAGAACCATCGCACGGGTGTCGCCGCGAAGGGTTCAAACGGCTCCTCGCTTCCAATATCTCACATGGAGGCACGCCCGTCATTTTTGGCGGGAAATTGGTGATTCGCCGTTGGCGAGCCGCTATCATTATCGTTTTCCGCGAATTCACCAACTCCCTTATCTGGAGCAGAACATGTCGAGATTGTGTGCCGTTCCTTTCGGCTCGCTCGTCGTCCTCACCCTGGCCATTGCGCTGCCTGCGACGGTGCGCGCTGACGACACGGATAAAAAAGAAGAAGCGGCGAAGTCGGCTCTGCCGTCGTACGAGCTCGCTGCCGACGCGACACTTGAGGAGACGCTCAAGTTCGTCCAGGACCTGAAAGACTTTGTGCCGAACAATCAAGCCGAGGCGTTGCAGCATCGCGCCAAGGGCCGAGCCGCGCTGATGGGCGCGATCGGCCGCGTTGTTGAGCTGTCCGAAAAGGAGGGCAAGACCAACGCGCCGATCTATCTCGAAGCCAAGCGAGAAATGTTGCGAGGCGATGTCGCCAACGCCGAAGGAGTGGAGAAAGCTCGCGCCGCGCTGCTCCGCGCCGCCGATTTTCTCGCCGCCCGCGAGAAGATCGCAACGGATGACTCCCGCATGGCCGTCTTTTGCGGCTACTACTATCTGCGCACCAATGACGACTCCCAGGAAGGCCAGGACGCTTTCGCAGCGATGGTGGCCGCGCTTCGCAAAAGCGATGACCCGGCGGTCCTTGAGGACGTTGAGCGTGTGGAAGGTTTGGCGCGTCGCGCCGTGCTGATTGGCAAGACGGTTGACGTCAAGGGCACCAAGCTCGATGGCGCCGCCTTCGACCTCGCTTCGCTGAAGGGCAAGGTCGTGCTGGTCGACTTCTGGGCCACCTGGTGCGGGCCGTGCCTTCGCGAGCATCCCAACATCGAGGCCAACTACAAAAAGTTTCACGACAAGGGTTTCGAAGTGGTCGGCATCAGCCTGGACCGCAACCGCGCACAACTCGAGGCGCATGTGAAGAAGAGTGAGACGCCTTGGATCATCCTCCACGAAGAGGGTGGCAAGAGCGACGCCGCGCGGCACTACGGCGTGTTCGGCATTCCCTCGATGTTCCTGTTGGACAAGGAGGGCCGCGTCGTCTCCACCACCGCTCGCGGGCCGGCGTTGGGTCGCGAGCTGGCCGCTCTGTTGGGCGAGCCCGAGGAAGCAGCGGGCGCCGAGGAGAAGTCCACCGAGTCCAATTGACGGTGCGACGAAATTCGTACTCGCTCGCCAATGTTCACGGCCAGCCGCGACTGCGCGGCTGGCCGTTGTTGTGCCACGAGCAATACGAGCGATACAGTGATGGTGAAAGTGTGAGCTGGCAGGCTGTTTTCAAGGGCCTCCCCATCTGTCCGAACACGGAGCGTCTCGATGTCATTTGACCCAGCCGAAACGGCGGCGCCCAACCCGGCGCAGTCCGAGGCTTTTCTTCGAGAACATGCACGGGCAACTCGACGCTATTTCTTGCAGCTCAGCGGCATGGGAGCAGCAGCCACTTTGCTGAGCCAGCCGCTGCGAGCGGCGCCGCCCTCCCCTGCCTCGTCCGACAAGGCCGCATTGCAGCGCGCCCTCGACGAATTGGAACCCTACCTGACGCCGCAGGACGAGTTTCAAGACGTGTCGCGAGGCAAGCCCAAGCCGCACTCGCTGAGCGATGAGAAGAAGGCCGAGGTGGGCTTGACCAGGGAGACCTGGTCGTTGGAAGTCGTCAGCGACACCGACCAACCGGCGCGAATTAAACGCCCGCTTCGCAAGGCGGATAACACCGCGCTGACGTTTCAACAGTTGTTGGAGATGGGGAAGACCAAGGCGGTGCGTTTTCCCAAGGTGATGACCTGCCTCAATATCGGCTGCCCACTGGGCATGGGCGTCTGGGAAGGAGTGCCGTTGCGGGAGGTGCTCTGGCTCACGGAGCCGGTCGAGAACCTGAGGCGAGTTTTCTACTACGGTTATCACAATGACGATCCCGAGCAGATGTTTCGCAGCTCTCTGCCGGTAGGCCGCGTGCTGGAAGATCCGTTCGATCTCCCGCCGGTGATTCTCTGTTACAAGCTCAATGGCGAGTGGCTCAGCGCCGAACGAGGCGGCCCCGTGCGGATGGTGGTGCCCGAGGCGTACGGTTTCAAGAGCATCAAATGGCTGTCGCATGTGGTGCTCACCAACCTGCCTCACGCCAACGACACGTACGCCGAGAAGAACAACGACGTCGACAGCCCACTGAAGACCTTCTGTGCGACCATTTACACGCCTGACAAGGTCAAGTCAGGCGAGTCGATTCCGCTCACCGGCTGGGCGCAGTCGGGCATCGCGGGCCTGAGCAAGGTGCAAGTCTGGATACAGCCTCGCGGCGAGGCATGGGCTGAGGATGATCCTTACTTTCTGCGCGCCCCGTGGCGCGACGCTGACATTCTGCCGGCGGAGCCGCATCTCGGCGCCACGGAACCGCTCGGACCGACAGTCGGCTTACAGGACAACGGCCAGGCGGAACAATGGCCGTTGCGTTTGACCAAGGCCCACTGGGCAACTCTGCACCCGGGCCTGCCCGCGGGCCAGTACGTGCTGCGTTGTCGGACCGTGGATGGCAAAGGGGTCGGCCAGCCGCTGCCGCGCCCGTTCCGCAAGTCCGGCCACGCCGCGATCGAGCAGCACAGGCTCGTGGTCGAGTGACGCTTGTCGACCAACCGTCACTGCACAGCGAAGCAGCCAAACGTGCCGAATTCCTGACGCATGGCTTCGAGTTGCCGGTTGGAGAATCTCCGCGAATGCAGTTCGAAGCGTGCTCCCTTGCGGCGCCGCGGCGAGCGAGCCAGGGCGCGAATCCCCTCGATCGTCATCGCCGAATCGTGAAGTCGCAGAAGCCGCAGCTGAGACATCAATTCGGAGGAGGCAAGCACGTAGGCCGCCTCGTCGTCAATTAGTGATCCATTCAGCCCCAGGGTATGCAGGCCGGGACGCGAGTTCGACAACACGAACTCTACGAACACGTGATTCTCGACGCCGCCGTAGTTCAACATCAGCCGCTCGAGCGAGGGCAACAGGCTCGGGGCGTCCGCCAGCGTTCGCATGATCGAATTGCCCAGCGAGTGGCCGAACGGAAATTCTGCGAAAACCTCCAGTTCGCGCAGCGTATTGTTGAACGCTGCCCCCCGTAGAAACTCACCGTCGGAACGCGGGGGATGGAAAGACAGCGATTGGAGCTGTTTGAAGTTGGGCGATGCGGCGAGCACGGCGAGGTCAGCCAGCTCCGTTCGGGTCCGATCGAGCTTGAGTCGCTTGAGTTGCTTGAGTGTTGAAGCTTGGGCAAGTGCCTCGGCGTCGATCATTTGCAGCCTCGAACGCCGAACCGTCAGTGACTCGAGCGTCCCCAGATAGGGCGACTGGGCGAAGACGGGGAAGCTGCCGGGCTCAAAGTCGTTCTTGTCCAATGACAGTTCGCGCAGCTGCGCCAGCCACGAGCACTGCGCCAGCTTGGCCATGCGATTGGCGCCGGCCGTCAAGGTCAACGACTCCAAGGGCGCTTCTGCCACCAGCTGCTCACCCAGCGTATGGAAGTGTTGCACGCTGAGGATGCCCGAGCCGACAAAGCCACGCACGAATCGTGGCTTGCGAAGTTTCAAGGGCGCCTCGGCGTCCCATGCCCAGTTCGTGTAAAGCAGCTCGCGTTCGCGGCGCCGGAGCCGCTTGAGCTCTGCGGTTGGGGCCGTTCCTTCAGCAAGCGCGCACTGGACGCGAATGAACTCGCCCCGAGGCGAGCCGCGCTCGTCAAGCCAATCGGCAAAGATCAGCCGAGGGAGATCGTTGAGCGGGTCCTTCAAGACGGCTTCCCGCAGCGCCGCTTCGTCCGCTGCTTGACTCATGCGGGATCCACTTCGGCGTGCGGCTTCAGGTTGCGGTACCAAACGCGGAGAAACTGGTGCCAATGGCTGGTGGCGCCGGGCGTCGATCCCAGCGAGCCATCGGTGGTCCCCTCCTCGTATTTGCTCCAGATGTTGGGCAGCACGACCGTTTCCAGCTGCACAAGAGCGACGTGTGACTCTTGCAGCCACTGGTTCGCGGCGGCAACCACAGCGTCGAACGTTTCGTACTCGGCGACTTTGAACACACCGAAGCCGCTGAGCTGATGGGGAACAAAGTCGCGAAACCGCAACTCGCCTTCAACCAAACGCGCCTCCGGCGCCGGCGAACCTGTTGATGTCCGGGCCAGTTCGGCGCCGCCCGTCGGTTGCGGAGGCGGGACATCCGAGGGCGGCGTGGCGGGAGAGTCGGACATGACGCAGGTGAAGTGTTGTTGGCAAGCGGTTGCGGCTGAGCAAGCACGCAATGATGTGTTGAGGCGGCGAAGCAGCTGTCGATCGATTGTGCCAGATCTCGTCGGCCAATCAAGGCGCTGGTCAGCCGGCTGCGCTCGGCCGAGGCTTCGGCCCGCGGCGAGCGGCGAGGAGAGCCAGCGTCAAGACCATGGCGGCCAGCACGGCCTGGGGTGTCCAACACACAAAGATCCCCATCAGCACCTGCTCCAAATCGCGGTGCAAGGTGGCGCCGATGCCGACGCCTACAACGATCAACCCGAATGTCAGGGGAATGATCAGCGCCACGCGATGTTGCCATGGCAACTTTCGCGGCAATAAAGCGGCACCCACCAGCACCCAGGGGCCAAGAAAGTAGATCGCGCCCAGAGCCTCGGGCCGCTGAGCCAAAGCGAGCCGCAGCACGGCGGAGAGCAACGCGACAATGCCTGTCGAAAACAGCAGGCCGCGCAGGGAGAACTGTAGCTGCGGGCTGTGGTCGCGAGTCCCTCGTGATGCCTCCATCTCCGCTTCGAACTCGGCCACGATGTCGTCGAGTCGAGTGCGCAAAAGGAACAGCACACTGCCACAGACACTGCCGATCAGCAAGGCAATCGCGACATTGGCGGACATCGCGCGATAATCGACAAAATAACCGCCGTAGCTGTTGCCTTGCTCCCATACCTGCCAAGGAAAGCCGATCGCCTCTCGCGCATCGGCGCGCTGGCCCAGCAGGTTGCCGCCCCCGGAGCGGACAAAATAGGAGCCCGCATTGCAGGCGCCCGCCATCAACAGGCCGATCATCACCCCGCGGACAAACCAGACTCCGGGATACGTGGCGATCGTGCCGGGAGCCGCGGGCAGGGAGCTTTGGTCGGAATTGGACATCGAAAACTCCGGGTTACTGGTGTCCGGGACTCCGGGCCGGGCCTCGCAACGGTCGCCTGCGAGTCGCCTGCGATGGAGGCCAGGTCGGAGGGCGGACGCTGCGGCCAAGAGTTTGACCCGACCGCCGCCACCACGATTATACTGCCTGGGCTGAAAAATCCCTTCTCGACCGGCGTCCCGGTCCTTCCTCGACCAGCTTTCCGGTCCTCCATCACCCACCTTTCCCGACTTTTTGGAGTCCACCATGATCGGACCATCATCACAGGCTGGCAGCCTGTGCCACGACAAAGCGATACTCCTTGGTCCATCATCACAGGCTCCCAGCGTAGGACGGACTTCCAGTCCATCGTTGCGGCCAGAAAGCTCTCGACGGACTGGAAGTCCGTCCTACATAGTGCAGGCTGCCAGCCTGCAGCCCAAATCAATCGGACATCCTGTTGTTCCACATCGCTTGCCATTGTTATGCGCCCTGCTGACGCTGCTGCTGTTAGCCTCGCCGGCACTGGCGGAGCGGCCGACGACCTGGAATGGCAAATTGCCCGACGATGCGAGACTGCGTCCGCTGAAGGACTTGAACGGGTACTTTCCGTTCCAGCCGCCGAAGAGCCGCCGCGATTGGGAGATCCGCGCCGAAGAGGTGCGTCGTCGAGTGCTGGTGAGCCAAGGGCTTTGGCCACTGCCCCGCAGGACCGACTTGAACGCGGTCGTTCACAGCCGCGTTGGTCGCTCCGGCTACTCGATGGAAAGCGTCTACTTCGAAGCGATCCCGGGGTTTCATGTGACCGGCACGCTCTATCGGCCGGCGGATGACTCCGGTAAGCCGCTTGCCAACTCGGGCAAATTCCCGGGGGTGCTCTGCCCCCACGGGCACTGGCCCAACGGGCGATTCATGGATCGCGGCGAGCAAGGCGCGAAGCCCGAACTGACCTCTCAGGCGGAGACCTTGGTCGAGGCTGCGAGGAGCCCGTTGCAAGCTCGCTGCGTGCAGCTGGCGCGCATGGGCTGTGTCGTGCTCCACTACGACATGATCGGCTATGCCGACAGCCAGCAGATCTCGTTTGAGCTGGCGCATCGTTTTGCCAAGCAGCGGCCGGAATGGAATGACCCGCAAGATTGGGGACTGTTCTCGCCACAGGCGGAGTCTCGCTTCCAATCGGTGATGGGACTGCAAACCTGGAGCTCGATTCGCGCGTTGGACTTTGTCGCCTCGCTGCCCGACGTCGACACGGACCGGCTGGCGGTGACGGGGGCAAGCGGAGGCGGCACACAAACCTTCATCTTGGCAGCAGTGGACCCCAGAATCGCTGTCGCGGCGCCGGCCGTGATGGTCTCGACGGCGATGCAAGGCGGTTGCACGTGCGAGAACGCCACGGGATTGCGAGTGGGCACAGGCAATGTCGAGTTCGCCGCGCTGTTCGCACCCAAGCCGTTGGGAATGACCGCCGCGGACGACTGGACCAAGGAGATGGCGACCAAAGGCTTTCCCGAATTGCAGCAGCTCTACAAGCTGCTCGGCGCCGAAAACGATGTGGCGCTGTGGGCCAACGTGCAGTTTCCGCACAACTACAACGCGGTCAGCCGCGAGGCGATGTATGACTGGTTTGCCAAGCACCTGAAGCTCGATGTTGGCAGCGAGCGGCCGATCAAGGATCGCCCGTTCCCGTTCGCCACGGAGCAGGAGCTGACCGTCTATCGCAATGGCCACAGTCGACCGCAAGGCGGGCCGGAATTGGAGCACGCCGTGATTCGCTGGCTGACGCGCGACGCCGCCGAACAGCTCGACGGCCTGGCCAAGTCCGACGTGGCCGCTTGGCGAAAGGTCGCCGGCCCCGGCATCGACACAGTGATCGGCCGAGGCGTGCCGGACGCCAAGCAGCTGACGTACGACCAGACGGGAAAAGTCGTGCACGACGACTATGTCGAGATGGTCGGCCAATTGATCGACGCGTCCAGCGAGGAATACTCGCCCGTGCTGTTTCTCTATCCCAAGCAGTGGGATGGCCACGTGGTGATCTGGCTGCACGAGTCGGGCAAGGCCGGCTTGCTGCAGGAGGACGGCGCCCCCGTGCCGGAAGTTGCCAAGTTGCTGCGGTCTCAGGTTGCGGTGGCCGGCATCGATCTGCTCGGGCAGGGCGAATTCTTGCAGGGCCGCGAGGCTCCGGCGAAGACCCGACGCGTGGGGAATCCGCGGGAGGCCGCCGCCTATACGTTCGGTTACAACTCGTCGCTGTTCGCGCGACGTGTTCACGATGTGTTGAAGATGGTGTCGTATGTGCTGGCGCATGAGTACCAGCCGAAGCACCTGAGCCTCGTGGGGTGGGACGGCGAGTCCGGCGCGTGGGCCGCGGCGGCCCGCGCCCAAGCGCGCGGCATCGTCGACTCCGCCGTCATCAATACGCGCGGCTTTCGTTTTGCGAATGTGAACGACATTCACAGTCCCGCGTTCCTGCCGGGAGCAGCCAAGTATGGCGACTTGCCCGGCATGCTGGCGGTGGCCGCGCCCGCATCGCTCTGGCTCGCCGATGGCCAGCGAGAACCTTCGCCACTGTACGGCGCTTTTGGGAAAGAACTGACGACCGCCGATGCCACATCGTCGGATCGGCAACAGTTGGACGCCGCCGTGGATTGGCTGACCGAACGGCGAAAAGACTAAATGCCGCAGAAGCGCCCCGCCCGAGCGCAGAAAAACGCGTCAGCCGAAGAGGGCTGACGCGTTGGGCGCTGGGCTTGGACCAAGCCAGTGGCAAGGCAAAACAATGCCTCGCGCTACTCACACGGGCAGGATTGTGTGTAGGCGGACGACGGGGTGGAATTCCCCGTTAGCGAATAATAGTACACCTCGACCTTCAAGGAGTAGTCCGATCCGCACGAAACGAGCGTGTCAGCTTCGAAGTTCATAGTGGATCCGCTGTTGGGGTTCTGCCCCATCAGGTCGACGGCTTGGGTGTCGAACACCACGTTGTCTTTAAGGAACTTGATCTGGTAAACCAACTCCATGGCGGATCGGCTAACGATGGCCTCCACATGGAGTGCTCCTGTCGGATCGCAGCTCGTGTTCTCGTCGTCAATGTAGGCGTTCATTGGTTGGGCTCCTTCATGAGAATCTCGTAAAACAAAACGTCTCCATGTCCGGTAATCCCTGCGCGGGAGCCGCCGGAAAGGAGGTGATCAGGCAAGCCTCCTGCTTCGAAACTGTCGTTGATGACGACGCGAGTAATCCGGTTGTGGCGAACCTCGACGCGGAGGTGGCATTCCGTGCTCGTACGTTCGCTAAATTTCGTCGATCGCAGGACTTCTCCGCCGTTGAACTCCCGGTTGCCATTCTGCCATCGCAGCTTGAGCGTTTCGATCGTGAGCCAGGTGCCTGGCTTGTGACGATTGTCGACCAAGACTCGCAGGCAAGCGGTGTCGGTGACGCCCAACACCAGGCCCGCCGCGCTCCCGTCACCATCCAACGTGGCGCGAATCGACCACGTGAAGCTGTCGGGCACGGGATTTGAAGTCGCGAACGCCGAGGGCTTCCCCTGCGCCGTCAAACTGAATGTTTCGCCGCGCTGTTGACGCTCCAGCCACTCTTGATCCGTCCGCCAGACAAGATCGACGAGGCGCCGCTCGCCAATGTCGATGCCGGGCGGCGAAGAAACGACGGCAACTGTGCCAACGGCTTCATTGTCGATCGCACCAACGGCTTTTTGGTTGATCGCGTTTTGGTCGATCGCGCCAACGGTTGTTTGGGTATCTAAGACAGGTGGGTGCTCTTGGACAGGCGGGCGCATCCCGCATGCAACGACGGCGAGCGTGGAAAGCGTGCCGACCGCCGCCAAGCGGAACACGACACGTTTGAATTTGGCTGCGCGCGTTTGAGATCGCCACTTTCGCAATGCACGGCTCAAATCCATCGCGTCGCGAAAGCGGTGAACCGGATCGTTGCGCAAACAACTCTGTTCGACGATGTCTGCCAAATGCGAGTCGACTTGGGGTGGCAGACGCTGCGGGTAGCTGTGGGGATCCTTGAGAGACTGCAGCTGCTCCTCGGTGTCCTTGGCAAGCCGCGGCAAGGCGGCGTTCAGCCGGTCGGTGTGCGGAGCGGCAAGCATCAAAAACAACACCACCCCCAGTGAGTAAATATCGGAGGTGCGATCCGTGCGGTCGCCACGGGCCTGCTCGGGTGACATGAAGCCGTGCGTGCCGAGCACACTCCTTGGCTTGTCCAATTGTTCCGACACCGTGACGGTCAAGCCGAAATCGGAGAGATGAGGGCGGCCGTGGTTGTCGAACAGAATGTTGCCGGGCTTGATGTCACGGTGAAGCAAGCCCTTCCGATGCATCGTGTCCAGCGCCGCGGCGAGCTGGATACACCACGTTACGGCTTCATACGTCGTGGGGTAACGACGATTGACAATGCGATCGGCCAAGCTCTCCTGCATCAAGTCCATCACGATGAAGCACAACGAGTATCCCGCGTTGCAGGGGACAGCGAAGACGTCGAGCACCTTGACGACGCCGGAGGTGTCCGAAAGCTCGCGGGCCTGCCTCGCCTCGGCCACGAAATGTTGCGCCATTTTGGCGGTCAGCGGCAGGTCGACGCGGGGGCCCTTGATCGCCACCTCGTGTCCGCGGACGCGATCGAAAACTCGCCACACTTCGCCGAAGCCGCCCTTCCCCAGCAATTGGCGAAATTCGAATCGATCAACCAACTTGGATATGGCTGCCTCGTCCAACATGTCGACTTCGTCGGCGCCAGCGTTCCACACGTCGCCCGTGGAATCGCCGTTCTGCGTACTGTCAAGCGAGACGCGGAAGGAGTCCACCGTCATTGCCGAAACATGGTTGTCGTCAAGTAAATTCATTTGCGATCGAGGGGCTACGATTGCGGCTGAGTCCAGCCTAGGAGGGGGGTTCAACGGCTTGTGCTGCGGTTGTAGTTTTCGTTATGAAGAGGTGAAGAGGATTGACAGTGAGTCAGCGGTCAACTGAATGGCGGTTGTGATTCAATGGCCCTCGCGATGCCGTCGTTTTGACGAGTTGCTGACAACTTCCTGACACGCTCATCGCCAAGGGACTTCCGCGCAGGATCGGCAGCTGGTTACCAACTCGAAGGATCGGCATCTCGTGAGCGACACCAAGAAACCCACCTTGAATAGCCCCTTTGACTCAGGCTGCCGGCGCCATGCAACAAGATTCTTTGGACTCCGACGGACACTTTTTCGCGGCGGACGCGATGGGCCACGGAGCGTTGGACTCGGACTCCGCGGGAGAGCCGTTCAAGACTCGATGGTCTTTGTTGATGGACGCCGGCGCCGAGAGTCCGCAGGTGCGACGGCAAGCCGTCCAGGCTTTGCTGGACATCTACTCGCCCGTGATCCGGCAGCACTTGGCGCGAACTTGGCAACTGCAGCCGCACGACGTCGATGACATGTTTCAGGAGTTTGTAGCCGTCAAAGTTCTGCCACGGGACTTTTTCGCCCGCGCGACTCCCAGCCGCGGCAGGTTTCGGAACCTGCTGTTCACCGCCGTCGACAACTTTGTCCGCGACCAATTTCGGAGCCGGCGGCCGGAGTCGTTTGGCGTCGTGAGCCCGGAGACACCCGATCAGGCCGGCGAAGATCCACAGCGACAGTTTGACCGCTTGTGGGCGCTGACGTTGATCATCGACGCCTTCGACCATTTGCGGCAACACTGCCTTGCCATCGGCAAGTGGAAACACTGGGTGGCGCTGCGGCGGCACATCGTGCGTCCGCTGTTCACCCAGACGCCAGCCCCTCCCGTTGCGGAGACCGCGGCTTTGATCGACCAGACAAGCCATCAGGCCCGAGGCACACTGGCCAGCGCCAAGCGCATGTTGCAGGCAATCATTCAGGATCGCATTGGCGGCGGCGTGGTGCAGGAGGATGTCCGGGAGGAAGTGCTCGACCTGCAAGACGCGCTCTCGGGGCGCGTCTGCCTCAATCCGCCGCCCGACCTGCAACAGCGGATCGCCGACTTGGTGGAGATTCCGGGATCGACGGCCAGGGCCGAGACGTTCAAGGCCGAAACCAAAGAGCTGTCGGAAGTGCTGGAGCTGACGCTCGACTGGCAATGGTCCTTGTTGTTGGAGCTGCCACTGAAAGAGGTCGCGGCTCAATTCGAGCTTCCCTGGCAAGAGTTGGACGGCCATCTCCTGCTGCACGACTTGATTCAGCACGGCGCCTGCCTCCGGGTCCTCAGGCAATTGAAGCGAGTGGGACGCGAGAGAACTCGCTGCCCGGGGCAACTGCCGAAAGAGCTGTCCCACATGGTCTACTTGACTGCGATCGCGGCGGCGATGGTGTTTCACAATCAACTCATCAGCAAAACCGATCCGGAAAATACTCGCAGGAAGTTGCGACGAGCTCTGGAGCGAGAATGGATTGAAGTGAAAACCAAGTCGTTGCTGCGCAGCGCCCTGAGTGCCCCGATTGTCGAGAAGAACGCCGAGACGAGCGCTGAGTAGGCGGGCATGAAACACCGCTGCCCGGCGGGCAGCGTGTGAACTGCTCGTGAGCTTTGGAGCGGGAGGACGGAGGGCGCAGCGGGTGTCGGAATCGCCCCCGGTTTTCGGCAAGTCAGTCGGGCTCATCGGTGCTGCTGCGGGGTGTCGCCCCGGGGCGGGGGGCATCGGAGGGCGTCGCACTGCGATCCGGCCGTTCGGGCTCATGGACGGTATCCGGCCGATGCGGACTTGCCCACGGCTCGGGAGCCATGCGTCGTAGAAATCTCAAAATAGTCGTCACGGCCGCTCCGCTCCCTGGTTTCGTGCATTCACGCAAGTCGTTTCCACATTGGCACTTGAGCTGTTGTCAAACGGGCGTCCCGGCGCAAACCGGGAGGACTGCAATCGTGTTACGAGCCGCCCGGCCAAGCGCAGCGCAAAATCGGAGAAATTCCTCACTTTTTGTTTTGCGCATTCGGCGCTAACGGGCTGCGGGAATACTTAGTGCGTGCTGGACCGCCGTGGCATCTTGTTGCGCATTTTCCCTTGCAGTTGACTCCCGGGATTTGATATAGCCACCCCCGTCGAAGGCTGTCTTCCACAACGTCGGTGAAGGCTGTCTTCAACAACCTCAACTGAAGGTTGTCTTCAACAACCTAAAAACAACGGGCGACGCCAACGCCGCTCACAACTGGATCTGGCTTTTGACACGGAGGTGATTGATGAGTCGTCCGTTCTGGCTGGCCCTTGCTTGGGCAGCGATTGGTGGTGGCATGGCTTGCGGGCAGGACGCAACGCCCCCCAAGTCACCGAATAGCCCGGCTGCCGCGACTGCGGAACAACCGAGCAGTCATCGATGCCAACTTTGCAGCGATCATGTGACCCTTCCGCCGGTCGTCGCCAAATTCTTCGACTCCGTGAACGGGATCAGCCTGCCGATCATCGGCAATGTGAATGAACACGGCCCCATCGGCATCGACATCGACTTTGCCGCCCCGTCGGCAACGACGACGCCTCCGGGGATTCATTGCGGCATCGGCCTGGCGCTGTTGCAAGCTCGCCAAGCCGGCAGCACTCAGCCGTGCGACTGCAAGCTCGCCGCCAACCAACCGGCCGCATGTGCGACGTGTGACGCCAAAGCTGGCGAATGCAAAGCCGGTGAATGCAAAGCCGGTGAATGCAAAGCCGGCGTGTGCAAAGCCGGCGTGTGCAAAGCCGGCGAATGCAAAGCCGGTGATTGCAAAGCCGGCGTGTGCCAGGCCGAGGCGTGCCAGGTAACCGGTTGCAAGACGGCCGAATGCCGGGCCTCTGATTGCAAAAACTGCGAATGCAAGCCAGGCAACTGCAACGTGGACCAGTGCGCGAAGGCGACCGATGCGGGGTGTGCCGGCGCGTGCGGCCAACCGGCGCAGCAGATCCAACTGACCCTGCCCTGGAACGGCTTCGATGCACAACCTCCCTTGCCGGCTTACCCGGTCACGAATTTCCCACCGGCTCACTTCGCACCAGTGCAAGGCTTCGTCGCGGAGCATCCAGTAGGCTACGGTCACTGTGGGACCAAGGCAGCATGCCCGGGTGGTCAGTGCGGCTGTGGAGACAAATGCGGCTGCGTCGAGAAGCTCTCGGCAAAGCTGCAACACGTCGAGTCACTCGCCGCCGCCCGCGAACAACTGGCGCTGCAGCGAGTGGAGGCGTTGAAACGCGAGTACGAGTTGCAGCGGGAACTGGCCGTTGCGCAAGCCAAACTCGAGGCGCAGCAGCAGATCGCGGAGATGCAAATCGCGCAGCTTCGCCAACAACAGCAGTGGGCAGAGCTGATGGCGACGGCGCGACGCACAGCACAACCACAACCACAACCGCCTCACGTCACCCGTGAGGATCAACTGGCCGCGTTGGCGAGGGAAAACGCGGAGCTGCGCCGACAACTGGCCGAATTGCAACGAGTCTCGCCCGTCCAACGCTACTAAGCGAGGGAGCTACGAAGCAAGGGCGCTACGAAGCAAGGGATCCATCCCCGAGACGCTTAGACAACGACATCCGACGCTCAGGCAGGCTTGGAGGCTCGCTTCCAAGGCCTGCCTGTTTTTTTTCAGATCAGGTCCTGTTTGCGTTTGGTGCGCCGACGAGCGCGACTGCACTCGTCGCAAATGCCGGACACAATCAACCGGTGTCCCGAGACGCGAAACCGTTGCTCGGCGGCGACGCTTTCCAACGCCTTGGTGAGCGCCTCGCTCTGAAACTCGATCAGCTTCTGGCACGATGTGCAGTGCAGGTGATCGTGATCGGGATAGCCATAGTCGTGCTCGTAGACGCTGCGCCCGTCCAATTCAAAGCGTCGGAGCAGACCGGCGTCGACGAATTCATTCAGCGTCCGGTACACGGTCGGCCGGCTCACGTATCCCTTGCTGCCTTTGGACGGCAGCTGGTCCATCAAGCTGTCCGCATCGAAGTGGTCGTGATGGCTGAACACGTGGTCGATGAGAATCCGCCGCTGTTCGGTGTTGCGCATGCCCTTGGCTTGCAGATACTCTTCGAACCGCTCTTGCGGCGTCAGCGCCACCTCGACGGGAGGCAGGGAGTCGGTGTCTTGCTTCATCCGGTCGGGCTTGGGCTGGATTGGCGGTTATTGAGACAAGCCGCGGGCCTACGTGCCGAAGAAGCCGTGTGCGCAGCAGGTTTCAGAGCCTTCTTGCTGGTGCAGTATCAATAAGCATTGTAGGCTGGTCACTTCAGACCGCAAGGCGAGATGCGGTTTGCCCCAAGTTCGCTCCGCCCATTGGTGAGGCCCGGTGGACGGGTCGAACGCAACCCCAAACTCGCGGTCAACCGCGACTTTGCGGCCCTGCCAACCCGAAACTCAGACCTCACTCACCGTCAACTCGTCTCCACGGCCACACCCATGGGCGACCTCCCTCTTATTCTGACGTTGGTCGGCATATCGGCATTGGTGGCAATCTGGCGTCGCCTCCGGCCAACTCCGGTCGCCAAGCTCTGGTCGTATGGCCACGAACATCTTGCGCGATCGCAAGTCGAAAAGGCGATGGAGATGTTCCGCGCAGTGGAGCTGCGGATCGACGAATTCCCCTATCCCGGGCACATGCGCGTCGTGATCCACCATGACATGATGAACGCTTTGGCCCTCCAGTTGGAGTGGGAAGCGGTCGACGAGCACGCCTCCCGAGTGATGGCCGCGTTGCACGAGTTGCATGTGTCCGAACCGTCTTGGCAACGACCACTCTCTGGCTGGCAGGTGCTGGACGCCCGCGACGGCGATGCGCCGGACTGGTGGACGCCCGAAAACCGCTTGGGTTGGCACATCGGCTCGCTGGCTGGCCAAGCGTTCGCAAGGAGGCAGTTGGACCTGCCTTCGGCCCAAGAACCGTTGGCTGAAGTGACTCGGATTGCCGAGAGTTGCCATGACGACTTCACCGCCATGGTGGCAACAGCCATCCTGACGACGCTCGCTGAGGTCGCCTGCCCTTACGAGTACTTCGATTGGGCGGAGACGTATTCCCAACTGGCTTGGCGAGTGGCGGATCGAGTGCCTCGCCATCAGGGAGACGAATTGACGGAGTTCAAGAAGGACCTGGCCCAACTTCGCTGGCAATGCAACGACTTTGAGGGATTAAAGCGGCTCACCGACGAACTGTCCGAAACAACTGCGGGCAGCGAGGACTCCGAGGTGCTGGTGCTGCAAGCTCACCTCGCGACCTTGCGCGGGAACGACGCTGAAGCCATGCGACTGCTGGTGCGTGCGGCAGAGCAAGAGCAAAGCGGCTCAACGCCGCTGGCCCATTCGCAGCTGCCTGGATTGGATCTGCACGCCGCGTCGCTGTTGAGCAACCATGGCCACTACCTGCACATGCACTCGTTGTTGACGAATACCTACCGCGAGTTGGGCGGTCGAGCGGACGTTGCCTGGTCCTTTCGCTTCGGACTGCGCTGCGCGCTTGCCGGCAGCCTGTCGATGTTCGGCAAGTTCGACCAGGCAGAAGCACTATTGGAATCGGTGATGAAAATGGCCATGAAGTATCCGCAGCTCAGTCGCCCGCTGGCGACGGCGCGTCGAGTGGAGGCAATCTGCTATTGGAATCAAGGGGCGACCCTCATGGCCCAACAGGCTGTCAACAACGCAATTGAATTGTTGACGGCCACGGGACAGCAGGAGCAGTATCTGTTCCTGTTGGCAGCGATGCTCGCGGAGGACGATCCTCACGAGGCGGAAGACTGGCTGGCCAAGGCGCGGGCGCTATCGCCGCCAGCTCCGTATGACCGGGAATTTGCCTGGCAGTTCGGCAGCATTGAGGCAACGGTGCTTTGGAAACGCGGGCGGCTTCAGGAAGCGGAACGCCTACTGCTGGACGTGTTGGCCGAAGAGGAACGCTCCCTTCAAGAGCCGCTTCCCGTCAGTGGCTGGTTCGCTCGGTACGATGTAAGCGATTCGGGAGACGCGACGTACTCGCTGGCGAGGCTAGAATGGTTGCTGGGCCGTGTGTGCGCCGATGGCGAGCGTTGGGCAGAGGCAGCCGACTGGCTGAGACGAGCACTAGCGACCAATGCTCGTTGTGGACAGCCGCCCGATCATCCGCGGCGCCGACCGATGCTCCAGGAGTTGGCCAACGTGTTGCGAAAGTTGGGGGATGCCGATGAGCTCGCCATGTGCGAGTCCGAATTGGCGAAGTTCGCTCCTCAACCAAAGCCGTCGATCAACTCCACCGACAATCCCTATCGAAGCGCTTAGATCTGGTGCTGCTGCAATTCGCCGTTTTGGGTTTGACGCACCGAATGCTGTTTCGCCGGTCGATCGACCAACGGCGACTGCCGGATAGCTTGCCGGATTCGCCTTGCCAAGGCCAGCGCGTGCGATGCTGCCCAAGGGGTCACGCAAAGGCGCGAAGACGCAAAGAGTGAACATTGGGAAAGAGCTCCTCTCGCTGTGAGTTCAATCCTTGAACTCCTTCCCTTCTTTGCGTCTTTGCGACTTTGCGTGAGAAAGTTGCCTTGCCAAGGCCAGCGCGGGCGACGCTGCCCAAGGGGTCACGCAAAGGCGCGAAGACGCAAAGAGTGAACATTGGGAAAGAGCTCCTCTCGCCGCAAGTTCAATCCTTGAACTCCTTCCCTTCTTTGCGTCTTTGCGACTTTGCGTGAGAAAGTTGCCTTGCCAAGGCCAGCGCGTGCGATGCTGCCCAAGGGTCACGCAAAGGCGCGAAGACGCAAAGAGTGAACATTGGGAAAGAGTTCCTCTCGCTGTAAGTTCAATCCTTGAACTCTTTGCGTCTTTGCGTGAGAAAGCTGCCTTACCAAGGCCAGCGCGGGCGACGCTGCCCAAGGGGTCACGCAAAGGCGCGAAGACGCAAAGAGTGAACATTGGGAAAGAGCTCCTCTCGCTGTGAGTTCAATCCTTGAACTCCTTCCCTGCTTTGCGTCTTTGCGACTTTGCGTGAGAAAGTTGCCTTGCCAAGGCGCGTGCGATCCTGCCCAAGGGATCCGGGTTGCGGGCCACCGGAATCTGCGATAACTTTCTGATTGGGTGAACTTTTGGGTTCACGAAGTGGTCCCGTGTACTGGATTCCGGCAACCCACCGCGTGCCGACCCCACGTACCGGCCTCCACAAGCTAACCCCCGCAACCCACCCCGAAGAGGGGCTCGGCGGCAGGGCATCTCGACATCCGCTGATCGGGCATTACAATCAGGCGTTTCCTCGGTGGTTGGTGGCCTTCATTAAGCCAGCGTAGCTTCAATTGGCAGAGCACCGCATTCGTAATGCGGGGGTTGCGGGTTCGACTCCCGCCGCTGGCTCCTCTCTGCCCAGCCATCCACTTTTGTTTCTCAACGTGTGGAGCGTTCTACATGTCGCAAGCCGTGCAGGTCGACATCCGGGAAGTGGTCCTATCCAACAGCAGCTTTGGACCGAATGAAATTAACGGCGTGATTCGCACGATCAACGAGGAATACTCCCAGTTCGTCGTGTTGCGCGACGCGGTCCAGGAGCTTGAGCTGCGCGAGGAACAGACGCCGGCTTCCGCCGTGCGACTGGGCGTCTGCTACTACTTGCTTGGCCGCTACGAGATGGCTGCCAACACGCTCAACCGGGCTGATGGCGGTGCGTTGGCGCTGTTCTATCAAGGCCGCGTGTCCCGCGCGATGGACGACATTCAGGGCGCCATCCAGTTCTACCAGAACGCCAAGGACGCCGGCTACGACGCCGACGTGTGTGCGTTGGCGATCGCCGATTGCGAGCGACAATTGGGCCGCTCCGAAGAGGCGATGAAGCGGCTCGACGATCTGTTCGGTCCGATTGAACAGACGGCCGAGTACCTTTATCAGCGAGCGGTGACCGTGAAGGCGGTACGCGGCGCACCGACCGAAGTAATTGCGTTGCTCGAGCGCGCCGTGGAAGCGGACGAGCATCATGCCGGCGCTTTGTTTGGCTTGGCCCGTGAAAACGACCGGCACGGCAACGATGAATCGGCTTTGTCGCTCTACCAGCGCGCCGTCGCCTGTTTTCCCGCTCACATCGGCAGCCTGCTCGATCTCGGCCTGCTGTACGAGGACATGGGCTCGTATGACCGCGCCGTGCAGTGCTACAAGCGCATCCTGGATGTCTACCCGGGGCACACGCGAGCGAAGCTGTTCATGCGTGACGCCGCCGCATCGTCGGCCGACACGATGGTCGACGAGTCGACCCGCCGTGAAACCGAAAAACTCCGCCAAACGCTCAACATCCCCGTCACCGATTTCGAGCTGTCGGTTCGCAGCCGCAACTGCCTGAATTCGATGGGCATTCGCACGTTGGGCGACTTGACTCGCACCACCGAGCAAGAGTTGCTGCAAAGCAAGAACTTCGGCGAAACCTCGCTGATCGAGATTCGCGAAATCCTGGCCCAAAAGAGCCTGGAGCTGGGACAGTTTGCTCACGAGCGGCAAGAGCCCGAGCCGCACTACGACATCGGCAACATGTCGCCGGACGAAAAGCAGTTGCTCGACCGGCCGATCTCGGAGCTGAACCTTTCGGTGCGAGCACGCAAGTGCATGGCCCGGCTCGGCCTGACCACCATTGGCGAACTGATTCGCAAAACCGGAGACGATTTGCTGGAGTGCAAGAACTTCGGCGTCACCAGTCTCAATGAAATCCGGGATCGCCTGACCCACCACAATCTGAAGCTGCGGGGCGACTGATCCACGCAGGGCGCTTCAGCTCCCCTGCCCTCGTTCGCCTCGCCTTCGTTCGCAACTCGCACCAGCGGCCGCAATCAACACCGGCATGTCCGAGACCATGCAAAGCGGGCCGTCGGTCCAGTGGCGAAGTATCTGCGCCGACGGCCACGCCCGGCGCGGCGTGCTGGCAACGCCCCACGGAGAGGTGCAGACTCCGGCGTTCATGCCCGTGGGCACGCTGGGCACCGTCAAGGGACTGACGATCGACCAGGTGCGAGCGACCGGCGCCGAAATGGTGCTCGGCAACACCTACCACTTGGCGCTGCGCCCCGGTGAAGAGGTGGTCGCGGAGCTCGGTGGCCTGCACCACATGATGGGCTGGACAGGGCCGATCCTCACCGACAGCGGCGGGTTCCAAGTGTTTAGCTTGGGGCGAAACACCCGAGTCACCGAGCAAGCGGCCGTCTTTCAGTCGCACATCGACGGCAGCCGCTTCGAACTTTCACCGGAACGCGCCGTGGCGATCCAGGAGGCGCTGGGCAGCGACATCGCGATGGTGCTGGACCACGTGCCCCCCCTGCCCTCCTCCGAGCAGCTGATCGAGGACGCCTGCGAACGGTCGATTCGTTGGGCCAGCCGTTGCCGCGACGCGCAGACGCGCGCCGACCAGTCGCTGTTCGGCATCGTCCAGGGGGGCTTGAGCCGGGCATTGCGTTTGCGCTCGGCCGCAGCCCTGCGCGACCTGGATCTGCCCGGCTACGCCGTCGGCGGCCTCAGTGTCGGCGAGTCTCCCAAGGAGATGTACGGCGTGCTGGATTACGTGGTGGAGGCGTTGCCCGACAACCGGCCGCGATACCTGATGGGCGTGGGCAGGCCCCAGGATCTGGTGGAGGGGATTGCGCGCGGCATCGACATGTTCGATTGTGTGATGCCGACTCGCAATGCCCGCAACGCGCTCGCCTTTACGGACGAAGGGCCGCTCAAGTTGCGGAATCTCCGCCACCAACGCGACCCCCGGCCGCTGGAAACGGACTGTCCCTGCATGGCCTGTCGGCATAGCCGGGGCTACCTGCGGCATCTGTTCCTGGCCGGCGAGATGCTCGGGCCAATCCTGCTGACGGCCCACAACCTCACCTACTATCAGCGGCTGATGGCCGAAGCGCGCGAGGCGATCGAGGCGAATGAGTTCACCGCGTTTCGCGAGCGTCGCCTGGCGGGCTGGGCGGGCTGACGCGATGCTCTAAGCCGTCTGCTGGGCAGCTGTTCGGGCTTGTCGGCTCGACGCCGAGACCGTACATTGGTCGGCTTGACTCATGCTGCGTAAGTCGTTGACAAACCTCCGGTCCAGCGTCTTTCCTAGACTGCTAGGCCAACTTTCCGTCAGGCGTTTCGCCTGGCGATTCTCCCACCCGCCGATTCCATGTCCAGTGCGCTGCTGACCATCTCTCCCCTGCTTGCGGCGGAGGAGACGCGACACCTGCCATTTTACGTTCCGCTGACGATCATCGCCGTGATGTTCTATATGCTGATCATGGCGCCACAACGGCGTGAACGGCAGCAGCACGTGTCGATGCTCGAAGGGCTGAAGAAGAACGACAACGTGGTCACGATTGGCGGCCTCAAAGGCACGGTCACCAACGTCAAGGACAACGAAGTGACGCTGCGAGTCGACGACTCCAATAACACGCGAATCCGAGTGTTAAAGTCGTCGATCTCCCGCATTGATCCGGGGGACAAGCCCGAGAAGGACTAATGCCCACGGACTCGTCTTCCCTTGCCGCCGCGTTCCGAAATGCGGGTGAGGCCGAAGCAGCCCGATACCAACAGTTTGACAACGGCGGCGAGATCCGACGGATTGCCCGTCTATTTCAAGCCACTGTCAACCTCACCCGACCATGATCCTGTTGAAAAAGACCCGATTGGCGGCAATCGCAACAAACTGGTGTTTTTCAACGGCCACCGAACAAACAGTGTGTTGAATTCCCGGCTCGTGCCCAACCTGCCGCTCTCAACCACCACCTGACATCCATCACTCACAATTCACGCAGGATTCACGCGCATGTCATCGCCTGCCTTGCTCACGATACTTTTGGCTCAGGCTAATGAAGCGGCGGAGACCGCCTCGAAAGTGGCCGAAACGACAGGCAACGATGGCTCCGCGCTGAAGATCCTCGGCGTGCTGGCAATTGTGATCGCAGTGCTCACCGTGCCGTTCATGGTCGGTGGCTATCTGGCCAAGTCATTCCGCACGCCCGAATTCGGCGCCCGCATCGGCACCGTGTTGTTCTCGATCGTCGCGGGGCTGTTGGTCGTCGGCTATGGCTGGCCGCCGAAGCTGGGTGTCGACCTCAAGGGCGGCGTCATTTTGACCTACCGCATCGCGGACAAGGACGCGGACCGAGAAGCTCTGATTGAGGCGCTTGGGCGCCGCATCAACCCGTCGGGCACCAAGGAAATCGTGATCCGGCCCTATGGCACACAGCAGATTGAGATCATCATCCCCGAGGTGGATGGCGAGGAAGTCAAGACCATCCAGAAGCTGATCGAAAAGGCGGGTGTGCTGGAGTTCCGGATTGTGGCCAACCGCCGCGATCACGACTACATCATCGCCGCCGCGCGAACTCAGGCCGAAGCGGCGAATCCCGCCGTTCGCGTGCGCCCGCAGGTAGAGGATGAGAGCGGCAAGCTGATTGGGCGCTGGGTCGGCGTGGCCCGCTCCGATCAAGAGGTGGGCGGCGTCCATCCCCTGAAGCTAGCCGGCATCGGGGACCACTTTCTCCGCAACGGCGTCACCGGTCGGCTGCTGGAAGACCCCGCGATGCCTCGGACCACCGAGGATCAGGCGTTGGAGAAGTGGCTCAAGGAGAACAACGCCGAGAATCTCCAAGTCTTGATGGCGGTCAACGATGGCTACAACGTCACGGGCGACTTCCTGGCGATGGCCTCTTCCTCGTTCGACGAGAACGCTCGGCCCTGCGTGAACTTCCAGATGAGCCCCGCCGGCGCGACTCGCTTCGGCGCCTTGACTCATGCCAACCGCCCCACGGAAGGCTTTCATCGCCAACTGGGCATCGTGCTCGACAACACTCTGGAGTCCGCTCCGAATCTCAATAGCCAGATCACCGATCGCGGCCAGATCACCGGATCGTTTACTTCGGAAGAAGTCAGCTTCCTGGTCAATATCCTCCGCGCCGGCAAGTTGCCGTCGACACTGCAAGGGCCCACAAGCAAGAGCGAAGTCGGCTCACTCTTGGGCGCAGACACGATCAGCAAAGGCACCCGGGCAATCGGGCTCTCGCTGGTGACGGTGCTGCTGTTTATCGCCGTCTACTATAAATTCGCCGGCTTTGTCGCCTGCCTGGCTCTGCTGCTCAACCTCGTGCTGATCCTCGCCGTGCTGATCCTCTTTCAGCAGCCGCTCACCTTGCCAGGGCTGGCCGGCTTGGTGCTCACGGTCGGCATGTCGGTCGATGCGAACGTGCTGATTTTTGAACGCATCCGCGAGGAATTGCAGAAGGGGGCCGCCTTGCGAATGTCGATTCGCAACGGCTTTAGCCGCGCCACCACGACGATCGTCGACGCGAACTTGACGACCCTGATCACCGCGATCGTGCTTTACGCCATCGGCACCGATCAGATCAAGGGCTTCGCCGTCGCGTTGATCGTCGGCATCCTGATGAGCATGTTCACCGCGATCTTCTGCTCCCGCGTCGTATTTGAATTGGCGGAGCGCAAACGCTGGATCAGCCAGCTTTCGATGATGGAGCTGCTCGGCGGCACGTCGATCGACTTCATCGGCAAGCGCAAAATGGCCGCGACGTTCTCGATCATCCTGATCGTGATCGGCCTGATTGGTGTCGTGAGTCGCGGCAAGCAGATGTTCGACATCGACTTCCTCGGCGGCACTGCGGTGACGATGAAGCTGGAGGAGAAGATGGACGACGACGCGGTCCGCAGAAAGCTCGATGAGACCTTCGCGGACCTGAAAGTCGACGACTCGTCCGTGCAATACAATCTCAGCCGCATCACTATGGACAACCAAGAGGATCGCTTCTGGAAGGTCAACACCTCGTTGCAGGATGTCGATCAACTGAAGGGAGTGCTCAAGGCAGCCTTCCCCTTGGCAACTCACTCCATGGAGTTCAACAACGTCGAGCAACGGCGGATTCAAGACACGGCGGCCCAGAAGGCGGCCAACAAAAAAGCAACTGCCAAGCAGGCTGATCCAACAGCAGGCCCTGGTGATGACAAAGCCGGTGATGACAAAGCCGGTGACGACAAAGCCGGTGACGACAAAGCCGGTGACGACAAAGCCGGTGACGACAAGGCCGGTGACGACAAGGCCGGTGACGACAAGGCCGGTGACGACAAGGCCGGTAACGACAAAGCCGGCGATGACAAAGCCGGCGATGACAAAGCCGGCGATGAAAAGGCCGGTGACGGAGCCGCCCTTGGCGCCAAGTCAGGGGATTTGCTGGCCTACTCGCACGAGGCCGTGGCAGCCATGACGATGTTGGCCGGGCAGGCCGATGCAGCGAATGCAGAGGACAAGGCGCCTGCCGAGGACACCGGATTTTACGAGACCAGCGCAGATATCGAGCTGGGCAGCCCGATGAACTATCAAACGCTGCTCGACAAGATTGACACGACGAAGACCGCATTGAATGTCAATGCCGTGGTGGAGCTACGGGTCAACGAGCCAACCACGAACTGGACTGTGGCCAGTCCCAAGCCGTTCCGCAAATGGACGGTCAAGATGTCAACGAACGAGGAAAACGCACGCAAGGTGCTTTCCACGCTGCAGGAGAGCCTCTCCTCCGAGCCGGTTTGGCACGCGGCCGACAAGATCGGCGCCCAAGTGGCCGGCAAGACGCAGAGCCTGGCGATCTGGGCGTTGCTCTCGAGCTTGCTGGGCATCGTGGCCTACATTTGGATTCGCTTCCAGAAGGTCGTGTTCGGCCTCGCAGCAGTCATCGCCCTCGTGCACGACGTGTTGATCACGTTGGGAGCGATCGCGGTCAGCTACTGGCTGGTGGGCGTCCTCGGCTTCCTGCAGATTGAAGAGTTCAAGATCAGCTTGCCGGTCGTTGCCGCATTTCTAACGATCATTGGTTACTCGTTGAACGACACGATCGTCGTGTTCGACCGCATTCGTGAGGTGCGAGGCAAAAGCCCGGAACTAACCGATGACATGATCAACGCGAGCATCAATCAGACGCTGGGACGTACCCTGCTCACCTCGCTGACGACCCTGATCGTCGTGGCGATTCTTTACGCTCTCGGCGGCCAAAGCATTCACGGCTTCTCGTTTGCGTTGCTCGTGGGTGTCGTCGTGGGAACGTACAGTTCGATCTTCGTCGCCTCCCCCGCGCTGCTGTGGATGATGAAGCGAATGAACGCTCACTAAGCAGGCATGTGGCACTGGAAATGGCACAGGCTGCCAGCCCGTGATGTCGTGGCATGTACCACAGGCTGCCAGCCTGTGATGTCGTGCGTGGCACAGGCTGCCAGTCTGTGTTGGCTGCATGTACCACAGGCTGCCAGCCTGTGATGTCGTGGCACAGGCTGCCAGCCTGTGTTGGCTGTATGTGGCACAGGCTGCCAGCCTGTGTTGAGCAGTGTTGTTGGCCGGGGGTCGCCTGCAGCCATGTGCCAGGCCGCCTACGTTGTCACGAATCAATGCAGCCTGCGCGACGTATGCACGCACGCCCGGCACAGGCTGCAGCCCTTGGCTAATCCGCGCATCGCGCCGCAAGTTCGGCCAAGCGGTGAGAAATCTTCACGATGGCTGGTCCATTTGCGTTCTGCCTGCCGAAAACACTTCATAGCGAGGCGGTGATGTGCGCGTAGTTGCGCCGTTTCCCCTTGCCCACGGAGCATGACGCGACCTTGCCGCATTGCAACTTTCGCTCGCTTGGCTTCAGCCGGGGAAAGTTGGTGGTGCATCAACGCGCAAGGCTGTAGGTGACAAGGCGGTCCCAACCCAATTCACCTTGTGGGGACCGCTATGAAGTTGGACGTTTTGCGCCGCATGAGTGGCGCCTTGCTGGTATTGATGATGGGCCTCGTCGCGGCCCTTCCCTACCATCTTTCTGATCCGTCCCGCACCGATCCATTCCCCCTTGGTACGGCGCCCGAACTTGCTCACCACGCTGCACCGGCTCACCCGGCGGCCCACGAGTTGGCGCCGCAACTAACTTCGCTCAACCCGCCGAGAGACGCCACATCGTCCGGAGTTGTGCCGAGCGTCCTGGGCGATTCGCCGCTCGTCGAACGACACGTTCGCGATGTGGCTCAAAGCCCCACCCCGTCCCCAACGCCGCTCAGCTTTTCCGCCAATGCTGGAGCAACCCAGGATGATCCCGCAGTGACTTCGCCGTCAGCGACTCGCTCGTCGCCTGGCCTTCCCTCGCACCAACGCCCTCCGTTGGTGGCGTTCACACAGCCGGCGCCACGTCAGCCCGCCGCCACAACACCATCGCAACGCCGACCTGCCAATCCAGCTGCCAATCCAGCTGCCAACCCACCGGCCAATCCGCACGGTCGCTCGAGCTTCGTTCATGCCGATCCGTTGAATGCGTTGCCGGTGGCTTACCCGCATCCGCTGGGAGCACCGGGGCTGGTTTTGGATCCCGAGCAACCGCCGCGTCCGGTGCAGGATCACCAGGCCGACCACCGCCCGTTTCTTCCCAAGGTGCCGACGGACCAGGGAGTGCGGCCGTCCGCGATCCCGGCGCCGGCGAGGCCCGCGATGGCTGAATCCTTCCCCGAGCCTCTGCGAGCATCGTCGCCAAACGTTGGCGGGACCGTTTCGTCCGGCGTTTGGTCCGGCGGACTCACACCCGTGACGCTCTCGACCGGGGCCGCTTCGGGGACATCCTCCACATCGCTTCCGCCGAGCGGCATGGACATCGTGCAAAACCGCGTCAGACCTCATCCCGAGCTGCGCAGCTACGCTCCGAGTCGCACCCACAAAATCCGCGATGGAGACACCTTGGCCAACATTGCTCAGCGGATGCTGGGGGACGCTGGCCGCGCCAACGAACTGTTCGAGCTCAATCGCAACGTGCTGCCATCCCCACAACTACTCCCGCTCGGGGTGGAGATCAAGATTCCGGCGATGGACGGTCGCGCGGGCACATCGCCGCCAGGCATGACGCCCGTCTACATGCCCCGTGAGTAGGCACGTCGGCGAATAGGCGCAAGGGCAATAGGGCACGAGTACGACGAGTGACTGATCGCCAACCCAGCGCTTTAGGATTGACGGCGCAACGGATTACAACGCATTTCAAAAACTTCCCGATCGGCAATCGGGTTGATAAAACAGCAGAAAAACTGCCTTCGATTGCGCCAGGGAAGATTCTTGAAATGCCGTCTTTTATTTGTTGAGAAAGCTTGTGCGATCTCGCCACGGGTACTCATCGGCTCGAGTGACAATGCGAGCGTTGATGAACTTGATGATCGCAACACCGACATTCAGTCCACGAGCGGGCACCATCCGAAATCCCGTGAGGCTGGTGTCGGGCTTCAGCAAGAACAAATCCCGTTCGTCCTCTTTCCGGTGTCGCGAGAGCTGGTCGTACATTCGCTGCACGTCGTTGACCGCTTTGTCACGGGCGCCGACGATAATCAGCCCGTCGACCTCGCCCGCGACTGCGGGTTGTCGCAACGCCTGCTGGGCGGTCACGCCCTTAAACGACGTCTCCGGTGACAACAGGATGAACGCCTTCACGTCCTGGCCCTGCTTCATCGTCGGCAGCGGCGGTCGGGACCAGTCCAGGGCGACAAAATTGAGAGCCGTTATCGCTCCCACTTCGCCGCCGATGACCGTGAGCATCTCGATGTTGAGTTTGCCCTCGTTGTTCAGCGCCATGAGGTGACGCTTGCAGGTCCACAAGTCTTCGACCATGGCGGCGATATCCTGACGACGGAATCGCTCGCGGTCGAGCTCATGCTCCTTGCCGGCCAAGTCAACACGTTTCGTGCTTCGCCCGTGACCACGCAAATCGGGCACCATCACCGCGTGGCCGAGCGATTGAAGTCCCTTGGCCAAAAAGCTGAGATCCTGGCGCTTTTCATCCCAGCCGTGAACTAACAAAATCGGCACGACCGTCTTGCCGTCGACGGTTTCCACGTCTTCACCAGCTTGGCGGAAGCCGCCCGGATAAAAGGTGCACTGGAGCTGCACCAAATCCTTCGTCTTGAGGGTCAGGTCCTCAGGGTCGGGAATGGTGGGTTTTTCGGGGGCTTGGGCGTGGCAAATGTTGGCGAGAGCCCCCAAGATCAGGGCCCATCCGGTCATACGATTCATCGTTCCTCCGACTCTCTCACGTTCCACGTCAACGTGGAGCGACAAATTGATGGGACACCCCCGGCCCCGAAAACGTTGGCACTCGCCGTTTATGGTAGATGGGGGCTCCGGCACCGTCAAACCAAGTAAGTCGACGGCTGCAGCTGCGATCGTCCGACAATCAGCGAAACTTCGGCCACACAATCGAGACTCGGCCCCGTCCCCGGCTTGCCATTGTTCACCGCAAGCCGTTACTCAGAAACAGCTTGCGCAACGCGGCAGCGAGACAACCGAATTCGGGGAGTACTTTTATGGGGAAACCTCGTTAACAAAGATGGCCGAAGCGCCAATAGTAAGTCAGCAGAGCGGTACGGGTGGCGGAACTTGCCTCCCAACGCAACCGTGACCAAACGCAACCCTCCCCAAACGCAACCGTGCCAAGAACTTGCAGTGACCGGTGGGTTTTGGGAAAATGGGCGTTGAGATTTGTTGAAATTCCACCCATCCGGCGTTTCTCGGAACAGACGACGGCCAGGGACAGTGAAGGAGCCCGCGGTGAGTATTGGCAAGAAACTTCGTGAATGGTGGCAGGTTCAGACGGGCGAGGACGAGACGCCGTTCGACGGCGATTCTCCCGCCTTTCTCGTCAGCATGCTATTTCACCTCGGGCTGCTGATCACCTTGGGATTGTGGCCTCTGCTGCAACCCGAGCCCCCGATTCAGTTGACCATCACGGCGCCCGATCTCGAGGTGGAGGAGGAGCTGGTTGACCCGCCCATGGATGTGGTTTGGAGCTCTCAGCCCAGCGAAGAAGTAGGGGCACAAAGCGAGCATGGGGACATGGTCGCGCTCTCCATGGCGCCTGTGCTGGCGGAGGTCTCCGAAATCCCCCAAGTCACCGAAATGACCCCGGTCGACTCGGGCCAGATCGAATTCAATGCAAATATTGTCGACCCCACCGGGCTGACGCTCAACGCCAACCACTTCGTGCGCGGGGCCGCAGGCGAGGGCACGACCGGGGCCTCGGGCGCGGTTGATCGAATTACCAAGGAAATCCTGCTGTCGCTCGAGGAGCGAAAGACTTTGGTCGTGTGGCTCTTCGACCAGTCCGGCAGTTTGTCGCGTCAACGCAGCGCCATCAAAGAACGCTTCGACAAAATCTATGACGAGCTGGGCGTGATCGAGGCGTCCGGCAATCCAGCGTTCAAACGCTACGAAGACAAGCCACTGTTGACGTCGGTCGTCGCGTTCGGCGAGGGCGTCAACATGATTACCGAAAAGCCCACTGACAACATCACCGAGATCAAAGAGGCGGTCGACAAAATCACTCAAGACGACTCGGGGGTCGAGCGAGTGTTCTCGGCCATTTACATGGCTGCCAAGCAACACACCACCTATCGCATTCCCCGCGAAGGCGAGCGTGAGCCGGAGCGGAATGTGATGTTGGTGGCGTTCACCGATGAGGCGGGCGATGATGTTCGCGGCCTGGACGACACCATCCGCTACTGCCGCCGCTTCGACATTCCGGTGTATGTCGTGGGCGTACCGGCCCCGTTCGGCCGCAAGGAGACGCTGGTGAAATGGGTCGATCCCGACCCGGAATACGATCAACGTCCCCAGTGGGGCGAGGTGGACCAGGGCCCCGAGTCCTTTCTGCCGGAACGAATCAAGATCTCGTTCTCGGCCGAGCCGGAGCGAGATGCTCCAATCGACTCGGGATTCGGCCCGTTCGCGCTCACGCGACTGGCCTATGAGACCGGCGGCATCTATTTCGCCGTCCACCCGAATCGCAATGTGAGCCGCGCTGTCAGCCGCGGCGAGACCGCCGCCTATTCCGCGCACATCGAACACTTCTTCGATCCCAACGTGATGCGGCGTTATCGCCCCGACTACGTTTCGCAAAACGAATACATGCGGCGAGTGAACGCCAGCAAGGCGCGCACGGCACTGGTCACCGCGGCGACGCAGACCTGGATTCGCCCGATGGACAAGCCCGAGCTGAAGTTCGTGAAACGCAGCGAGGCCGAGCTGGCCACGGACATGTTCGAGGCGCAGAAAGCAGCCGCCTCGCTCACGCCGAAAATCAATCAGCTTTACGATGTCATCAAGCTCGGCGAAGCCGATCGCGAACAAGAGGCTTCCCCGCGATGGCAAGCCGGTTTCGATCTCGCCATGGGCCGCGTTGCCGCGATCAAGGTGCGAACGGAAACCTACAACGCAATGCTCGCCCGAGCAAAGACCGGCATGAAGTTCCAGGACCCGAAGAACAACACCTGGGTCCTCAAAGGCGACGACGATGTGTCGGTCGGCTCGCAACACGAGAACATGGCCAAGAAAGCCAAGATGTATCTCCAGCGAGTCATCGATGAGCATCCGGGCACGCCCTGGGCTTTGCTCGCCGAACGCGAGCTCGCGCAGCCGTTGAGCTGGAAGTGGACCGAGGAGTTCACCGACTTGTCGCCACCCGGCAACAACGCCGGCAACAACAATAACAACAACAATCCGGCCAACGACAAAAAGAAGATGATGCAGCGGCCGCCGAAGAAGCGCCCGGCGCCGAAGCTATAACGCCGAACGCCCCGCAAGGCCGACGACGAGAGCAAATCAGCCGAGTTGATCTGCGGATCAGCTCGGCTTTTTGATTGCGTCGAGGAGACTCGCTTCCTAAGATCGTCTGATCGGCGCGGCTATCCCCGTCAAATGTCAGACATGTGGCACACTGTGATGATTTGGGTTGCAGGCTGGCGGCCTGCACCTATGTAGGACGGACTTCCAGTCCGTCGAGAGCCTTCTGGTCGCAACGAAGGACTGGAAGTCCGTCCTACGCAGGGTGTTGTTGACGGACTGGAAGTCCGTCGTACGCCATGTGATGACTGGCAGGCAGGCACATTGGCCGGCGCATTGGTTTTTCTCGGTGCTGCATGGGCGAGGACGCACATGCTACGCGGGAAAGGCGTCGCCTCCGCGCCGAAATCATCCATGAAGAGCAGCGGTTTCCCCGATTTTCCCTCAACCCAATCCAATTCACGAGAGCGCTCCCTGTGACTCCTTCTACTTTTGCCGGTGCGACTCGCCACTGGGTGATGCGACTGACGTGCGCAGTGTCCTGCGCGATGGCGATGGCAATGACCGCCGTAGCTGCGGATCCATCCCGCTGGGTGTTCGATAACGATGCATCCGTCGGCGCCTGGAAGCCCAATGCGCAGTGCCGCGTCGCGCGACAAGAGAAGCAGATGGTTGTCACCTGTCTCGGGCAAGATCCCTATCTAATTGCCGACGCGGAGGGTCCTGCGGGCTGGCTGGAGATGACGGTCCGCTGCCAAGCGGATGTCACCTACTCCGCTCAGCTGTTTTGGGCCACCGAGTCGAGGGATGGCTTTGCCGAGTCACAGTCCGTTCGATTCGAACTTCCCAAGTCCGCTCAAGCGCGCGAAACGCGAGTCTTCTTCCAAGCCGATGGCGCCTTGCGGCAGTTGCGGCTTGATCCTCACAACGGTCCCGGCGCGCTGCGGCTCCAATCGATTTCTCTTGTAACCAAGGAGCCGCCGCGTCCGCAGGCGACACCCGCCGAGAGCATCGTGATCCACCCCGACTTCCAGGTGCAGCGACTCTATTCGGTGCCCGCCGACGAACAGGGCTCGTGGGTGAGTCTGACACATGATGACAAAGGGCGTCTGATCGCCTGCGATCAATCGGGCTCACTCTATCGAGTCGCCGTCAACGTGGATCCACCGCGAGTCGAACGCGTGCCCGTCGATCTAGGAATGGCGCAGGGACTGCTCTACGCCTTCGACAGTCTTTACGTCGTCGTGAACGACTACGGCGGAGGAAAGTCCGGACTGTACCGCGTCACCGATTCCAATGACGACGACCAATTGGATCGCGTTGAGCAGCTCGCAAAGTTTGACGGCGGCGGAGAACATGGGCCGCATGCGGTGCTGTTGTCTCCCGATGGCAAGTCGCTCTATATCTGCTGCGGCAACCACACGGATTTGATGAAGGTCGACACCTCGCTGCCGCCGAGAAGTTGGCAGGAAGACCACCTGCTGACGCGGATGTGGGACGCGGGCGGTCATGCCGTCGGCAAAATGGCTCCCGGCGGGTGGATCGTGAAGACCGACCCGGCGGGCAAGCGGTACGAGTTGGTGGCGAGCGGATTTCGCAATGAGTACGACATGGCCTTCAGCCCCGAGGGGGATCTGTTCACCTACGACGCTGACATGGAGTGGGACGTTGGCACTCCCTGGTATCGACCGACCCGAGTCAATCATGTCACCGCGGGCGCCGAGTTCGGTTGGCGCAGTGGCACGGGGAAGTGGCCGGTCTACTATCCCGACAGCGTGGGCTCGGTGGTTGATATCGGCCCCGGATCGCCGACCGGCATCGTGTTCGGCAGTGGCGCCAAGTTCCCCGCCAAGTACCAGCGGGCCTTGTTCATCGCCGACTGGAGCTACGGCAAAGTCTATGCGGTCCATCTGTCGCCCAGCGGCTCGACGTTCGTCGGCGAGGCCGAGCAGTTCATGGCGGCGTCACCGCTGCCGGTAACGGACATGGTCGTCAATCCGCTCGACGGCGCGTTGTACTTTGCAATCGGCGGCCGAGGCACCCAGTCGGGCCTTTACCGAGTCACCTATCGCGGCCAGGCTTCGACGGCGCCTGTGCGGCCGCGAGCGTTGACCGCGCCAGAGCAGCGTCGTCGTGAGTTGGAGGCGGCGATTGCCGAAGTCGCCTCGGGCGCCGAGTTGTCCGCTGCTCGCAAGACACAGCTGCTCGAACTGGCGTTGCAAAGCCAGCCCACCGACGACCACCGCATCCGCTTCACGCGACGCGTGTTGCTCGAGCACCTTCCGGTGGAATCTTGGGCTCCGCGCGTGCTCGCCGCCGCCGAGCCCGAAGAGGCGATTCACGGCATGCTGGCGCTGGCGCGACAAGGTTCGCCACAGCATCGTGCCGCCATCGTCGACAAACTTTCCGGCCTCGACTGGGGCCGGCTTTCGAACGGGCAGCGACTTGAGCTGATGCGCGCCTACGGATTGGCGTTCATCCGACTCGGCCGACCTGCGGATGCCGAAGCGAAAACAGCTTTGGCGGCGTTGAATCGTCACTATCCGTCCAACGACGCACAGCTGAACCGGGAGCTATGCCAGCTGTTGGTCTATTTGCGGGCGCCGCAGGTGGCGGAGCGAACGCTGGAGTTGCTGGCCGCCGATCCGCCACAGGAGGAGCAGCTCGCCTACGTGTTGGCGCTGCGAGAGCTTCCGGCCGACGCCTGGACCGCCGCTGCTCGGGAGTCGTACTTCCGCTGGTTTGTCGATGCCAAACTCATGTCAGGCGGTCACTCCTTCAGTCGGTTCCTGGTCAACATTCGCCAAGAGGCGGCCGACAAGCTCTCACCCGAGGTGCGGGAGCAGCTCAAGCCATTGCTTGAGCAAGAGACGATCGGCGCTGTCACCAAGTTGCCTCAGCGCCCGTTCGTCAAAAAGTGGACCGTGGAGGAGCTGCTGCCGATCGTGGAGCAAGGCTTGGAAGGCCGCGACCTGAAACGCGGCGAGCAACTGTTCACGCGCGGCGCTTGTTTCAAGTGCCATCGGTTCGCCAGCCGTGGCGGCATTGTCGGACCGGACTTGACGGGCGTGGCCGGGCGCTTCAACGCGAGGAACCTGCTGGAGTCGCTCGTCGAGCCCGACAAGGTGATCAGCGACCAGTACCAGTCCACCGCCTTCCAACTGGAGGACGGCGAGGTGGTCCTCGGCCGGATCGCCAACGCCAATCGCGACCAGCTGATGATCATGACCGACATGCTGAATCCCGGACAGCTCCGCTCAATTGGGCGAGGCGACATCGCCCGCATGCGGCCTTCGCCGACCTCAATGATGCCTGCTGGGCTGCTCGACACATACCACCAGGACGAGGTGCTCGATCTGATGGCCTACCTTAAATCCGGCGGCCGCGCCACCAACTGACATGAACCGGGAGTATCCACCGATGACGCTGCCCCCTCGCTCCGTCTCCGTCCCCGTAGCCATCTCCGCGCCGAGCCGCCGCCGCATGCTGCAGCTCGGCGCCGCGGGCATGCTCGCCGCCACGTTGCCTCAACCCGCCCGGGCAGGCGAGTTCGCCGGCCGCATCAAGAAGGCGGTCAAGTATCACATGATCAGCGAAAAACTGTCGCCTCTGGACAAACTGAAGATGCTGCAAGACATCGGCTTCGACGGCGTCGAGCCGCGAGCGATGCTCCAGCCCGATCAGGCGTCCGAGGTGCGGGCGTTGCGCGCCGCCAGCGAGCAGCTCGACTTTCCGATCCATGGCGTCGTCCATTCCAGCAACCCCAACATCGCCGACGCCATCGATCAGGCGAAGAGCTATGGGGCCAACTCGGTTCTCCACGTCGTGCGCTATGACACGAAGATCGGCTACTTGCAGAACTATCGCGAGACGCAGGAGATCATCCGCAAGGCCGTGGACCATGCCGAGCGAAATGAAGTCTACATTCTGCTGGAGAACGTTTGGGCGTCGTACTTGATCGAGCCGTTGGGGATGGCGCGGTTCGTCGATGAGATCAACAGCCCGTTTGTGCAAGTTTACTTCGACGTCGGCAATGTCGTGCGGTGGGGCTGGCCCCAGCACTGGCTCGAAGTGCTGGGCAAGCGCGCGAAAAAGCTGGACATCAAGGAGTTCGACTTGAAAGTCGCCATGAACGAAGGCATGCGCAAAGCCTTCGACACGCCGCTCGGCGAAGGCAGCATCGAGTGGCCCAAAGTACGCGAACAGCTGCGGAAGCTCGACTATCGCGGCTGGGCGACCGCGGAGGTGCGTGGGGGAGATCGCGAGCGGCTCGCCGAGATCGCGGCGCAGATGGACCGCGTGCTCGATCTCAAGTGATCTCTTCGAACGGAAACAGCGGCCGCCGCCGGTGCTCATACGTCAGCGCATGCACGTCGGCGCAGGTGGAGCCCGGGGTGTTGACCCGCAGCACCGTCGGGCAGACCTCGCGATAGGCGGCCAGCGGCGCGTGCACGCCCTTGGCGACCAACACGTCGTAGGCGGTCGGATCGACGCCGCACGACAACAGTTGTTGCAGGCTGAACGGCACCATCCGTTTCGAAGTGAGCATTAGCGTCAGTGAGCCCGCTTGCACAACGGCGGTCGCCCCCTGGTCGAACTTGGTCATGCCGCCATGTCGCGGCTTCGACTCGCTAAATCGACCATCGTGAAGCGAGATGACGCGGCAGGCAAGCGTCAACGGCGCGCCGTGGCGCTGGTCGGTCTTGCCGCCCATCGTCAGCGTCAGCTCCGCGCCAACCCCCGCCTTCGTTGCTTCGTCGACCGCCCGGCGATCATACAGGCACACAAATCCACGCAACGGGCTGTCAGCGAGCGCCTCCGCGACAGCTGTGCCGTCGGCCGCGCTGCCGCCGCCAACATTGTCGCCCATGTCCAATAGGCAAACCGGCCGGGCCGATTGGGCGAGCGTTTCAACCTGCCGCAGGGCGGCTTTCACATCCAGCAACTCGCTGCGATAGAGCTCGCGGCGTTGGAGCAACGCGTCGGCCAACTGATCGGCGGCTCGCTGAGCGGCCTGCGCGTCTCCGTCGGCCACGGCCAGCGTGGCGGCGCCCATCTCGTCGACATCCGCATAGGGGAAGCCCAGCAGCAAACTGGTGGACAGGATGGCGCCGCGCGGTGGTGCGTCTGTTGCCGGCGTGCGCAGTTGTTCGGCCAGAGAATACACCTCGGCCAACCACGGCGCCGCCGTGTCCTGGCGGTCGATGGCGATGACCAGTGGCGGGAAGGCCGCCCGCAGCACAGGTTGGATGCGACCGGCGACAGTGTCGACCATCAGTCTCGCCGCCTCCAAGCCCCGGGCGCGTTGGTCGAGATGAGGGTTCGAGCGATACGCCGTGAGAAAGTCGCAAGCGTTGACCATCGCGGGCGACAGATTCGCGTGCAGATCCAGCGTCCCGCCAATCGGAATGTCCGGCCCGAGTTGGTTTCTCAACAGCGTCAGCCAATGGCCATCGGCGTCGGGAAAGTCCTCCGACACGGTGGCACCGTGCGGAGCGACGAGAACGCCGTCAAGCGATCCCGCACCGTCAACTGCCGCGGTGAGCTCGTCCATTAACTGTTGCCAGGAAGCTCGGTCAATGACGCCTGCCGGGAGCGCGCGAGCCGCGAACAGCGGGGCAATCTCGACACCCTGCTCCGCCGCCAATCCGTCGAAGAATCCGCCGACTTCATGGTGGGCGCCGACGAAGTGCGCGCGGATCGCGTCGGGCGTGGTCAGCAGTGCGTTCTCGCGAAACTGCTCGATCGTGGTGGGCCGAGTGACAAACGTGTTCGACTCGTGCAGGAGTGCGATGATTCCGATTCGCATCGGTTCCCCTTGTTGTCGGATGCTTGGTTTCCGCACCTACGCGCTCACAGGCGCGCCTACCAGCGCATGCGAAAACAGTTTTCACCGGACCGGTCGCAACCGCGCATCAGATAGATGGTGCGATTGGACATCACCAGTCGGCCCTCGCGCTGAAATCGCGTCGGCTCGTCGTGGCAGTAGACGGAGGTGGTCGGCATGTAGCGGAGCGTCATGCCGCGCCGTGGATGCTCGGAGCGGTTGGCCTCCGAGCCATGGTAGAGATACACATCGTGCAGCGACAGCTGGCCCGGCTCGAGCACGATGTCCACGGCGCTGGCCTCATCGAACTGATCTCGTTCGAGCTCCAGATTCAAGGCCAGGCCCGGCGCATCGTTTTGTTGGTGCCGCGCCAGCTGCCGAGGTTGATGCGAGCCGGGAATCACCCGCAAGCAGCCGTTCTCGCGAGTCGAGGCGTCGATGGCGATCCACACGGTGCAAGTGGCCAGCGGCCGAATGGGCCAGTACTCGCCATCCTGATGCCAGGGCGTCTTGGTCCCCACGCGCGCCGGCTTCGCGAAGAAACTCATGTTCCACAACGCGATGTCCTCGCCAAGCACCTGTTCCACCATGTCGAGAATCTCGGGCATCCGCGCGACATTCAGAAACCACGTGTCATAGGCCAGCAAAGCGGAGCAGTAATCGCTGAACTCGGGATGTCGCGCGATCAATCGCGAGTGTGCCTCGGCGATCTCGCCAAGCAACTCGTCAGGCACGCGAAAGTCCGGGACGACGTAGCCGTCGCGGTGATATTGCTCGACCTCGGCGGTCGTCAGCATGGCAAGTTCTCGAGAGGTGGAGTTGTGATTGGCGCCCGGACGTAGTGCAGGTTGCCAGCCTGCAACCCAGCGTGATTGGCGCCTGGATGTGGTGCAGGCTGCCAGCCTGCAATCTAGTGTGATCGGCGCCCGAACGTGAACGGTTCCCGCTGGGCACGCTCATTCTACCGCAGCCAACCTACGCTCGGTTGAATCCCCTCGGCGTCGCAAGGAAACCCGACGCGTAAGCGAGGGATCGGAATCAGCAATCCCCTCGGCGTCGCAAGGAAACCCGACGCGTAAGCGAGGGATCGGAATCAGCAATCCCCTCGGCATCGCAAGGAAACCCGACGCGTAAGCGAGGGATCGGAATCAGCAATCCCCTCGGCGTCGCAAGGAAACCCGACGCGTAAGCGAGGGATCGGAATGATCGGAATCAGCAATCCCCTCGGCGTCGCAAGGAAGCCGAGTGCGGCATGCCGGATGCCATCCCTTTTTCCGCCATGCGTTGACGTCCCCCGGCAGGGAAGTAAGCTGATACGCGAAACGGCCCCGGCTGGCTTGCGATAGAAATCGGCAGGCTTTGCCGCGGCGGCGCCATTGACTTGCTCGAGAGGAACGGAATGACCGACATCACGTTGGCGATGATGCGCGAGTGCCTTTATAGCGCGGTGGTCTGCGATGCCCTGGATGGCGTGGATCGGCGCCGTCAGTCGCCGGCAGCTCCTCTGCATCAGCTTGCCGGCGCCGGCGTGCTAGTAGGCCGCTGCCGTACGACGCTCTGGGCGGACATGGACCATGAAGATCCACGGCCCTACGAACTGGAGTTGCAGGCGGTGGACGCTTGCCGGGCCGACGACGTGTTGATTGCCGCGGCGGGCGGCTCGATGCGATCGGGGATCTGGGGCGAGCTGCTGACGACCGCGGCGCGCGGCCGTGGATGCGTGGGGGCGATTGTCGACGGCGCCGTCCGCGACTTGCGACAGATCCGCGAGATGGAGTTTTCCGTCTATGCTCGCGGCGCCTGTTTATATGACAGTTTGAACCGGCAGCGGGTGATCGACATCGATGTCCCCGTGGAGATCGGAGGTGTGCGGTTCTGCCCCGGCGACTTGGTCGTGGCGGACGTGGACGGAGTGGTGGTCGTGCCGCAGGATGTCGAGCAGGAGGTGGTACGTCGCGCTTGGGAGAAAGTGCATGCGGAGAACGAAGTCCGCGATGCCATTCGCGACGGCATGTCAGCCACTGCCGCGTTTGCCAAATACGGAGTTCTCTAAGGAAGACGTGAAATACAATCGCCCCGTGGCGAATTGGGTTTGTGGCTCAAACCCGCCATGGGGGAAGTGGAGCGGAGGAAGTGGAGAGCTTCCCACTCGCTTTTTGGAAACCATCGGGAGCACGGCATGTTGCGTTTAAGCATGGGGCTGGCAGTTTTGTTGAGCGTCGCGTGGCTGCCCGGGCCCGCCAGGGGCCAAACGCCTGCCGCGTCCGCTCGGCCCAACATCGTGTTCATCGCCATCGACGATCAGAACGACTGGATCGGCTGTTTGGGCGGCCATCCGCAGGCCAAGACACCGCACATCGACGCCTTGGCAAAACGCGGCACGTTGTTCTTGAACGCCCACTGCCAAGCGCCGCTCTGCAACCCCTCCCGCACGAGCCTGATGACCGGCCTGCGTCCGGATACGACGGGAATCTATGGCTTGGCGCCGTGGTTTCGCGACGTCCCTAAGTGGCAGGATCGTGTCACCTTGCCGCAGTACCTGGCACAGCACGGCTACCGGACGTTGACCACGGGCAAAATCTATCACGGGGGCTACGGCCGCAAACGCACGGACAAGGAATTTGACGTGATCGGCCCGCCGCCGGGCATCGGCGCGAGGCCCGAGTCCAAGCTGGTCAAGGACACCCCTGCGCCGCACCCGCTCGTCGATTGGGGCGTGTTCCCGCACCGCGATGAGGACAAGGGCGACTGGCAGGTTGCCAGCTGGGCCGTGGAGCAACTGAAGGATCCACCCCAGGAGCCGTTCTTTCTGTCCGTCGGCTTCTTTCTCCCGCACGTTCCTTGTTATGCGACTCAAAAGTGGTTCGATCTGTATCCCGAGGACGGCCTGATGTTGCCGCCCGTGCGCGAGCATGACCGAGCCGACACGCCTCGCTTCTCCTGGTACTTGCATTGGCGACTGCCGGAGCCGCGGCTGAAGTATCTCCGCGAGGCGAACCAGTGGCGGAACCTGGTTCGCTCCTACTTGGCCTGCGTCAGCTTTGTCGACAGCCAGGTGGGCCGAGTGCTCACGGCGCTGGAGGAAAAAGGGCTCCAAGACAACACCATTGTGGTGCTTTGGTCCGACCACGGCTGGCACCTTGGGGAGAAGGAGATCTCCGGCAAGAACACGCTCTGGGACCGCTCCACTCGAGTGCCGTTGATCTTTGCCGGGCCCGGTGTGACTGCCGGCCAGCGCTGTCAGGAGCCCGCCGAGTTGCTCGACATTTATCCAACACTGAACGAGCTATGCCGCTTGCCGGCGCGCGATGATCTGGAGGGCCACAGTCTCGCCCCACAAATCCGGGACGCCAAGACTGAGCGGACATGGCCGGCGATTACCACCCACAACGCCCACAACCACGGTGTTCGCAGCCGTCAGTGGCGATTCATTCAGTATGCGGACGGCTCCGAGGAGTTGTACAACATGCAGGAAGATCCCCACGAATTCCAAAACCTGGCGGGAGATGGGAAGTATGCCGAGGTGCTGGCCGAGCACCGCCGCTGGCTGCCGAAGACAAACGCGGCGCCGGCGCCGGGAAGCAAACATCGCGTGCTGACATTTCTCGATGGCCAGGTGAACTGGGAGGGCGCGGATGTTGGCGCGAACGATCCGATCCCCGAAGTGGACGATTGATCGAGCTGGCGTGGTCGGGTGGCTGTCGCATCGACGAGGCCGCCGCGACAAAGCGCCGGACGCACAAAAAAGGCGGCGCCAAGTGGCGCCGCCTTTTCGGAGAAGCCGCATGTTGCGAGCCAGAGGAGTCACCTCTCGCTTGATCGACGGCAACACGCGTTGAGCAACAGTTCCCTGTGCTTGGAAGTTTCGAATGGTTTCCTAGCGAGGCGCCTGCGGGCCCGCGTAGGGCCGGCGAGCGGTTGTGCCGCCGACAGGCTGAGTCGCTGTGGCCGGTCGAGCCGCGGAGGCCTGAGCGGCGCCGGCGTTCAGCATCATGAGCACCGAGTTGGTGATGTCCAGCTCCGGCGCCTGGTAAATGACCGAGCGGTTCACCGTCTGCATCACCGATTCGCGGTTGGACGGATCCATGTTGCGGCTGTCGAACCTCACCACCAGGTCGATACGATGACGCTGGCAATGCGCCTCCACGGCCCGCTCAATGTCGCGCCACGAGTTGTAGTAGACGGCCGCCTCGGACTCCAGAATGTTTTTCTTCTTCAGCGTCTCGTTGACGCGATACTGGGCGATTTGTGAAGCGAGCTTGGCCTCGGCCGCGTCGCGATTGGGCCCCTTGGGCATTTCGCCCAGCGCCTTTTGCTGATCCAGCGCCCATTTCTGAACGTTGGTCATCTCCTCCTGCAACTTCTTCACCTGACCTTCAATCGCTTCCATCTGGCTCTTGAAGCGATTGTTCTGCTCAAAGATCTGCTTCACATCGACGACGGCGATCCGCGTCGGATAGGGCGACAACGCTCCGGCGGCGGAGGTGGCGCGAGTGGGCGGACTCTGAGTCGGTCCGGCAACCGGTTGAGTCGGCGGCTGAGTGAATTGAGCGGTGGCGACGGAGCAGAAGGCGAGCGTCAGGCTCCAAGTGATCGTGTGAAGGGACGATGGGGAAATACGCATGCTTCTGCTCTCCTTGCAGTCTATCCTTCCGTCTTCGGCGCACCGCTCTGGGCCGTCGCCGATTTACGAAAGGAATGATTCGATCCGATCAATCTGTTGCGTGCTGCTTCCGTCGGTCTCGATCGCATCAATGCACGTTTTGTGCCAACGCTCACATTGTCGAGGATGCAGGGGAAATGCCGTAACTTGGCGGGCTTGGGGTAAGGGGGGGACGGCGGCAAAAAACCATGGTCCGAAGTTTTTACAAACACTCTGTAAAAACGGGAACTGCTCGCGGCATCAATAACCTTCGCAGGCTTTGTCGTCCGGAGCGTAAAACGTCATCGCCAGCGAGTTGCGAACGCCCGAATTGGGGGGCAACGGCTCGCGGCCATGCCAACTGCGCTTGCCCAAGCGATTGGTCACCACGAAGGCGAACCCACTGTTGGGCAAGAATGGAAATCGCTTGACTTCCTCGAACTTGGACTGGCTGTCAATCAAACCACGCAACGACAAGCGTCGACGATAGACCGACGTTCCCAGCGATCGCTGGCTCTCGTCTCGCGGCAGGTAGATCATCATCGTCACGATCTTGCGGCGCGTGTCGGGATGGGGATCAATGCGGTAGCCGGACGTGTCTCGGAACAACTTCGGCACGCAGCGAGCCGGAATGTCCGGCACTTGGCTCTTGGGCACGCCATAACGCGTGCTGAGGTCGGTGGCCAGCAGGCCAAACACGGCGCGTTTGAACTCCGGGCTGCTCAGCCCTTCAATCACTTCGAGAAAGACGTCTCGAGCGTCGTTGGACATCGTGGTGACGCGCTCGGATGTTAGGTCAAAGCCCATTCGCGTGTAGCCGCCGGTGTCCGAAAGCCGCTTTTTGGCCATCGGATAGTAGTCGGCCGGGGCGGGCAGGTTGTCCAGCAACTCCCAGTACAACCCGCCGGGAAAAAACTGCTCCACATACAGATGGCTGTACGGTTGGTCATGCACGTCCGCCTGGCCGAGGGAGCCGAGCATGTGTTCCAGTGAACTGATTGCGAGGGACATAGCGTGCCTTCCATCTCGGTTGACGATGGCCCAGCCGGCGGCTGCGCTCGACGATCCGGCGCTAAATAACAACTTGCTCGTCCAGTGCGAGTTGAAGTTGGTATCGACACGCCGCGAGTCAAACCTTGAGGGTTAATTGCTTTGCGCGGATTGGGAGCCTTTTATCAATCCTGCCGGGGAATTCAAGGCGAATGTGCGGATTAAAGATTTGCTTTCCCGAAATGCGGCGCAGCCCCCGAATGGCAGCCAGTAGCCGCGTCCTATAGTTGACGTGGACTGCGCAAGCTGGGAGGCCTGCGCGCAGACGATGGAAACTGAATCACACGCTTGAAATCGCGCCATCCCGATGTCATCCACCCCCGCTCCGCCGCCACCGCCTCGGGCCACGCCCGGTGTCGACGAGCCTGCGCCGCCACCGCTGCCCCAACAGCGTCTGGCGGAGCCGCCTTTGCCTGCGGGGCCCGGACAAGTCGGTTCACCCTCGGAGCAAAGAGGAATCGTCGAGACGGGGGAGCCAACTGCGGAGCCACCGTTGCCGCAGCCGGCGACGGGCAAGCCGTTGGCTCGGTGGCGGCGTCTGTTGCGCGGTGAGCTGTTTCGCAGTTCGGCGGGCATGACCGTCAGCCTGATCGTGCATGCGGTGGGCTTTGTCTTGATGTCGCTGTTCATCGTGGTGTCTCACGTCGTACAGCCGTTGATCCTGTCGGTTTCCACCGAGCAACTCGAGGAGACCGAGGACCTGGTGACGCTCGAAAGTCCGCTGACGAGCGACGGGGATCTGGTGGCCGAGCTGGATCCCGTGCCCCAAGTTGCTCAGGCGACGAACGCACCGAACGTCGCGGCGCCGTGGGCGAGTGACCAACCGGTGGAGCGTTCCACCATGCTGAACGAACTCGCCGAGGCGAATCTCTTGCAGGAGATTGACGCGGGTGCCTCCGGCGGCGGATTCGAGGGCCGCTCCCAAGTGGCGCGCGGCAAATTGCTGGCGGCGCGCGGCGGCACTCCGCGCAGTGAAGACGCGGTGAAGCTCGGGCTGGAGTGGCTGGCCAACCACCAATATGAAAGCGGTGGCTGGCGCCTGAACCATCAGAAGGGCGAGTGCGGAGCGAGGTGCCGCCACCCTGGCACGTTCGGCAGCACGACCGGCGCCACAGGATTGACACTGCTGCCGTTTCTCGGCGCGAACCACTCTTCCGCACATGGCGACTATCGCGAGGTGGTGCGACGAGGCATCTACTACCTGGAAGGCCGCCTGCTCGAGACCACTCACGGCGGCGACTTGCAGGAGGGCACGATGTACTCACAGGGCATCGCCACCATCGCGCTCTGCGAGAACTATGCGCTCTCGAAGGACCCGGCGCACCGCGAAGCGGCGCAGCTGGCCGTCGACTTCATCTGCAGCGCTCAGCATCCTCGTGGCGGCTGGCGATATGTTCCCGGCCAGCCGGGTGACACGACGGTGACCGGTTGGCAGCTGATGGCGCTCAAGAGCGCCAAGCTTGCCGGGCTGCGGGTGCCCTCGCCGGTGATCGAGCGCGCCAAGGAGTTTCTCGGCACGGTGGAGTCGGCCAGCGGCGCTCAGTACGGCTACTTAAAGCCCGGCAAGGACCCCGGTCCGACAGCGGTCGGCTTGCTGATGCGGATGTACACCGGCTGGGAACAGCGGGACGCGCGATTGGGGCGCGGGGTTGACTACCTGGCGACGCTCGGCCCGTCCGAGACGGACATGTATTTCAATTACTACGCCACGCAGGTGATGCATCACTACGAGGGCCCGCAGTGGCCGCGTTGGAACAACCACCTGCGCGAATACCTGATCCGCACGCAAGCTCGCGAAAACCACGAGCGGGGCAGCTGGCACTTCGAGGACCGGCACGCACATGCCGGCGGCCGGCTCTACACGACGGCCCTATGCGTGATGATTCTCGAGGTCTACTATCGCCACATGCCGTTGTACGAGAAGCGGTCGGTCGGCGGCGGTTTCTAAAGTCGGCGCATTTCACCGAAAGCCGAAGTCCTTCCTCGCCGTATTTCACCGAAGGCCGAAGGCCTTCTTCAACGTAGCCCCGGGGAAAGCGCAGCGCCTCCCCAGGTTGGTGTCGCGCTCATCACGAAGGCCGAAGGCCTTCTTCAACGTAGCCTGGGGAAAGCGCAGCGCCTCCCCAGGTTTGGGTCGCGCTCATCACGAAGGCCGAAGGCCTTCTTCAACGTAGCCCGGGGAAAGC
>JAGQPF010000401.1 GCA_020426845.1 Planctomycetales bacterium
GCCCATGCTACGCGCGAAGCGTGCTTCGGCCGGCCGTGGGGTTGCGCAGTGCTGCACGGGCGAGGGCGCCCATGCTACGCGCGAAGCGTGCTTCGGCCGGCCGTGGGGTTGCGCAGCTCTGCACGGGCGAGGCCGCCCATGCTACGACATGGTATGCTGGCAGACTTTCCTCGCTCCATTTTTCCCGCCTCACCTGGCCAAGCACAGACGGAGATTCCGCATGAGTCGATCCCACAACCGATTACCCGGCATTTGGCTGATCTGCTGGGCGACCTTGGTCAGCCTGTTGAGCGGCTGCGGGCCCAAGGACGGGGGCAATGCGGCTGGCCCGGGCGCCGGCGGCGACAAACCACTGCGAATCGCGGTGATTCCGAAGGGAACAAGCCACGAGTTCTGGAAGTCCGTGCACTTTGGCGCTCGCAAGGCCGCCGAGGAGATCGGCAACGTGGAGATCGTCTGGCGAGGCCCGGTCGTCGAGAGCGACACCGGCAGCCAGATTGAAGTGGTCCGCAACATGATCACCTCGCGGGTCGACGGCATCGTGTTGGCGCCCAATCAAAAAGGCGGGCTCGTTGACGTTGTCGAAGAGTCCATCGACGAGGGCATCCCTGTCGTGATCTTTGACAGCGGCCTGAACGAGGGCCCCAAGATCGTCGCCTATGTGGCCACCGACAATCGCAAAGGAGGCCAATTGGCAGCCGAGCAACTCGCCAAAGTGATCAACGAGAAGGGCAATGTCATCCTGTTGCGCTACATCGCCGGCAGCGAAAGCACCGAGCAGCGCGAAGAGGGATTTCTGGAGGGGATCGCCAAGTATCCCGACATCAAAGTCATCTCATCCGATCAACGGGGCGGCGACAACGCCACCGAATCCAAAGAGAAGGTGGACAGCCTGCTGCAACTCCACGGCGAGCAGCTCAACGGCATCTTCGCCGTCTGCGAGCCCAATGCCAACGGCACGCTCGAGGCCTTGCGAAATGCGGGGCTCAACGGCAAGGTGAAGTTCATTGCGTTTGATCCCAGCGACGCATTGATCGAAGCCATGAAGGACGGCTCGTGCTCGGGAATCGTCTTGCAAGATCCCGTTGAGATGGGCTACCAGTCGGTGAAAACCCTGGTCGCCTCGATCAAGGGTGAAAAGCCCGAGGCGGCATTTATCTCCACGGGCGAATACGTGGCCACGCCCGACAACATGGCGGAAGAGCGATTCCAGCAGCTGTTGAAGCCGGCGATCGCCGAGTGATTCGGAAAACGGAAAATCGTTAATGAGCGACGCTCCCCTGCTCGAAATGACCGGCATCTGCAAGCGGTTCGGCGCCACGGTGGCGCTCGACCATGTGCAGCTGCGCGTCGGGCGAGGCGAGGTGCTCGCTCTGATCGGCGAGAACGGCGCCGGAAAGAGCACCTTGCTGAAGGTGCTCAGCGGCGCCCATCCTGCCGACCAAGGTGAAATGCGGATTGCCGGACAGCTCTATCGTCCACAAGGGCCCAACGATGCTCGCCGCCACGGCGTGGCGATGATCTATCAGGAGCTCAACCTCGCGCCCGACCTGAGCGTCGAGGACAACATCTTGCTTGGCATGCCGGGCACCGGCGCCGGCACGCTCGTGCGGTCCCGCCAACGCGACAAGGTGCGGCAGGCGCTGGCCACCGTGGGGCTGCCCCAGCTGTCGCCTCGAGCGAACGTCGGTCGCCAATCCGTAGCCACTCAGCAATTGATCGAAGTCGCGCGCGCGCTCGCCGGCGAAGCGCAAATCATTCTGTTTGACGAGCCCACCAGTTCCTTGCCACAGAAGGACGTCGAGCAGCTGTTCCGAATTGTGCGAACGCTCAAGGAACGCGGCCTGGGCATCATCTACATCAGCCACTTTCTCGAAGAAGTGCGAGAAGTCGCGGACCGCTACACGGTGCTGCGCGACGGCAACTATGTGGGACAGGGCCGCATCGATCAGGTCGACGATCGGCAAATCGTGAGCCTCATGGTGGGTCGCGATATCGATGATCTGTTTCCCAAAGTGCCGCACACGCCCGGCAAAGCATTGGTGGAGATCCAAGATTTAAGCGGCACGCATCAACCCAAGCGAGTAAGCGTCTCGCTTCGCGAAGGCGAGATTTTCGGCGTCGCCGGCTTGGTGGGGGCAGGACGCACCGAGCTACTGCGGACCATCTTTGGACTCGACCATGTGCAGGGCGGAGTCGTGCTGCTGCAAGGCAAGCCAGTCAACGGCCGCGTCAAAGCAACCATGCGGGCGGGATTCGGCTTGCTTTCGGAAGACCGCAAGGCCGAGGGACTCGCGCAGGACCTCTCGATTGTCGAGAACCTGACGATCAGCAATCTGCGACCGTACTCCAAGCTGGGCTGGATCAACTTGCGGCGACGCCAGCGCCGAGCCGCCGAGTTCATGCAGCGAGTGCAAGTTAAGGCGCAGTCACCCGGGCAATCGGTGTCCGAGCTTTCCGGCGGCAACCAACAGAAAGTCGCGATCGCCCGCATCCTGCATCAGGACGCTCGGGTGCTGCTGATGGATGAGCCGACCAAGGGAATCGACGTCGGAACCAAGTCCGAAATCTATCGCATGATGGGAGAGTTGGCCGCAGAGGGACGGACGATCGTCTTTGTCAGCTCCTACTTGCCGGAGTTGCTCGCGGTTTGCGACCGGATCGGCGTCATGGCTCGCGGCGAGCTGCGCGAGGTCCGGGAAACCACCGGTTGGACGGAGGAATCCGTGATGCACACCGCGATCGCGTTGGACGAAGGCATCGAGTCGCCTGGAGAGGAAGCATGAAGTCACTGGCCGTCAAACCGTTCCAACTCTTGGTCCGCTCGCAGCTCGGCCCGCTGTTTGCGTTGGTCGTCATTGTGCTGCTGTTTGCCCTCGCCGACCGGCAATGGGGCTCCGGGTACTTTCTATCGCTGCGCAACATCCGAGTGTTGCTCAACTCGACGTCCTTGATCGCAGTGCCCGCGTTCGGCATGACGCTGATCATTATCGCCAGCGGCATCGACCTCTCCGCGGGCACCGCGCTGACGTTGTGCGGAACCGTGCTCGCCACCGTGCTCAAATTGTCCCCCGTGGCGGCCGACGATCCACAATTCGCCGCCGTCATGTGGAAAGCGTTGCTGTTGACGGTGTCTACCGGCTGCCTGTGCGGCTTCATCAATGGCGGCCTGATCAGCCTCACCAAGGTCGTGCCGTTCATTGTCACCTTGGGCACGATGACGATTTTTCTCGGCATTGGCCAGTTGATCGCCAAAGAGTCGACGGTTTATGCGCCCACGGAGAACGTGCCGAAGTGGCTGGCCAATCTCTGCTACACGGGCCCCCGCGCCGAAAACTACTTCAACCCCGGCGGCTTTTTGCCTCACATTCCTACGAGCGGCTGGATCGCGATCGTGCTGGGCCTCGGTGTCGCCATGGTATTGCGCTACACGGTTTTTGGCCGCAACGTCTTTGCGCTCGGCTCCAGCGAGTCGACAGCGCGACTTTGCGGCATCAATGTGCCGTGGACCATCGTGTCGGTGTACACACTGGCCGGTTTCTTTGTGGCCATCGGCGGGTTGTTCTATTTTGCGGACGTCAAAAATGGAAACCCGACCGACGGCAGCGGCAAGGAATTGGAGATCATCGCCGCAGTCGTGCTTGGCGGCGGCAGTCTCAGCGGCGGGCGTGGCTCCATCCCGGGAACCATGATCGGCGCCATGATCATCACCGTGATCCGCAGCGGCTGCCACCAGCTTTCGATCCCCAACACCTACACGCAGATCATCATCGGCTGCATCATTATCGTGGCAGTCGTGGTCGACCAGTTGCGACACGGCTCGCCCGAGTGGCTATTCCGGCTGCTGCCTAGCGGAGCCGGTGACGGGGACGGCGGTTAGGAGAACGAACTCGCGAAGTTAGTCACACTTCGCCGAGAACGATTTGAGCGGCTGCACGCTTCCTTAATCTCTCACGGAGACACAAAGACACGGAGTTGGATTCAGAAAAGCGTTGTGGATCCAAATGAATCACAAAGCAAACTCGACACCGAAATCCTCCGTGTCTCCGTGCCTCTGTGAGACATGCTTCCTTGGGGAAAGAACATCGCGAAGATGTCGACTCGAAGCGGCTTGAGCGGCTGCACGCTTCCTTAATCTCTCACGGAGTCCCAAAGACACGGAGTTGGATTCAGAAAAGCGTTGTGGATCCAAATGAATCACAAAGCAACCTCGACACCGAAATCCTCCGTGTCTCCGTGCCTCTGTGAGACATGCTTCCTTGGGGAAAGAACATCGCGAAGA
>JAGQPF010000402.1 GCA_020426845.1 Planctomycetales bacterium
TGCGCTCTATTGGCCGAACTTCAACTTGGACATCAAGAACCCCCACGCGCCCGAAGCGCTCGACCACCGCCAACCGGAGGAATTGGCAAGTAGTATCGCGGAGAAGGCGGAACGAATCTCCACGATAATGGCCGAAGTCGAAGGCATTCTGAATGAACGGCCGGAACAAGCAGCCCGCAGCACCCTTGAAGGAGCGCGAGCGTGAGCGTGCGGAGCTGGCCAACCCGACCGTTGGGCGAGCTGTTGAGGCATGTTCAAGACCCCGTCAGCGTGCAACCCAACCAGCAGTATCCGAATTTTGGGATCTACAGCTTCGGACGGGGAGTCTTCGCGAAGCCCCCGATTAACGGCAGCACGAGCAGCGCGACGACACTTTATCGAGCAAAGGCTGGACAATTTGTTTACAGCCGGCTCTTTGCATTCGAAGGAGCTTACGGACTTGTTCCAGATGGCCTCGATGGCTGTTATGTGTCCAACGAATTTCCACTACTGGAAGCCCAATCGGAACGATTACGACTGCGGTTCTTGGAGTGGTATTTTCGGCTGCCAACAACTTGGGTGGACGTTGCGACGAATGCCACGGGAATGGGAAGCCGACGGCAGCGAATTCATCCCGAAGGAGTTTTTTCACACGAAATCCCGCTCCCGGAGCCAGTGGAGCAGGACCGGATCGTCGCGAAGCTTGACGCCGCGGCTGCGCTCATCGCCGAGGCCCAAGGCCTCTGCCGCGAGATAGACGAGACAGCCAATCTCTTAATCGTCGGACTTGCCCATCGCGCCGATTTAGCGGAGGCCGACAAACTCACAGCAGGATGGACTCGCGCTAAACTTGCCGACATCGCGGAAAACGTCTCAGAGCCCATCAAAGTGTTGCCAAATCGCGAGTATCCCAATTTGGGCATTTACAGTTTTGGACGAGGCCTCTTTCACAAGCCTCCAATCTCAGGCCTAGAGACTAGCGCGACGACGCTGTTTCGTGTCCGCGCTGGACAATTCATCTACAGTCGCCTGTTTGCCTTTGAGGGAGCTTGCGGACTTGTGACCGAGGAATTTGACGGTGTCTATGTATCGAATGAGTATCCGACCTTTTCCGTGAAGCCGGGCGCGCTTCCAGAATTCCTCTATGCGTATTTCATGTCGTCCCATGTGTGGCACTCGCTTGCGGCGGAAAGCAAAGGCCTGGGCGTTCGTCGACAGCGCGTTCAACCGGCTGCCCTGATGAATCACGAGTTGTTGGTGCCGCCGATGAGCGTACAAGCCCAGATACGTGAAATCTTCACCCGACGTCCGTTCTTCGATCGTCAACGCGCGGAGATGCAAACCGAGATCAAAGCCACGATGCCAGCAATCCTCGACCGAGCGTTCAAGGGGGAGCTATGACCAAGTCGCTCCCGTCGCTGGACAATAGGCAGGTTGTGTTTGTCAGCCACGCGAATCCCGAGGACAACGCATTCGCCACGTGGTTGACACTACGACTTACGCGGGAAGGCTACCGAGTGTGGTGCGATGTCGTGAAGCTCCGTGGAGGCGATGATTTCTGGCGGAACATTGAGGTTGCAATCCGCGAGAATACGCGGCGGTTCATCTTTGTTACGTCGAGAGCGTCCAACCAAAAGCCCGGAACATTGCAGGAATTGGCCGTCGCCGCCGGGGTTGCGCGACAACTCAATGAACCGCGTTTTATTATCCCAATCAAAGTAGACGACCTGCCGTACGGCGAGCACAACATTCAGATCAA
>JAGQPF010000042.1 GCA_020426845.1 Planctomycetales bacterium
ACGTGGTCCAAGATCATCTCCAGCAACGGCCGCATCGACTCGCCCGGCCGGTCCGGAGCGTCCGTCGCATAACCGAGCTTCGACGTCGAGAAGATATAAGGGAACTCCGAGACCGATGTGTCGCCGGCGAGGTCCATCACCAGTTCGAACGCCTCGTCCAGCACCTCGAGCGACCTCGCGTCCGGACGGTCGATCTTGTTGACCACAACCAGCGGAGTCAGCCCGGCCTCGAGCGCCTTGGAAAGCACAAACCGGGTCTGAGGCATCGGGCCTTCGGCCGCGTCCACCAACAACACGGCGCCATCGGCCATCCGCACCACTCGCTCGACTTCGCCGCCGAAATCCGCGTGGCCCGGCGTGTCGATAATGTTGATTTTCACGCCGTTGTAGGGCAACGCGATGTTTTTGGAGAGGATGGTGATGCCCCGCTCACGCTCCAAATCGTTGCTGTCGAGAATCTGGTCCTGCTGCAGCTGCGAGTCTCGAAATTGGCCGCTTTGTCGCAGCAGACAGTCCACCAAGGTGGTCTTGCCGTGGTCCACGTGAGCAATAATGACCACGTTCCGAATATCGTTGCGTCGCATGATTTTGGGGGTGGGATGAAGCGCGCCGCGGCAGGACCGACAGGGCAGGGGAGGGGGCCGGCGAACGGCGGGAACACCATAGAAAAAATAGTTTGGTGCAGAATTGCCAATCGGTCAACGGCAGGAGCCTCGGGTCCCCATCGCCCCGGCGGCCCTAGCAGCTGTTTAGCGATGGCTTAGTAATCCTTGCGGTCGAGGTGCCCGCTTTTGACGATCGCCCGCAGCAACCGCAGGCCGATCAGAATCGAGACGGTGCAGCCCGTCAGGCCCAGCAACGAGACATTCTCCATGCCCCAAAACGGCCGGCCGGCAAACAACAACGGCGAAACCTGGCTCGAGAGCATCTGCGACGAGCCGAGGAACAACGCGCTGCACAGCAGCCCCAAGACGAGCCGGTTCACCGAAGGCCCCAGGCCCCGATGGTCCAGATGCACATCAAATTTGCCCTCGCGAATCTGCTCGAGGATATCCATCATCCGTTGCGGCATCTGTTCGACGAGATGCTCCATCTCCACCGCCAGCCGTCTCATCTTCCGCACTTGTCGCGAGGGAGACATGCGACGCAACAGCAGCTTGCGATGATAAGGAACGATCAGTTCGAGCAGGCTGAACCGAGGCGAGAGCAGTTTGGCCGTTCCCTCCAACGTGATCAGCGTCTTGATCAGCATCGCGGCCTGAGCCGGCAATGAAATCTGGTGCTGTCGAATGATGCCGGTCATGTCATTCAAGGCCGCGCCAAGATTGAAGTCCACAATGGACTTGTTGCCGTGCATGCTGATGAACTCGGCCAAGTCGATGTTCAACATCGACTCGTCGAAATTCGGCGGCAACTTGCCGACACGGCGAATGATCGCCGTCAACATCAGGTTGTCGCGGTTGACGATCGCCATCAACATTTCCTCGATCGACTCGCGCAGCCGCTCATCAAGTCGGCCGACCATGCCGAAGTCGACGAGCCCCAGCACATTGCCGGGCAGCAATACGATGTTGCCGGGATGCGGATCGGCATGGAAGAAGCCGTTCTCGAAAATCATGTCGAGATATAGTTCGGCGCCGCGCGTGGCGATCAACTCCGGGTCAAATCGCTCGGGCGACTTCGACAAGTCGCACACCTTGGCGCCCTCGATGTACTCCATCGTGAGCACCTTCGAGGTGCTTAGCTCACTAAACGGCCGAGGAATGCGGACGCGGGCGCCATCGTTGTAGAGAGCGGCGAATTGCTGCAGGTTGCGCTCCTCCCGGCCAAAGTCAAGCTCGCGTCGCAGCGAACGGCCGACTTCCGCGACGATCTCGCGTGGATGGTAGACCGCCAACTCTTCAAAGCGTTCGGCCAGTGTGGCCAGTCCACCCAACACGTCCATGTCCCGGGCCACATAACGCTCAATCGCATGGTGCTGCACTTTCACCACCACGCGCTCGCCGGAATTCAGCCGCGCCACGTGGACCTGCCCGATGGAGGCCGAGGCCAACGGCTCCTCGGAGAACTCCATGAACAACTCTTCCAACGGCTGACCAAGCTGCGATTCGACCGTGTCCCGAACCGTTGCGAACGAATCGGCTGGCGCCTCGAGCTGGAGCTGCGCCAGCTCGTCGGCCAGGACGGGCCCGATCAGGTCGGGGCGAGTGCTCAGCAGCTGGCCGAACTTGATGAAGATCGGCCCCAACTCCCCCAGTGCAAGGCGAATTCGCTTCTCGGTGGAATGTCGTGCCAGGGCCAGACCGTCGCGATCCTTCAGTTGGTCCTTGGCAAACTCGACGTTGATGCGGCTGAGCCAATCGGCCAGGCCGAAACGACTGAGGACGGCGAGAATCTCAAGCCAGCGCCCGCCGTGCCGAACCAGCTGTGGAATGGAAGTGATCTTCATGCTTCCATTCTAACAGGCGGTGGAGGATCTCCAGTCCCTACAATTCGAAGCCCTGGGGCCTGCCTCAGCATAGCCCGGTTCCAAGGCCTAAGGCGATCCTCAAAGCACGGGCATCGCCCGGCATCGCCACGGGTATGCCGCCCAGCTTCTTTCATTGAAGGCCAACGGCCTTCCTCAATGCAGCCCGGGGCATCGCCCCGGGTATGCCCGCCCAGCTTCTTTCCTTGAAGGCCGAATGCCTTCCTCAACGCAGCCCGGGGCATCGCCCCGGGAATGCCGCCCAGCTTCTCTCCTTGAAGGCCGAAGGCCTTCCTCAACGCAGCCCGGGGCATCGCCCCGGGAATGCCGCCCAGCTTCTTTCCTTGAAGGCCGAAGGCCTTCCTCAACGAAGCCCGGGGCATCGCCCCGGGTATGCCGCCAGCTTCTCTCCTTG
>JAGQPF010000403.1 GCA_020426845.1 Planctomycetales bacterium
ACGCGGCTATGATGGAGCACGAAGTCGTTGTTGAACAGCGTCAAAGCCTGGAGCGCCGAGACGGACAAGCCGCGCTGCGCCGACAACAGCCCCAGATCCGGGAAGTCGAGCGACTCCATGAACGGGTCCGCGATGCCGCGCCAGACGACGCGGTAGATGCTGCGCCGCGCGGCGGCGGGCTGCCCCCAGTCGAACGCGTCGTAATCCAGCACGGGCGTGACCTGCCGGCCGCTCGACTGGCTGAACTGTTGCACGCCCGGTCCGTGCATCGTCAGATCGAGCCGCCCCGTCACTCGCCTTACCGCGTCCCGAAAACACTCGGCGTCCAAACGGCGACGGTTCATCCGCCACAACAGCCGGTTGCCGCCGTCCACGGCCAACGGGTCGGCAGCACCGGCCGACGGCCCGCTCGAATCCTTGACCGCCAACTGCGTGGAACGCCGATAAGCCTCGGACAGCAGAATCAGGCGATGCAATCGCTTTAGCGAGCCTTGTGCGTCGTCGCGAAACCACACGGCGAGCCAGTCGAGCAACTCGGGGTGCGACGGCGTTCCGCCCATGCGGCCAAAGTCGTTCGGGGTGTCGCAGAGGCCGCGGCCAAAATGCCGCGTCCAAACTCGATTGACGACGCTTCGCCAGGTGAGCGGGTTGTCTCGGTCCACCAGCCATTCGGCCAATGCGGCGCGCCGCGCGGATTCGTGCTGCAGGTCGATGTCGAACTTGGCGGCTAGCGGCTCGAGCGCGGACAAGGCGCCGGGTGTCGCCACTGCGCCCGGCTGGTGAATGTCGCCGCGCCGCAACACATGCACAATCTTCGGCGCCTGCGGCCGATCGAGCTTGCGGGCGTGCGAATAGTAGTTCGAGACGGCGTAGGCTTGCGCTCGCGGAGGCAGCGCTGCCAACTGTCGCTCGGCGTGCTGCGCGAGGGCAAAGGCCGCGATCGCGACGCGCTGCGCCTCGGTCCGCTCGGCGGCTGGAGTCTTCGCCGCCGCCCGCACCGGCTCGGGCACCACCTTTGCGGCCGCTCCAGCCGTGGCGGTCGCATAGAGCCGCAGGCGGCCAATCAAATGGCCGCCGCCATGAAGCTGCTTGAGGACGACAACTAACTGACGATCTTCTGTCACCTCATGTGGCTGAGCAAACTGAAACACCGCGTGATGCGACTGCCCCACTTGCGGATAGATGCCCCAGGCGGTCGCCTCATTGCCGTCCAGCGCATGAGCGATCGTCCAGCCGGACTGATCCCAGTCGGCCTTTGCCGACTCGATCGCCAGCGGAGTCCGCTCGGCGTCGCCATCGGCCGCGGCGAGATACACCCCAATCTCGCTCAAGTGCAGATTGCCGTTGTCCTGCCGACCTGGCCCCTTCATCGGCAGGCGATCGTCGGCGAGCACATCCAACCGCAGCGCGGCCAGTTTGCCCGGTGCCAACGGGAGCGTGATGGTATAGGTGTCGCGCTCTGGCCGATCGCCGGAGGCCAGCACCGATTGGTCGTCCAGCAGCGTCAGCGTCGCACCGCCGGAGGATTCATATCGCTTTGGGCTGAGCGGCTCCCACGTGGCGATGGCCGCTGCAAAGTCGGACTCCCACTTCGCCACGACCTCGGCGTGCTCGGCGGCCAGCAGCTGCGTCGGGTCTCCGCTGGCCGCCGACTTGGCCAACTGTTCCCAGCGGCGTCGCTGCTCGCCCACCTCCGGGTCGGAGTCGAAATCGATATCGCCCTTGCCGACGCCAGCGAAGACGGCTTGCAGTGCGTAGTAGTCCTCCTGCGAGACCGGATCGAACTTGTGGTCGTGGCACCTTGCGCAGCCGGCGGTGGTGCTCGCGAACGCGGCCATCGTCTGAGCCACCATGTCGTCGCGATCCAGATAGTCGAACGTCACCGGCGCCGTGCCAGCGCGGCTCAGCTCCAGCGGCCCCGCGGCCAGGAACCCCAGCGCCGCCGTCAGTTCGGGCTGCTCGGGAAAGAAGTGATCCGCGGCCAGTTGTTCGCGGACCCAGCGGCTCCACGGCGTGTCGCGATTGAGGCTGTCGATCACGTAGTCGCGATAGCGCCAAGCGTTGGGCCGCAGCACGTCGTGCTCGCAGCCGTGCGAGTCGGCAAAGTGCGTCGTGTCCAGCCAGTGTCGCGCCCAGCGTTCGCCATAACGAGGAGAGCTCAACAGCCGGTCCACTAACTTCTCGTAGGCGCGTGGGTCCGGGTCGGCGACGAACGCCTCGACCTCCTCGAGCGTTGGCGGCAAACCAAGCAGATCGAAGTAGACGCGACGGATCAACTGGGGGCGCTGCGCGCGTGGCGCGGGTGCGAGCTGGTGCTCGTGGAGCTTGCGAGCGATAAACGCATCGATCGGGTTCTCCAACTTCTCCGACGTGGGAGACGACGTGGGAGACGAAGTGGCGACCACGGGAACTGGAGGCCGCCGCAACGGCCGCAGGGACCACCAATCCAACGGATCGCCGACGGGTTGCGCAGTCGCCGGCGCGACGCGCGGGTCGGGCGCTCCGCGCCGAATCCAGGTCTCCAGCAGCTCGATCTGCTCCGCGGAAAGTTTCCGGTCGGGCGGCATTCGCAGGTCGGGGTCGGCGTGCCGCACCGCGCTCAGTAGCAGGCTTGTCTCCGGCTTGCCGGGCACAACTGCCGGGCCGCGTCCCCCGCCTCGGGTCCAACCGCTGCGCGAATCAAGCGTCAGGCCGCCTTCCATCTCGGCGGCATGCGAGTGGCAGCCCAGGCAATGTTCTTTCAGCAACGGCTCGATCCGCTGGCGAAAGAAGGCATCGCCGCCGAGATCCCCGGGCGCAGCGGGCGAAGTCGTGCCCTGGGCCCACGCGTCATCCCAGCCGGCAGTCGCCAGCCAAAGCCCGACAACCAGGGGCAGCAATGGCAGGGTAGGGCGGTTCACGGTCAAAGGCTCAAGCGATGTGGGAATATTGCGTCGCACGTGACTGGAGGTGGGCTGCCTGGCAACGACAACGTCATTCTACTCGGTCGTCGAGTTAGCCACACGCAGCGCGTCGCCAATCGGTCCACCGGGCCTCACAAGGGTCGCCGGCGATGGAGGCCCGATCAATACTCGGAAGATTGCCTTTGGGTTGCGGTAGAGCTACCATCCACAACTTGCTTGAAGTTCACCGCCGGTCAAAACGGCCTTTCACTCACATCGGTATTCCCATGAAGCCCGCCCATTTCGCCGTGTTGCTCTTGCTGGCGGCCCCTTGTCGGTTTGTCGCCGCCCAACATCTTCAGGCGAACATTCCCTACGCCAATCCAGCGCACGAGCGGCATGTGCTCGACATTTACACGCCGGCCGCGGCTGCTTCACAAGGAGGGCAAGTCTCGCGTCCCGTGGTGTTTTGGATCCATGGCGGCGGCTGGCAAACGGGTGACAAGTCCGATGTGCAGATTAAGCCACAGGTGCTGACCGAGCGCGGCTATGTGTTCGTGTCCACCAACTACCGTCTGCTGCCGGACGTCGACATGGAGACGCTGATTCGTGACGTCGCCATGTCACTTGGTTGGGTGCACAAGAACATCGCCAAACACGGCGGCGATCCGGGGCAGATCTACGTGATGGGGCACTCGGCCGGCGCCCAGCTGGCAGCGCTGCTGTGCGTGGACGAGCGATACTTGAAAGAGCAGGGCGTGCCGTTCTCGGCGCTGCGGGGATGTGTCCCGGTGGATGGCGACACCTACGACATTCCCGCCATCATCACCACCGCCGAGCTGCGGCAAACAGTGCACCAATTGCCGCTGCCCACCGTGGGGCACCGCGTGAAGTTCGGCGGCGATCCGCGGAAACATGTGGATTTTTCGGCCGTCACTCATGTGGCGGCGGACAAGGGCATCCCGCCGTTTCTAATTCTGCACGTCGCCGGACAACCGGACGTCACCGCGCAGGCTAAGCGATTTGGCGCGGTGCTGGAGGCCGCCGGCGTCCCCACCCGAGTTTATGGGGCGCGCGAGTCCACGCACCGCAAGCTCAACGGGGACCTCGGCAAGCCCGGCGACGGTGCGACCGCCGAGCTCTATCAGTTCCTGGCTCGCACCGGGCAAACTCGAGTGCCCGCGTCCGCCGGCGCCAACTCGGAGGCCACACGAAAAATCGTCGCCGCCGTTCAGCCCTACGTGGACCGACAGGAGCTGGCCGGCGCCGTGATGCTCGTCGCCGACAGACAGGGAATTGTCTGCCACGGCGCCGTCGGCTTCGCGGACGTGGAGGCCAAGCAGGCCATGCGCCCCGACGCGATGTTCTGGATCGCCTCTCAATCGAAGCCGATCACCGCCGCCGCCGTGATGATGCTGGTGGACGAGGGCAAGCTGAGCCTGGACGACCCGGTGGAGAAACACCTGCCGGAGTTCGCCGAGTCAATGGTGGTCGTGGAGCAAGACGCGCAACAACGGCAACTGCGGCGGCCTCGCCAAACGATGCTCGTGCGACATTTGCTGTCACACACCAGCGGCCTGCCGTTTCGCTCGGCGCTGGAGGTTCCCACATTGGACCGACTGCCGCTGGCTGACCGCGTCCGCAGCTACGCGATGACTCCGCTGGACCACGAGCCCGCCTCGAAGTACCAATACAGCAACGCCGGCATCAACACCGCCGCGCGCATCATCGAAGTCATCAGCGGGCAATCGTTCGAGCAGTTTCTCGACGAGCGACTGCTGAAGCCGCTTGGCATGCATGACACCACGTTCTGGCCCACCGACGAGCAAGTCGCGCGCATCGCCAAGTCGTACCAGCCGGGCCCGGAAAAGCGAGGACTCGCGGCCACGACGATCTCTCAATTGCAGTACCCGCTGTCCGACACGGCTGGCCGCACGCCGATGCCCGCCGGCGGCCTGTTCTCCACCGCCACCGACATGGTGCGGTTCTACCGCATGCTTGCCAACGGCGGACAACTCGACGGCCGTCGTTACCTGAGCGAAGAAGCCGTCTCCCAGCTGACCACCAAGCAGACGCCCGAGGGCGTGCCGACCGAATACGGGCTCGGCTTCTCCACGGGCGGCGACCGCTTCGGTCACGGCGGCGCCTACTCCACCAACTCTTACTTTGACCGCAAGCACGGGTTAATCTTCATCTGGCTCGTGCAACACGCGGGATTTCCCGGCGAAGGCGGCAAAGCTCAAGAGACGTTCCGTCAGGCCGCCATTGAGGCGCTTGGCAGATAAACCCTCGCTATGTCGCGGGCGGGGGAAAAAAACAGCGCAGGTCCGTGGGCACTTGCCCCGGCGCTGCCGTGACCAGGTCGATCACGCGCGTCTGGCGAAGCACGCGTTCGACGGACTCCGCCAGCTGGTCAAGTTGGGCATGCAGCGGGCAGAGCTGCTCGTGGTCGGACAGCCCCAAAGGGCATTTTTCGATGCGTCGAATCGGCTCGATGGCCGTCACCACATCGTACACGTTGAGTGCTTGTGGATCGGCGGCGATTGCGTAGCCGCCCCCGGGTCCGCGGTGAGCCGCCACGACGCCCGCGTCACTCAGCGCGCGCATCACTCGCGGCAGGTACGCGGTGGAGATTTGTGTGTCAGCGGCAATCTCGCGACGGCTTACGATCTCCCCCTGTCGCGAAAGCAGATACGTCGCCGCTCGCAGTGCGTATTCGGCCGTCTGGGAGATCATCTCGGCTGCGATCCCGATTAGTGCACCTTGACATCAACTATAGAGTCTGGCAAAACATGCCATCCACGGTGAAGTGTGCCGAGTGAGTGGTGCGTTGGGAAGCCCAAATCCGAGGGAGGGGCGACGTGGCGGAAAACGAAGGACAGCCCGAACAACGGCCGCAACGTCCACAAGACGACGAGCGGTCCGACCGGCGGGGATTCATCAGCGCGACCACATTGGCCGTCGGCGGCATGGCGTGCGGCTATGGAATGCTGTTCTATTGCGGCGGCCGCTATCTGTACCCCGCCAATGGCGGCGCGGTCAGCCATCAATTCGTCTGCACGGTTGACCAGCTGCGAGTCGGCGAGGCGATGCCGTTCACGCTGCCTTCGGGCGCCAAGGTCGTGATCGCCCGCCAGGCCGAAGAGGACACTGCGGAGTCGTTCATCGCTCTGTCCAGCGTCTGCCCGCACCTTGGCTGCCAAGTGCACTGGGAAGCGGTCAACGACCGATTTTTCTGCCCATGCCACAACGGCGCCTTTGACGCCTCGGGGGCTCCCATCGAGGGTCCGCCCCAGAAGGCCAACCAACATTTGACGCGTTTTCCGCTCCTGGTGCAGGACAATCTGCTGATGATCGCAGTGCCAATGGGGTCCGTGGAGATCGCCGAAGCGGAGGAGCAAGGATGAGCCGAGCAGGTTCCTGGCTTCGCGAGCGAGTGCCGGTCGACGGCGCCAGCCTCCGCGAGCTGACCAACGAGCCGGTGCCGAACCACTTGAAGAAGTGGTGGTTTGCCCTGGGTGGCACGCCTGCCTACCTGTTTGTCGTGCAGATCGCCACGGGCATTCTGCTGGCGTTTTACTATCAGCCTTCCGCCGCAACCGCCTATCAGTCGGTACAGTACATCACACACGAGGCTGCCTTCGGGTGGTACCTGCGCAGCCTGCACAAGTGGGCCGCCACGCTGATGATCGCCGCGGTGATCCTCCACCAAATGCGGGTCTATTTCACCGGCGCCTACCGTCGCCCTCGCGAGCTCAACTGGGTCGTCGGCATGTCCCTGTTGATGTGCACGCTGCTGACGGGCTTCACGGGCTACAGTCTCGTGTTCGAGCAGCTCAGCTATTGGGGCGCAACGGTCGCGGCCAACATTAGCGACGCGGCCCCGGTGGTCGGCGGATTCGCGAAACAGATGCTGCTCGCCGGAGACGGCTACAACGACCGCACGCTGTCGCGTTTTTACATCCTCCACGCGGCGGTCCTGCCAACGACCATCGTGTTGCTGGTGATCGTTCACATCGCCTTCATCCGCATGCATGGCGTGACGGAGCTCGAAGAGATCGACGAGTCGGCCAGCGCCGGCAATCGAACACCCGAGGCAAGCGACGGCGCCTCGACCCACTTCAACTTTTTCCCCGACCACTTGCTCACCGAGCTGATGATCGGCTTGGTGCTGATGACGCTCCTCAGCGCACTGGCGTGCATCTTCCCGGCCACCATCGGGCCGCAGGCGGATCCGCTAACCACGCCCGAGGAGATCAAGCCCGAGTGGTTTTTCTATGTGTCGTTCCGCTGGCTGAAACTGTTCTCGCTGACGTTCGCGGTGATCAGCACCGGGTTCATCATCGGGGCGATGTTCCTCTGGCCTTGGATCGACAACTTCTTGCGGCGAGTGACGGGGATCAAGGAAATCAGCGTTTATATCGGGATCGTCGGGACATTCCTCCTGATTGGATTGACGGTTTGGGAAGCAGTGGCGACGCATTGAGGCTCGGCAGACAATGACGGTCAAGACAAAACAAATCATTATCGGGCTGCTTGGATTCACCTTCCTGGCATCATTGATTTTCGTGCAGGCGATGGAGGTGGCGCGCAAGCGTCAGGAGGCCGGGCTGGCAGTCCATCCGGTCTCCGTCCCGGCCAAGTCGAAGGCCTGCGTCGATTGCCATAGCAAGTCGTCGAGAGGCATTATCGACCACTGGAAGGGCAGCACTCACGCAATCAAAGGCGTGGGCTGCGTCGCCTGCCACCAGGCGGAGAAGGGCGACGTCGACGCGTTTCAGCATTATGGGGAGACGATCGCCACGATCGTCACGCCGCGCGATTGCGGACGCTGTCACAAGACCGAGACCGCCGAGTTTATGGCAAGCCATCATGCGATGGCCGGCAACATTCTCGCCTCGCTCGACAATTTTTTGGCGGAGACCGTCGAGGGCAATCGCGAGCCGTTCAACCCGCACGCGCCCACGCCCGGCCGCGAGGCGGGCATGGTCAACGGCATGGCAAGCGTCAACGTGGGCTGCAAACAATGCCATGGCAGCAAGATCGCGTTGCAAGGCACCGACGGCAGCTTGATCACGGTCGATGACCTGCAGCCCGATCAGAACGGCAAGCCGACCAATCTCGAGGCGATCGCCAAGCTGAAGAAGGACGACAACGGCCGGCCGCTGCTGGACACCAGCAGCTGGCCCAACACCGGCATCGGCCGGCTGAACCTGGACGGCTCCCGAGGCTCGTGCTCGGCATGCCACTCGCGACACGACTTCTCGCCCCGCCGCGCACGCCAGCCGGAAAACTGCGGCAAGTGCCATCTCGGCCCGGATCACCCGCAAAAGGAGATCTACGAAGAGTCGAAGCATGGCGTCGCCTTCCGGGACCTCAAGGATCACATGAACCTGGACGCCCATCACTGGGTGCTCGGCGAGGACTACACGCAGGCGCCCACCTGCGCCACGTGCCATATGTCGGGCCACACCCGCAATGGCGGCAAGGTCACGCACGACCCCGGCGAACGAATCTCCTGGACCAACCGGCCGCCGGTGAGCGTGGTGATGGACACCGACATCAACGGAAAGGTGATCAAGGAGACCGATCCGGTCGAGCGGCAGAAGCTGATCGCCAGCTCGTGGCAGGACAAGCGGCAATCGATGAAGGATGTTTGCCTGCACTGCCACACGCCCAACTACGTCAACGCGTTTTACAAGCAGTACGACGACTTCATCATCAACTACAACGAGAAGTTCGCGGTGCCGGGCACCAAGATCATGGCCGCGTTGAAAGACCAGGGCCTGACCACCAAGACCTCCTTCGATGAAGAGATCGAATGGACGTGGTTCTATCTCTGGCACCACGAGGGCCGCCGCGCTCGTCACGGCGCCTCGATGATGGCGCCCGACTACGCCCACTGGCACGGCATGTACGAGGTGGCCGAGCGGTTCTATCAACAGCTAATTCCGCAGGCGCGCGAGATCGCGCATCACGCCATGGAAGAAGGCAAAACCGAGCAGGCCGAAGCCGTGCTGAAGCTGATTGAGGAGATACTCGAGCGGCCCGAGCATCAATGGTACGAAAGCGCCAAGAAGCTTGCCGAACAAGGCCAAGCGTCGCTGATTCAGCCGCCGCCCACGACCGCGACCGCCGCCGACGCGGCGGCTGCCGACAGCGGCACGGACAGCAGCGATGCGGAGCAGAAGGCTGACGAGAAGAAAGCTGACGAAGAAAAGGCCGAGGAGAAGACGTCCGACGAGCCAAGCGAGCCAAAGACCGATGCGTCGAAATCCGATGCGTCGAAAGCCGAGGGCGCGAAGGATGACAGCGCGAAGGATGACGCGAAGGCCGACTGACCAAGCTGCAGCGAGACGAGCGACGCCGAGTCGCTGACCGGCAAGTGAACGAATTGACTTCCCGTCGGAGCGAGCCATGGATCGCCGAGAGTTTTTAAACGCGACGGGCGCAGGCGCCGCCGCATTGTTGGGCTGCACCGCGTTGCCGATTCTCGCGGACGATCCCCAGCCCCAGGCCGCCAATCATCCGGCGTTGCGGGGCGTCACCTGGGACAAGGCGCCATGCCGCTACTGCGGCACCGGCTGCGGCGTTGAGGTGGGGGTCAAGGAGAATCGCGTCGTCGCCGTGCGCGGCGACGAAAAGAGCCCCGTCAACAAGGGGCTGCTCTGCGCCAAAGGGTACCATCTGCCCGGCATGCTTTACGGCAAGGACCGTCTCACCCATCCCCTCCGCCGTGACGCCTCCGGCAAACTTTCCAAGATCAGCTGGGACGAGGCGCTCAACCTGATCGCCGAGAAGTTCGGCCAGACACTGGCGGAGCACGGCCCCGAATCGGTCGCCATCTACGGCTCGGGCCAATGGACCATCTTTGACGGCTACGCCGCCAACAAGTGGATCAAAGCCGGGATGCGCAGCAACAATATCGACCCCAACGCCCGGCTCTGCATGGCCAGCGCCGTGATGGGATTCATGACGCAGTTCCAAAGCGACGAGCCGATGGGCTGCTACGAGGATCTCGATGTCGGCGACGACTTCGTGCTGTGGGGCAACAACATGGCCGAAATGCATCCGGTGCTGTTCAGCCGGATGCTGGAGAACAAACGCCGCAATCCCCGCGTGCGAATTGTGGACATCGGGACCCGCTGGACGCCCACCAGCGGATTCGCCGACCTGTACGTCGAAATCAAACCGGGCTCGGACCTCGCGCTGGCCAACGGCATTCTCCACCTGCTGCTGAAACGCAACCAGATCGATCACGCCTTCATTCGCGAAAACGTCGTGTTCCGTCGCGGCATCGAGGACCTCGAGCAGATCGGCTACGGCTGCTACGACGACCAAACGGAGTCCTACAAATTCAAGGACACCGCGCAAGAGAGCTCGCTCGACGAGCTGCGCACCTTTTTGGAGGACTACACCCCGGAGAAAGTGAGCGAGATCACCGGCGTCTCGGTCTCGCAAATCGACGCGTTGGCGACGCTCTACGGCGAACGACAGCGGGGCGTGGTCAGCATGTGGTGCATGGGCGTGAATCAGCACGTGCGCGGGACGTGGATGAACAACCTGATCACCAATTTGCACCTGCTGACAGGCAAGATCAGCAGGCCCGGCGCCAATCCGTTCAGCCTGACCGGCCAGCCCTCGGCCTGCGGCACCGCCCGCGAGGTCGGCACGCTCTCCAATCGGCTGCCGGCCGACATGGTCGTGATGAACGCCGAACATCGCGCGCTGGCCGAGAAGCTCTGGAGCATCGAGCCGGGCACAATCAACCCGCAGCCGGGCCTGCACACGGTTGACATGTTTCGCGCTCTGGCCCGCGGAGACGTGAAGGCGATGTGGATCCAGGTCACCAACCCCTGGGTAACGCTGCCGAACCTCAATCGGTTCGAGCGGAAAGTGGGCGACGGCCGATTCATCGTCGTGAGTGACATCTATCCGACACCCACCACCGAGGTCGCCGACTTGATCCTGCCGTCCGCGGCCTGGGTGGAGCGAGAGGGAATGTTCGGCAACACCGAACGTCGCACTCAGCATTGGAACCGCATGGTCGATCCGCCCGGAGAGGCGAAGGAGGATGCCTGGCAGATCATGCAGGTCGCCAAGCGGATGAACATGGGCCACCTGTTCCCCTGGGCCGACGACGACAACTGGCACGAGCAGATGTTCGAGGAGTACCGAGCCTTCACGGTCGGGCACGGCAAGGACCTGGCCAGTTACGACCAGCTGCGGGCGGCTCGCGGGCTCCGCTGGCCCGTCGTCGACGGCAAGGAGACTCGCTATCGCTACGCGGCGGGCGAGGATCCGTATGTGAAGAAGGACTCGGGCGTGCACTTCTACAAGGCCAAAGGCTACGGCGAAAAAGCTGCCGTTTGGCTGCGTCCATACCATCCGCCCGCCGAGGTGCCCGACGACGACTATCCGTTCTGGCTGACCACGGGCCGCGTTCTCGAACATTGGCACACCGGCTCGATGACGCGCCGCGTGAAGCAGCTCCACCAAGCGGTCCCCGCCGCCTACGTCGAGCTGAATCGCGCCGACGCGACAAAGCTGGGCGTGCAGGATGGCGACCAAGTCAAGCTCGTCAGCCGGCGTGGCGAAATCGTTATGGCGGCCAAGATCGACGACCGCGGCCGGCCGCCACAAGGCAGCGCCTTTGTGCCATTCTTCGACGAGTCGAAGCTGGTCAACATGCTGACGCTGGACGCCATGGACAACATCAGCAAGGAGCCCGATTTCAAGAAGTGCGCTATCCGCATCGAGAAGGTGTAGCCATGAGATTCGCCATTGCCGCTTTGCTGGCGCTCGTTGTGCTGGAAAGCGCCGGCTGCCGACGAGGTGTTGAGCCGCCCGTGACCGTGACCGTGACCGCCACCACAACGCGAGCATCGCGGCGCGCCTTCGACGGCGCGCCGCCCGTGATTCCACACAAGCCGCTCGGCGCCGCCTGCATCACATGCCACACCCCGCAAGGAAAATTGGTGCCCGGCATGACGTTCGCCCCGGCCAACCCTCATTCGACCGACGACGCCCATGCCGGCGCCACGCAAAACTGCCGGCAGTGCCATCTGTTCCAACGTGTGACCGATCAGTTCGCCGAGAACGACTTTGTCGGCATCCCGCAGCAGATCGCCAAGCTCGAACGCGCACACCCGCTCGCGCCGCCGATGACGCCGCATTCGGAGCTAATGCGGGAGAACTGCCTCGCCTGCCATTCCGGCCCCGCCGCTCGGCCCGAGATCCGGTGCGCACACGCCGATCGCGCCAACTGCAAACAGTGCCACCTGCCGATCGCCGTCGGCTCCGACACGCTCGACTTGCAGTAAGCGCGGCGCGCGATTCCTGGGATGATGCGCGGCGCGGTTCTCGAGATGTTGCGCGGCACGCAATTCCCTAGGCTTGCGCCCAGGGCTACCATCTGTCGCCCCCTGTCGGGGCTTGTGCGCGTGCGGTTCCCACGATGATGCGCCACGGCACGCGTTCCCTGGGCTTGCGCCCAGGGCTACCATCTGTCGCCCCTGTCGGGGCTTTTGCGCGTGCGGTTCCCGGGATGATGCGCCACGACGCGCGTTCCCTGGGCTTGCGCCCAGGGCTACCATCTGTCGCCCGTGTCGGGGCTTGTGCGCGTGCTGTTTACTCTCCTTCACTCTCCTTCACTCTCCTTCACTCTCCTTCA
>JAGQPF010000404.1 GCA_020426845.1 Planctomycetales bacterium
CGCGCGCAAAGCCCCGACAGGGGCGACAGAAGTTAGCCCCGAGCGCAAGCTCGGGGACCACGCGCCCCCGCGCGCGAGCTCGTGAATCGCACGGGCCGCGCAAAAGCCCCGCCAGGGGCGACATACGTTAGCCCTGGGCGCAAGCCCAGGGAGTTCGCGCGCAAACCTCAATCTTCACAGGCTGGCAGCCTGTGCCACGACGCGCGCAAAGCCCCGACAGGGGCGACATACGTTAGCCCTGGGCGCAAGCCCAGGGAGTCGCGCGCCAACCTCAATCTTCACAGGCTGGCACCCCGTGCCACGGCGCGCAAAGCCCCGACAGGGGCGACAGAAGTTAGCCCCGAGCGCAAGCTCGGGGAACGGAGCGGCTACGGCGTGACGAATCGCAGAAAGTTGCGCACCGGCTGCCCTTGCACGTGCAAGACGGGCTGGCCGACGAGTCCACGTCGCACCGTCATGCCAGCGGCCGGAGCTGCCACGGGTCGGGCGCAATAGGGTGCGACGGCCGGGGCGGCGGCGACGCCCGTGTACGGCAAGCCGGAGACATCACAGTTGGGCAATCCTGCCGCGGCGCCCGGCACACTTACAATTCCCGGGGCGGGATAGGTTGTTGTCGCGCCCAGCAGCGGCGCCGCAACGCCGGGCACACTCAGGCTTCCAGCGGGCGCCGCCGGCAGTCGCGGCCGTTGATCGGCCGGCACGCCTTGCCATAGCACAGTGCGTTCGGGCTCGACGCCGTTCCAGTTGGTCGGGGCGATGGCCGAGGGCGAAAGGATCGAGTGAGCGGCATCCAGCGCCGGATCCGCAGCCAACGCCGGATCCGAAGCCGGCGAAACGGGGCTCAAGGGTGGCGCGGGAGGCAGTTCGAGCCGAGGAGGCGTCAAGCTGAGCTCAGCGTCGTCGGCGGGCTGCGCGACAACGGTGGTGGGGGTCGTGCTGTAGGCTTGCGCGTCTCGAGGCAGCTCGAAGCTCGCTCCTGCCAGCATCGTGTCACGCCCCAGCACTCCTTTGGGCAGAGCTTGGTTGGCGGGCTTGGCGTCCTGGCTGGAATCGACGTCGTAGCTGCGAACGAATGCGGCTGCCTGGATCTTGTCACCACGGACCTGCGTCTCCGAAACCTGCTCGAGCCCTTTGCTCGGCTGACGACGCTGTTGATAAATGGTGACCTGCGTCATCGGCGGCGTGTAGTACCGGCGCGTGTCACCCGAGACGGTTGTCCAGCCGCCGTCGTCCAGCAACGGCGCCGACTTGGCCGATGGCGTCTGTGACCACGCACGCGCGGGCGCCAGGCCGATCCAGCAGCCGGCCAGCAGCGCGATGCATAGCCAGCGGCGGTAAGAGAGGACGCGATTGATGACGGCGGTCGAGCGGTTCATGGTTCACCTTCGTGTGCGGGGCGCGCCGTAGCACGCATGGTTGAAGACCCCAAATGGCGGAGGCCGGGACAGGCGGCAAGGCGCCTGGAACCTCAATCATTGAGCTTCAATTCACACTCCGGTTGCGTTGTCGCACATAAAGTTGGCGATCACCGCGGAAGTGCTGCGACTGTCGATCCATGACAGTTGGGACGTTGAAATTCGCAGGTGAACTCAGCAAGCTCATTTCCGACGAATTTCGCGAATGCTCTCAAGTATCACCGCTCATCCTACGAAGGCAAGCCGCAGCGAGTTCAAAAAAGGCGGAATTCGCGGACCGGCGGGCCTGCTTCGGTGAAATGGGCGGCGGGAATTTTGCGGGCGTCGCTCGGGCGCCACAGATGCCGCCTGATTGGGGCTTGGGCTTTGGGCAGCAAACCCAAGCCGCGGCGGGAATTTATTTTTCTCGCCTTCCTACATTGGTCGATGATGAGTAAGGAACGTCACGATCGTGCGGGCATTTCCCTCACGCGTGTCTGTTGAGGCAATGTTGGGAAGGAACGGAAGATGAGACGGACCTTGAAGGCTGGGCTGTTTGGATTGCTTTCGCTGGTGATGGCGGAGTTGGCTGGCGCCCAAGCGCCCAATCCGCTGCCTCCGCCGCCCACTCCCGTGATAGCTCGTTCGGCCAGTGCCGGCGTCACAATCGCCGACGTGGTGGCCATGCACCAATCCGGCCTCGGCGACACCGTGATCATCGAATCGATTCGCCAGAACAAGATGGCCGGCACGTTGAACGTCAACGAGCTGATCTCGATGCGTCAGCACGGCATCAGCAACGAGGTCATTCAAGCGATGCAGCAGTACGCTCCGCTGCCCGCCCCTCGACCCACCATGCAAGCGTCCGCGACAGTGCAAGCGGCGCCGACCGTGGTCGCGGCCCCTCCAGTCGTCGTGCCGACGATTGTTCAGCCGGTGGCTCGCCCGGTGATTGTCGCGCCGGTGCCCGTGTATCATCCGTACTACCGGCCGTACTATCACCACCATCACCACCACGTGCCGTATCGTTCATCGAGCGTGGGGCTGCATATTCGCTTTTGAGGCCCCGAAGCGAATTGGAATTGGAATTCGAAATGGTTGCAATTCGCGCTTCGATCCCTCGCTGACGCTTCGGGTTTCCTTGTTGAGGCATGCCGAATTCCAAAACACCTGCTAATCGGGCACCGCATGTCCGAAGATGCGCAGGAACAGCGCCATGGCGGCGACGCCCAGCGGCAGCAGCAGCCAGGGCGAGACGCCAAAGGCGATCGGCAGGGTTCCGCACAGGATTGAGACCGCTCCGGCCAACATCGCGTAGGGCAGTTGGGTGCGGACGTGGTCGACGTGCGAGCAGCCGCAGGCTTGTGACGACATCACGGTCGTGTCGGAGATTGGCGAGCAATGGTCTCCGAAGATGGCGCCCGCCAGCACGCCTGCGACGGATCCGATCATTACCGGGTGATCCATTTCGGGAGGCCCGGTGGACGCGAGCACGCGATAGGCGGCGCCGATTGCCAAGGGCATGAGGATTCCCATCGTGCCCCAGCTCGTGCCGGTGGAGAACGCCACCAGGCTCGCGATCACGAACACCAGCGTGGGCATCAGCCAGGGTGGAACGCGGCTCTCCAGCAGGCTGCCGAGGTAGTCGCCGGTGTAGAGCCGCTGTCGTTGATGCGGGAACTCCGCGTCGGCCGGGAACGCGGCCACTGGCTGCGACCCGAGCGTGGCGGGCAGCGGCTTGGGAGGCTCGCGATTGCCGGTGAGCGCCGAGAGCGCCGAGGCAAGCCAGAGGATGGCCAAGGCAGGTGTCATATGCATGGCACCTTCCGTCGCGGCGCGGCGGATCTCCTCGCCGGTCAGCAGCCGCTGGACGGCGGCGAGCACGGCGGCCACGCCCAGCCCGATCAGCGATCCCCAGAGCAGCGACATATAGGCGTCGGCGTTGCCGAAGATCTGTGTCAGCGTGCGATCGCCGGGGTCGGCGTCGGCCAGCGCCGCGACGCCCGAGCGATACATAAAGCGAACGATCGCGGCCACCGTCACGGCAATCGGAATCACCGCGTTCAACCAATGCGAGGCTCGTCGGCCATCTTCCGGCGCCGCCGTTTGCGGCTCGTCGGGACAATGCCCCCGTGCGCGTCGCTCAGCTTCGGCCATCGGGCCCAGGTCGCGACCCATCCAGGCGATCAACGGCACCAGGATCAACGCCAGCAGCACATAGAACCTGTAAGGAATGCTGCGCAGGAACAACTCGCCGGCGTTCCAGTCGACCGGCAGCTGGGCCAGTCCTTCGTGGACGTAGTCGATCTCGGCCGCGACCCAGGTTGAGACGATCGCCAGCCCTGACACGGGGGCGGCCGTCGAGTCGACCAAGTAAGCGAGCTTCTCGCGAGAGATTCTCAGGCGTTCAAACAGAGGGCGGAGCGTGCCGCCGAGCAGCATGGTGTTGGCGTAATCGTCGAAGAACACGACCAGCCCAAGCAGCCAGCCTGCGACTTGGCCGCGCCGCGCGGTGCGCGCCCAGCGAGCCACCAGGTTGACCAAGCCGAGCATGCCGCCGCTGCGACGGATGACGCCGACCATGGCGCCCATCAGCATCGTGAAGACGTAGACGGCGAGCTTGTCTTCGCGCGTCAGCGCGGGCCAGAGATGATCGCGACAGGCCGAGCCGACGCTGGCCAGCGGCACCTGCAGCCAGGGCAGGGCGGCGGCGCCGTAGGCGGCCGGGTGGTGCGCGACCAACAACAATGCGCCGGACCAGACGCCCAGCAGCAAAGACAACACCACGCGCCGCGTGGCAATGGCCAGGGTGATGGCCATCAGCGGCGGCAACAGGCTCAGCAATCCGTAAGGGTGTTCGGGCATGCCGGCCAGTGTAGCGTCTGGCTCTTTAGCCTCGCAATTGCCGCATCACATCGCGGACGATGCGAGCCACCTGGTCGGCGTCGACTTGCTGGCCCGCCGCGCAGCCGCCGATCGGCTCGTCCATATAGCCTTCGGCGGCCAGCAGGCATTGCAGCTGGCCGCGCAGCTGCTCGAGCGCCTGTTGCTGGACATCCGATTGAGGCTGGCGGCCCTTGCCGGTGTTGATCCCGCGCAGCTGCAGCGCGGCGCGGAATCCCTCGGGGAACTCCGCGTGCAGGATCATCGCGTCGAACAGTGTCAGCAGGCGATATTGCAGGTCGCGCGCCTCGTCCAGCTGCCGTGACATGGTCAAGTCATACAGCTTGCGAGTAATCTCGGGAACGACGCCGCTGGTGGCGTTGGTGCCGCCATCGCAGCCCAACAGCAGCATTGGCATCAGCGCCGCGTCCCAGCCCGTCATGAAGCTGAACTCGGGACGCAGCGGACGCACCGCCGTGATCATTCGCATCATGTGCGGCAGGTCGCCGGAGGAGTCCTTGATCGCGACCACGCGCTCGCACTCCTCAGCCAGCCGCTGGACGGTGGGAACGTCGATGGGCGAGGCAAACATAGGAATGTTGTACAGCGTGACATCCACCGGCGAGTTGTCGGCGATCTCCTTGAAGTACGCGTAGACGCCCGCGGCGCTCAGCTTGTAGTAGAACGGCGCCACAATGGCCACGGCGCGAACGCCGAGCTCGTGGTAGTGCTCGCAGGCCTTGATCGTCTCCCGCGTGTTGGCTTCGGCGGCGCCCGCGAGGATCGGCACTCGGCCGCGAGTTTGGTCGGCGATGATCTCGATGATTCGCCGCCGCTCCTCCGCCGTGAACCGAGTGAACTCGCCCGTCGAGCCGTTGGGATAGAGCCCGTGCACGCCGCGCTCGATCAGCCAATCGACGTAGCGTCGCAGCTCCTCCTCGTTGATGGAGCCATCCGGATGCAAAGGCGCCACATTGGGTGTGAAGATTCCGGAAAGTCGATCGGAGCTCATGGGACGATGCGCAGGGGGTGGGTGATGCTGTGCGGGGACGGCGCGACCGTTACAATCGATAGGATGCATCCGGCGCAGGGGTATGAGCAATCATAGCTCACCGGATTTTGCGGTGCGCCACTTCCTGGGTCCCTTCCTCGGACTTGTCGGACTTCCTCGGACTTCGTCGCCGGTCGCTCTCCCAGCCTCCCCGGCACTCACTCCACTTCTCACGGCTTGAACCCATGCCTGCATCGCCCAAGTCGAGACGCTCGCGTGACAGCGAGATGTCACCCGGCGGGGGCCGCGGCGACAAGCCCGACGCGACGGCGGGCTCGCTGGCCTGGTGGGTCTTTGGCCCCCTGTGTCTCGTGGCGTTCGCCCTGTATTTCCTCGACTCCAACGACCCGCTCCGCGCCGAGGATTTGTTCCTACTGTTGATTCCGGATGAGGTGCTGCGGCTCTGGGTCGACGGCGACTGGGCCAATTTCGGGCTCGCGAGCCGGCTGGGGCCGACCGTCGTCGCGGCGGTCTGGTTGCTTGCCTGCCGAGGGCTCGGACAACTGCTGCTGCGGTTCTTGACACTCTCCGGCGACGCGGTCGAGCGGCTGGTCCTCGAGCTCGTGACCGGATTAGCTGCCGGATCCGCGTTGACCCTCGCCGTGGGACTGGCCGGTTGGCTCAATGGCCCTTTGTTTTGGAGCATCGCCATCGGCGCGATGGTCGCGGGCTGGCTCGCTGCCAGGGGAACGCCGGGAGCAGGAAAGTCCGCGCTGCCGCGACGCGACGACGCGAGTCGCATCGGCGCGGGATTCGGATTCGTCGGCTGGCGCTGCGGGATCTGGCTGGCGCCGCTGGCCGCGATGATCTGGCTGGCTGCGTGCATGCCGCCTTGGGAGTTCGACGTGATGGCCTACCACCTGCAGGTTCCCAAGGAATGGCTGCACGATGGCTCGATTCACTTTCTGCCTCACAATGTCTACGGCAACATGCCGCTGGGCGCCGAGATGCACCCGCTCGCGACGATGGTGATGTCTCCCGGCGGGCCTGACGGATTCGGCGGAAGTTCGAGTTGGCGCTCCGATTGGTTTGCTGGCGCGATTGCCGGCAAGCTGGTGATCGCCGCGCTAGGAGCGCTCAGCGCGGCGGGCGTGTTTCTCATCGGGCGTCGGTGGCTGTCGTTCGCCGCTGGCTGCTGTGGCGCCTTGTTGTTGCTGGCGACGCCGCTGGTGCTTCAGAACGCCACGATCGGCCACAACGAAATGGTGATCGGTTGCTACGGCGTGTTGGCTTGGTACGCTGCGCTGCGTTGGGCCGAGCTGGCCTCCGACGAGTCATCGGCCAAAGCCAACAAAGGCGGAAGTGATGACAAAAACTTGGCACCCAAGCAGAGATCACCGATCGCGAGCGAGATGCAATCGTGGGCGTTGCTGGCCGGCTGGTTCGCGGGCGCTGCGGCGGCGTGCAAGTACACGGCCGTGGTGTTTGTCGCCGCGCCTCTCTGGTGCGCCGTCTTGCTATGGGGTTGGCGGTGGCGGTGGCGCGCAGCCGCCTGGATGATGGCCGGAGGTGTTGCCGCAGGAGGACTGTGGTACGGCAAGAACGTCGTGGAAACGGGCAACCCCGTCTACCCGCTCGCCTATTCCGTCTTCGGCGGCGATGGTTGGGATGTGGACAAGTGCGAGCGCTGGCGGCAAGCGCACTTCGCGCACGGACACAGGCCCGCCCAGCTGTACGAGAAGCTGCGGCGCGTTGGCTGGAAAGAAGCGGGCCAGAGTCCCTTGTTGCCGGTCCTCGCGCTTTTCGCACTCACTCCCTGGGGCTGGCCTCGACGCGACGATGCGTCCGGCGACATGTCGGCGCGGATCCGCCGCTGGGCCGTCGTCTGGCTGCTGCTGGTTGGCGCAATCTGGTGGGGAGTCACCCATCGACTGGAGCGATTCTTGCTGCCGAGCTTCCCGGTGGCTGCGCTGCTGGCAGGAGCGGCGGCCGCCGAACTGGCGCGCGCCAAGCCGGGGCGTCGGGCGATGCCGGGACTGCTGGCGCTGACGTTGCTGCTCGCGTTGTTAGTGGCGGCGCGCACGCCCGATGCCCGCTACTTCACCGGACTCGATTATCTCCGGCACGATCCCCAGAGCTTGCGGCTCCACCCCACGCATCGGCTGATCAATCAGTCCCCGGACATTCCCCTCGCCGGGCAACAAGTGTTGATGGTGGCGGACGCCCAAGTGTTCAATCTCGAAAAGCCGATCGTCTATAACAGTTGTTTTGACGATTGCCGGCTGACGAAGTTGGTTCGCGACAAGAGCGCCATACAGCGGCGCCAGGCGTTGCATGAGGCCGGAATTAGCCACGTGTTTGTCCACTGGAGCGAGCTGCGTCGTTACCGAGAGCCCGGCAACTACGGCTTCGACGAGCACATCACCCCCGAGTTGTTCGCCGAGTTGGTCGCGCAGGGAGTGTTGACAGAGACGCTTCCGGTAGACCAACGTGAAACGAGCTCGACGTTGTATACCGTGCTTCCCTAACTCCTGGTCGTCGCATGCTAGGTCGAATTGCCAAACAACTGGCCGGACAGGCGGCGCGGCAGCTGGTTGCCTCCGCCAAAGCGCAACATGCAGTTGCGCGACAACCGGCGCCGGTGGAGCCCGATGTGGGCGTGTTGTTCGGGCTCAGGCTCGAGGCGGCGCCGACGTGGGACCGCATGGAGCTAAGCACGCCCTGCCTGGCGGGAAAGCTGCCGGCGGTTGCCGGGCGGCTCGGGCGTCAAGTTGCGGTCGCGGTCGCAGGCGGAGCGGGCAAAGCGGCTGCCCGAGGCATTCGCGAACTATTGAATCTGCGGCCTGCGCTGGTGATCAGCGCCGGTTTGGCCATCAGCCTCCGTCCCGCCCTGGCCAAGGGCGAAGTCCTGATCGCGGGAGAAGTCAGCTGTGTGGATGGCGAGAGCGAGCCGATTCCGCTCGACCAAGCGCCATTGCTCGGGGGCGATCCGCCACGCACACCGTTGGTCTCAAGTTCCCAGCTGCCACGGACTGCCTCGGATCGAGAGCAACTGGCGGCGATGAGCGGCGCACCCGCCGCGGATCTTGAGGCGTATACGATCGCCGCCGCCTGTCGCGCCGCGGGGGTGCCGTTGATTGTCGTGCGTTGCATCGGAGTGGCCTTGGACGAGGAGCTGCCTGCGGATTTGGCGACGGTGCTCGAACAGGAATCCGCGGCCAGCCGATTGGGCGCGGCCGCCGGCGCGCTGGTGCGGAGCCCCGGCCGCGCCAAGGACCTCTGGAAGATTCGCCAGGACGCCTGCCGCGCCGCGGAGCAACTCGCCGAGGCGCTGGTCGGCATCTGCGGCGGCGCTGCCGATCACGAGCCGCCGGAGCGCTAGCCGCGGTTGCTCACGCAAAGTCGCCAAGTCGCCAAGGGCGTGCCCGGTTAGCGCGAGCGTGGCGTCGCATGCCCCAATCGGTTTTGTCTCACGGAGACACGGAGAAACGTATTCGCAATGCAGCGTTATGCGGCCCCCGCTGTTTGCACGGTCACCGCAGTGCGGAAGTTGACTCAATCCTGGAACCTCGGCCACTTGGCCGCTGGGAATTCCGTCCAAGGCCCTTCCTGGTTTTGTAGCTTTGACAGCCACATTGTCAGGAAGGGCGCCTTGTTTGCCTGCCACAAGTTGCTCTTTATCGCCCACTCTTCGTCCAAACGGGTTCAACGGCCCCAAGTGCACCTTGAGTTGGCGCACCAGCTGGATCGCGCCCGTCGTGACTGCTCCCAGCTGAAGGCAGCCTATGAGGAGAGGATGCCAACAGCGTGTTGGACGTCGTAGTAAACAAGACACAGATCGATCGCGAAGAAGATAACCACCACCCAATAACCCAGCTTGTACATCGCATGCCTCCAGTTGTTGTCGGTTGCACGGCCTCGCCGAGGCGCCGGCCTTGCTTGTCCGTGTTGTTGTGCCGTAACGCCCCGTGCGTTGTGGCAAACGAGGCATCCAGCTGCCTCGATAAGACAACGGCGATGCCCACGGGAAGCGAACGGCGTCAACAGGGAATCTGGACGTCGGCGGTGTCGGCGCCAGCAACGCTGCGCACGCCAGCAATGCTGCTACGGTGACTGCCAGAGCCAGCGGAGAGAAGATGTAATGTCGGCGCTCGACGTTGCCGCTTGTGGCCGCACTTGGGCAGGCACTGGGTGAGGTCCAGGGAGGCGAAGCGAACGCTCCAGAAATGTGGCGGGCTGCCTGCAGTTGTGCAGTGCGGACGGCATTGTCCACGTCAAGGCCGTCGCCCAGCATCGACGCCAGGCTGCCCACGAAACAATCCCCTGCGCCGACGGTTGAGTGAACAGCGGCGACTGGAAAAGAGGGTATAAACCGGAGCCCCGCCTCGTCCAGGATGGAAACGCCTGCCGATGATGTCACCAACACCGAACTCACACCTTCAGCCTGCAACTGACGCAGACCTGTGCGCACAGAATCGCACGCAGTCCACTGCTGAAGCTCTCCTTCATTGACGATGGTCCACGTTGCAAGTTTGGCCAGCGCTACGGCCTGACAGGGCTCGGACAGTTGAGCTGAAGACAGTTGCAACAACGAGCGTCGGCTCGCTGCCAACGCGGCCTGGGCAAGCTGCCAGCAGTCCGCCCCAAGCGGCGAGATGATTGCGATGTCGGCGGACCATAACCGCCGAGCCGCATGCCTGGGGAGCGTGTTCGTGATGGCTTGAGGACGCTGGGTGAAACATCGGTCGCCAATCAGAATCGACTCCCGCGTTTGCTCCAGGATGTCCATCGAGACGACTTCGTCGAAGTGTTCGTGAGCCAATACCTGCATGAGGCGGCGGCCGATCGCGTCCGGCGCCTTGAGCATCAGGAGATGTGTGCTTGAATTCATCCGAGCGGCGGCGCGCAGGCAGTTGACACTGCCTCCTCCTCCGCTTTCAAGAATTCGGCAGTCCATCTTGTCTTGCCGCTCGAGGGTGTCGCCCACAAGGCGTCGATCCAAGACAGCGGGGCCGAAGGCAGTCACGTTGGACATAGGAGGCTCTTTAAGTCGTGAGTAGGGGATTGCAGATGCCGTGAGAATCACTGTCAGTGGGTGAGCGCAGAGAGGCCGCCGTCGATGGAGGCCGGCTGGCCCATCGGGCCTCACACGGGAGGCTTGACGGGGGCCGCCCAGCTTCACGAGGGGCGCCTGCGATGGAGGCACGACGAGGCCAAGGACAGCCGTTAGATCGCCACGCTTGGCCGTGAGCGAACGGCTCGACCCGTGGTTGGGGTTGGCTGGAAGATGGGGAAAGGAGCCCGGCTTCGCGTTAGGATCGAGACCTAGAATGGGCGTACGAAGGAGGACCTATGCAATCGGCCGGCCGCCTCCACCATCGCGATCACGATCGCGATCACGATCGCCGCGATGGTGGAGCCGTGCGTCCGAAGTTGGATGTGCTGGACATAATTGCGGCGGGCCGAATTTCACCGCCACTGTCGCCACGCACATCAGTAGTCGCTGATGCCCAGCCGTTCTACGGCGCGATTTCTCTGCTGCCTGGCGGCGTCGGGCTTCTTCTTCATGATCTCACCGATTTCCGTAAAGGTGAAGCCTTCCAGGTCGTGAAACACGATGACCAGTCGCGAAGAGAGTGGCGCTTCGCGCAGCCGATCGAGCAACAACTCGCGGACCTCTCGCGCCTCGAAGTCAAACCAAGGTTCCTTCGTGGTTGGCTCCGGAGCGTTCTTGACCCGGCGATCATAGGCGCCTTGCTTGCGATACTCGTCGGTGCGCAAATTTTTGACCTTGCGTGTCAAGTACCGCAGCAGATGGTCGTAGTCGGTGATCACCATGCCCTGTGCAACGCGAACCATCACGTAGTCGATGGCTTGGCCGATGGAGGGGTCGTTGTCTTCCCATGGCTCATGCTTCGCGCCGTTCCATTTGAGCGACTCACGATAGAGCCTGTCAAACAGGGTCTCGTCGTCATCTGCATGGGCCAGCGCTCGTAGGGCGTCGAGACGCGCTGTCGCCTGGTAATACTCGCTGAGCAAAAATTGTCGCAGGCCGTCGGTCTCACAAAACCGGTAATCGCCGTCGGCGTAACCACGGATGGTCTTTTCAATCACGTGGGCCGCGGCAGGTTCAGCGTCTCGCCAGTTCTTTGTGGCATAACCGGCGCCTTGAAGAAGGAATCCATAAAGACAGGAGACGATGTCGTCATTGGTCGTCGCCCCCGACAGTTCGCGCAGCCGCGCCATTCGCGCGTCGCGAGCCAACTGTTCCTCGGGGGAGACGGCGGCCCGATGGCGCACTTCCCACTGCGGGGACTCGTTTTCAGCGGCGTCCAGGGAAGGCTCGTAGTCCTGTGTCGCGCGGGCTGGAGCGAACAACATCGCTAGGGCGTCATTGCTCAACGTGGAGCTGTCGACGTCCACGCTCCAACTTTTGGTTGACTCGTCCCAGACGATCGGCAGCATATCAAAGTCTGTCTGAGCGACAATCTCCTCGCGCATATCTGCCGGCGCGAGGTAGAACGACGAGTAGAGCAAGGGCTCAATCTCGAAAGTTTGAAAATTCTTTGAAAGTGGCAGGACAACGGAGGCGCCCCACCAAACGAATCCTTCCGGCGCCAGGTTTTCGCCACTTGCCGACTTGAGCAGGGGGAGGCCGCGCACATGGTGCCTGACGGCGCCGTTTGAGCCGCAGCACTCCTTGAAGTCCACAAAGAGACGTCGGTATGGAGCGATGCCGTCGCTCAACTCAATCTGCGAACGGTCGCCGCGGAGCATTTCAGCGCGAGCTCCTTCTGCCACGACGTCGACCCGGTAGTGAGGCGGATTGTCCCCGGCGGGCGACAGCAGGTAGTGAAAAGCGCCGTACTGCTGGCACGTTGACTCATTGGTCGCGGCGGCCAGACGCTGGCAAATCGGATCGTCATGTCGAGCACTTTGATCCAACAACGTCAACTCGACGCGCCGGCCATTGTAAGAAAACCCGTCCTCGGCCTGCGGAGTCAGCAATGCAAGACTCGGCGCGCTTGCCGCTTGCTTCATGCGGATCAAGTGCGTTGGTCTGAGGTGCGACATCTCCTTGGGCAGCCGGATCAGGCAGCGCGCAGCCAATTCCTCAACCTCAATTGACTGAGGCGGGATCGCGTAAAGTCCCTGTTCTTCGAATTGCCTGATGTGCCAATCATTGGCTTCGCGTCGCTCAAGCCCGCAACTGATGTCGAAACGATGTTTGAGTTGGGCAACTTCGCGAAGTACTTTCAGGGCCGACTCGGTTGACGACAACTCCTGATGGAACGGCGTGGACATTTGCATCTCCTTGGTGTTGTTGATCTGCATTTGACGCGCCGCGCCTGCGACGCTTCCAAGGGGGCATTTCCGTACCTACACCGGTGGACAGAGAAACGCTTCCCTGCCACTCAACGCTCTGCAGGCTTCCATCCGAACACGTTGGTCAGAAAAAAATGCGAGCACTTGCGCGACTTGCATTTCAGGACTCCGTTGCGTCCATTATGTGAGAAGCAATTGCCGCGGAGGAGGTGTTGCCAGATTAACAAGAACGCGCCTATTTCAACAACGCGTTACCGGAGGGGGCAGAGCGTGTCTTCTAGTCGTTCCTTGTTGCACGCGAATTTTCGGCGTGCCGTGAAAGTGCTGTGTCGACAGCCGTCCGACATTGACGAGGAGGCGAGACGCGCGTTCCAAGAAGACTGGCTAGAAACGCCATGCGCCTTGCTTGCCTGGCCCGCCAGTCAGGGGGGGGTGATTTCGCCGGAGGACAGTCAGCTCCTCGGGGAACTCGGCGGACTTAGGGTTGGGGAAATTGCCGACGTTTTGGGCGTGCTTTTTACCGGAAGCACGCTTGCCGTGGCCGATTTGTGCTCAGTGGCCAAGCGGATTTCGGCGTTTTCGCTCATGGTGTTCGTGGTTGATCAGTTCGCGCGGCGAGACGACGTGGAAGCGGGCGACAGCCAACTTATGAAAACCGTCGCCAAAGCCCTCCGAGTGGTTGTCGAATTCCTTGCACAATCCGTCTTGCCTAGCGAGGACGCCACGTGCATTTACGGCTCCAGACCCGTGACGATCGACTATCGCGATCCGAAAGCCACGGAGGCTCAACGCCTCACCTATTGTTGGTGGGCGAGTTTGCCGGCAGATGAACAACCGTGTGCCGGAACTCAGTGGCTGGAATTGGAGAGACTGGCGGGGTTTCTGATGCGTCAGGGGCACGCGAGTGACAGTTCAACGACGCACATTCCCGTCATCTTGGCAAACACAACGGCCGGCGCGGGAGAGCCAGCCGCGATCGTTTCGACGCTGCAGGTCGCGAAGTGGAACGCCTTGTCGCCGGGGCCTGTCTGGGATCCGGTGGCTCAGGGGATTGGGCTTGTTGACCAGGCGTTGCTGGACAGCGTCGAGGCAGGGTGGAAGGCCGCGGACGACTTTCGCAAGCAGAGCGGCATGCCCGAGGCTGGCAGCTATTTGATGCAGATTGCCGACACGTCCGATGGCGGCGGACGCTTGTCAGTGGTTGAAGGCGCCTCCGCCGGCGCCGCCGCGGCAGTGGGACTGATCGCCAGGGTGGCAGAGCGGCCCATCACCCAACATCGCTATGTCACGGGAGCCGTAGTGAGTGTGCAGGGGAGTTGGCGGGATGCCCATTTGACACCCGTGGGCCCCAGGTCGCTGATACCGAAGTTCGACGCTGCCTTGGAGAACTGCGCAGTGCGCGCTCAATTTCGGTTCTACGTCAGCCCGCATCAGAAAGCAGCCGTCGGTCTGAAAAAGGTGGAGTGCGGGCAGATTTGGGAACTGATCGCGGCGTCACGTGGCCTTGTCGGCGAGCCCACGCTGCGTCCGGTCCACACGCTTGGCGAACTCTTTGAGCTGATGACGGAGGACGCGGAGGCGACGAACGTGATTGAGCAGTACGCGCAATTTATTGCCGGGCGCTGGCGCCAAGGGCCCGGCCCACGGCGCGAAGGCTGGTTGCCGAGGGCCTGCCGCCCAAGGCCGTATATCCAGCCCCGAATCTCCTGGAAGTCGACTTCGACAGGCAACGGTTCCAAAGCCACGACAATAGATGGGCAGTGGAGCGAACACGAGCGTGAATCCAACGAATTGGTGGCTCTGTTTCACGACGCCGGCGCAATGTCCAAGCTGATGCTGCTGGTTGACATCGTTGGCTCGGGAAAGACCGTGTTTAGTTATCGGTGCCAGGCCTGGCTGAGCGAACACGACGCGCATGTGCAGCGGGTGTTCCAATCGGGCGTGCCGCTCGCGTTTCTGTTCGACGGCGCATTGGAAGGAACTTTGCGCAGTGCGGACGATTTGTTGTCGGTAATGGCCGGCGAATTGATGAATGAGACCGGATGCTCACAAGATGTTGCCCAGCGCGCGATTCAGCTCGCGCAAACGCAAGGTCGGTTGGTGTTGATGTTTGACTCGCTGGACCGAGTCGACTCCGAGCAATTGTTGCAAGCGTTGCAGAGGCCCGTTTGGAGTGGGGTTTGGGTGGTCGTGGCGACCCGCCCTGATGCGGTGCCTGCTCGTCGTCTCGGCCCGAACGGTGTATTTGACGAGAAGGAATGGATCACTGTTTCTTTGCGGCGCTGGAGTTCGAGGCAACAGCACCGACGATTCTATGAATGCAATCCGCCGTTGGTTGGTCGTTTGAGGGACAACTTGCGCGACACGCCCGACAAAGAGGCGGAGAAACAACTCAAAGTGCTGTTGCCTGCGTACGCAGCCATCGAGCCGCTAATGGGGGTTCCGTTGGTTGTCGAGTTGATTTGTGATATTGCCGAGGTGACTCCTCGCAACAGCGACAAGCCGCTCGTGCTCGACAGTCTCAATTCTCGATATAGCGTATTCTCGCTCGCGTGGGAACGTATCCTGGAGCGAGGGTCGGACGAGGAGTCTGTTGAACGACACCGCAGCTCTTGGGAACTAATCCTCGCCGTGATGGCGTTCTTGACGCTCCGCGACGGACAATTGGATCGGACTTCCATCGAAGAAGCCGAGTCCATCGCCTTAGGTGTCTTGCGCCCGGATGGAAACCGACTGATCGCGAATTGGGACGATGCTTGGGGTGCATTGAAGCGGTTCGGGCCTCTGGGGGACAACGCCGTGTTTGAGCCAGTCCGCCATGAATCACTGACCTTCCGGCTGAAAGACTGGGCCGAGTATTTCTGTGGCATGTATCTTGCCAGGTGGGCGCGGCCCGAGGATGCGACGCGCGTGTCTGAACGCGCGAGCGATCCCGCTTGGCATTGGGTGTGGCGGTCTTGTATTGAATTTGCGCAGCGGAAGTTGACCGACTCGTGCAAAGAATCGCTGCTTCAGTTGTTTCAAACGCCTCCCGATGTCCGCGGCACACGGAGAAACCGTCCTACCGAGTTGATGTGGCATGCCTTGCAGACGCTCGCACACGTCGATGAAGTGTTCCGGGGCAATGTGCTTGATCAATATCGACAGTCGTTCCGGGCCATTCTCGAGGGCCCCGACGATGAAGAAGCTGAGTGGGCTGCTTCTTTGTTGCCGTCGAGCAAACTTTGCCAGGCAGTCAGCGACGACAAGCGTCGACAGCAACTGCTAGAGGGATCCGTCAGAATCGCGGAGCTCAGCTGCGGCGCGAAAAGCGACGGGGCGCTGACGCCGGAAGAACGAGTTGATCCGGGCTACGCACTCTGCCCGCCTGATTCTGGGCACGAACTTTCATTCGTTTTTGGCGACTACACGGACGGCACGTCGAGACACGAGGTTACTTTGTCTCGGCCGTTCCTCTTGCAGCGAACCGCTGTCATGCGAGGCCAGTACCGGCTCTTCAACCCCGATTGGGAACGCAATTCGCGAGATGGGCGTGCCACGGCAGCTGAATGGGAAGCCTATGAAGAGCGTCTCATGCCCTCGGGACCGACCTCGCACTTCCAGCCAGCGACGATGGTTTCGTATTTCGACAGTTATTGTTTCGCATTGTGGGTTGGGGCCGAGCTCCCCTGCGCAGTCCACTGGGAATTTGCCGCCAAGAAAGGCGCCGGCACTGCAGGGACGCCTCAGCGGCAGGGTCGAGACTTGCGGGGAGCAACGGACGTGCGAGCATCTTCTGCCGACGACTGGGGCATCTATCAATTGGTGGGTAATGTCTGGGAGTGGTGTGCCAATCTTTGGGACCCGGAATCTCAACACCTTGAGCAGCCGTTGTCGGCTCTGGGAGGGCGAGGCGTGGACGCTTGCCATCTGAGTGGGCACCATGGCATCTACCAGGACTTTGCGATGCGAGGGGGCTCCTACAAATTGTCTCGCGTCTCTTGGGAACGCCGAACTTCTGGGGAAGGCAGTCAGGTCGCTCAGGATGTCGGTTTCCGGTTGTTGTGTCGAACTAACTGAGTGCGAGGACTGACCGCCTCAAAAAGTTCTGTCTAGTAGCAACATTCCGCAGGCCGTTCACCGCTTGCTTGCAATGTTCGCTGTCCGGGTCTGGGCACGTTATGATATAGCCCCTTCCAAGGGATCGGTGGAGCGGGGCCAATCAGCGGGACCAATCAGTGGGAAGAAGCGATGGTGGGCAGCCAATGGTAGGCAACCAATGGGAATCCGAGATCCACAGCATGTCGATCGAACGCATGCTGAATTTCTTTCTCGAAAACGTCTTTCTATTCGACCGGCACTCGATGCTGGAGCACATCGTCGCGAAGATTCGCGAGACGTTCCACTGCGAGGCGGTGTCCGTATTCTTGGCACATGATGATCGGCCTGGGTTCCTCGATCACCCGGTCTGCAGTGGAATTGTGGAGGATCACACGGACCAACAACTGCTGATCAAGATTAGAAGCGTGGTGGGCGGCGGGCTGACCGGGCACCTGGCGAGTCAAGGCCAGCTGGTCAATCTCCATGGCGAGACATTTCGGACACACCCGTTCAAGCGGCGCAAGGACGCTCCATTTCTGAAGTCGAGACACTGTCATTCGCTGATTGCAGTGCCCCTGCGCAACTACAAGAAACGGTTCATCGGCCTGTTTACGTTGCTCAACAAGTTCGACCAAGGCGGAGTCGTTGGTCCGGACAGCCGATTTTCGGATGCGGAAGCCGAAGAGGCCGAGAGCATCGCGGGCGGCATGGCTGCATTGCTGGAGAACCTGCGCGTATTCGAGATTTTGAGATCGCTGACGAATGAAATGCAGCAAGCGGACTCGTTTCAGATTGTCCTGGCTACGATTCGCCAGCATGCCCGTCGTCTCCTACGCGCCGATCGCGCCGACGTGGCCTTGTGGAGCGAGCCGAATCAAGCGTTGGTGATTGCCAGCGCTGACCAAAATAGCGGGGCGAAGGATGAAAGGTTTCCCCTGCCAGAAAAGAGCGTGATCCACCGCGTATGGAGTCGGTCGCTCAAAGGCGAGGTGGATTTTGACCTAATCGATGACGTCCTCGATTTGGAACAGTGCGACTACTATTTCGGCGACCAACTCACAGGGACACGAAGTGAGGTCGCCTTCGCCTTGCGGTCTTTTGGCCGGCCGATTGGCGTGTTGAATCTCGAGTCACGCGAGGTGGGGGCGTTCGACGAGTTGGACGTGAGAGCCTTGGGCATGCTGTCGGAATATGTTTCACTGGCGGTCCAACTTGCCTTCAAGCTCGAAGGGGCGTTTCAGGCTCCGTACGCCATGCCCGGCGCGCCGTCGGTGGACGTGTTGCAGATTGCGTTGGCTGACCTGCTCACGGTCTTCGGGATTCGCGCGGGGGCAATCTTCTCGGTGGAGGCCGCTGGAGCATCAGATGGAGACGCCCCCGCTGTCCACTTGCGGTGTCTGGCGAGGCTAGACAGGGACGATCCCCATCTGGTGCATGACCCTAAGTTGGCCTCAACGCTCGCAATGGAGGTGGCTACGGGCCAGCACGGACAGTTTTACACCAAGGATGCCACCACGGACGAGGCGATCTGCTCAAGCGATCGGACTGCCTGGCAATTGCGGGGCGAGCTTTGCTGTTTGGCAGTTCATCACGGGGATCAATTGAAAGGAGTATTGCAACTTTGGGACACCGTTAGCGAGACAACGGAGTCCTTGTCGCAGGTGTTTTGGGAGCCCATGGGCCGTTTGATCTCCGCCTATATCGCCGCGCCGCACGAGCCGAGCGCGGAACGCGAACTGCTAAACGCGTTGCGTGGCGTGCCGGATGAGACGGACGCGTGCGAATTGCTGAACCCGTGCTTCTTGCGTCTGCTCGCTCTCGGCATCTATACCGCCAATTTCGACCGCGGCCGTTTGTTCCAATACGATCCTGTCGACCGCGCGTTCGGGTGGTTGCGTCACTATACGAGCAAGAAAGGCATGCAGACAATTCCTGCCGACGTCGATCTTCGCTATTCCACCACCGAGAGTCCCTATGCCCGAGACACCGAGCAGACTGCATTCATCGACAGCCGAATTCGCGTTTATGACCCGACACATCCACTCTATTTTGGAGAGGATCCCTATCACCGGCAGTTCAAGAAGCCAAAGGACTTGCCCTGGGTGGTGATGCCGCTCGTCATGGCCGGGCAGTTGCTTGGGCAGGTGGCCGTGGACAACGCCTTGACTCGAAGCCGAATCACCAAGCACTCTTTAAGCGTGCTAAGAAACCTGAATATCGTGCTGGGCCAAGTGATCCGCGCAAATCGAGACCGGAAGGTGCGGCAGGATCTCAATGCCACTCGGGAGGCCAGCAACCAACTCGTTCAGATGTTGATTGAGAACCTGCCGCTGGTCACCTGGCAAAAAGATGTGGAGGGCCGCTTTGTGTACGTCAATGAGCTGTTTTGGGAGGCCTTGCCAATCGAAACTCGAATGCGGTTCAAAACGATGTCGGCGATCCTGGGCAGGACAGACTATGAGTTGTTCGAGCCAGAATTGGCGGAAAAGTTCGTCTTGGGTGACAAAGCCGCCATGGATTCGCGGAGTGTGTACGAGGACAAGAAGGAGACGTTTGCCGATGGGCGGGAGATTCATGTCGTCAAGTGCTGCCGGTTCAATGATCAAGGAGAGGTGATCGGCACGCAAGGCATGTTTGTCGAAGTGTCCTTGGACAAATATCGTCAACTATTTGAGACGGCTCCCGTGGGCTTCTTCGAAATGAATCAAGACGGGCAGGTGATTCATTCCAACAAGGCGTTTAAAGCGATGATCGGCACCGAGGACGTCGCCACGATTTGGGATCACGTTCGGGAGGCCGATCGTGAGTCGCTCAAGGAACACCTGGACCAGTTGAAGTCAGGCGCGGCTTCGGCGAGAAGCCAGAAAACGATTGCTCTGTCGGATAACAGCGGAAAACTAGTGCGTGTTGTGTTGGACAGCGCGGTGCTTAAGGACTCCTATGACAATGTCACGGGGTATATTTGTGTCGTCAAGATTTACGTGACGGAGTTGATCGAACACGCGTTGCGGGACCCGGATCCTCGCTATCTGACGCAGATTATGCGATTGGACTTGCCCGTGTTCCGCAAGGACCGCGAGCTCGCCTTCGTTGATGCGAATGAAGCGTTCTTGCAAGACCGCGCCATCAGCCGCAAGGAATTGATCGGGCGACGAGCGGCTGACATCCAATCGCTGCCGCCCGACGCTGCGGAGATCTACCGCAGAGGTGACGAGCAGGCGCTCGCCGGCGAGGTATATGTGGACACCGAGCTGCACTACCCTGCGCAGGGGGATCCCTACGACGTGCATGTGATGAAGTTTCCATGCACCAGCCAGAAGGACTCCACGGTGCTGGGGCTGCAATGCATCTTTTGGAAAGTCGACGACCACCGATTCGCGATGGAGCAGATGCACAACGCCCTCAACAAGGCGAGGGAGGACTACCGTCAATTCGTCAGAAACGCCGAAGAAGGAATCTACCAATCCACACCCGAGGGCAGGTTCCTGGAGGCCAATCCGGCGATGGCGACGATCTTGGGGTATGACTCTGCCGAGCAACTTTGCGGGGAGATTCAAGACATTGGCGAGACACTTTACGACGAAGGGCGCCGCGAAAAATTCAGGCAAATGATCGACAGCGCGGACGGCTGGGTCAAGGACTTTCGATCGCGGGTCAGGCGAAGGGACAATTCACGTATTTGGATCATTGAGTCGGCTCGCGCCGTCAAAAACGAGAATCAGGAAGTCATCTATTATGAAGGGCTTGTCCGCACGCTCACGGAGCGAGAAATCTTGCTCGGCGAAATGGAGCACCGGGTGGGGAACGATTTGTTCGTTGTGAGCGGCGTGCTCTCACGTGGGCAACGGAAGCTGGAGCGGCTTGGAGGGAGCGAATACGGTGCGCACGTGCTTCGTCAAGCCAAGGAACGGGTTGCTGCGATGGGGGAAGTGCATTCTTTGCTCGCGGAAGGGCAGCAGGGCTCCGGAATGAGAGAGTATTTTACTCGCATCGTCAATCGTTTGGCCGAGTCACGTGGAGTGACACCTCGCTTGCAAATCGTTTTTCCGAATGACTTTCCAATGTCACTCGAACGCTCGGTGTCGTGTGGCAGAATGCTGTATGAGCTCGTGGCGAACGCAATCGAACACGGCGGACGTGAGGATGACTTAGAAGTCACCGTCATCTTGGAGAAGAATGATGTGATGAACGAGTTTTTCTTGGCCGTGCGCGACAATGGAGACGCGTCGGAGCTTGCCAAAATGAGCTCCTTGGCCGATGGAACGGGGCTGGATATCGTGAGACGAGTCGCAGAAAGCTTGGAAGGCGAATTGCTGCCTCCCATTTGCGACGCCAATGGAACAACGATGCAAGTTCGGTTTCCATCCTTATGATTATGATCTAGGAGCAGTGCCTTGATTCAGAACGACGGACCTGCCGTGCTCATCGTCGACGATGAAGCGTTCGGGGCGTTGGAGTCCGCTGAAAAACTTCAACGCGGAGGAATGGCGCCAGAACGCATCAAGTCTGTTCACAGTGCCAATGCTGCCATTCAGACGATTAAGGAGTTTCATCCGGAACTGGTCTTGATGGACATCAAGTTCCATGAACGGGATTATGAGGGCATCGACGCGGCCCGGGCAATCAAACGGCTGTTCGGGATCCCGGTCATTTTTTTGACTGTATATCGAGATCGCGCCAGGTTGAAACGCGCGTGGGAAGACGGAGTCGTCGCTGGATACCTGCAAAAATTCGAGACGACGGAGAAGGAGCTGTACTGTGAGACGATGCGTGTGCTCCACAACGCTGAATTGGCGGCGAGAGAGTGCAAGGATTTGTTCGCCGCCTTTGACTCTTCCCGAATCGTCCGCTCGTGCAGCGCACTGATGGCCAAGTTTGTGTTCGGCGCCGATCCGGAGGATGTCGTCGGTCGAGACTTCTATGAATGCCTCGCCGATTCGTTGAAGGGACAATGCGAAGGTGAGCAGGATCCCCGGCGGCTGCTCGCGGACGGTCGGGATCAATCGATGCAGTGGACCATTCGATACGCCGAATCGGACGGGGTGCCTGTGACGCTGACATGCACGCAGATTTGCCTCAATGACGCGGTGATCGGCGTGCGCATTGCCGGCGAGGACCCGCGGATGCAAATCTACCAATACCTGTTTGAAGATCGTGTTGACCTGCGCGTCGCCGCTCAGAAAATGCTGGGAATTGTGGGGCGGCCCGCGACGGACATTGACGGCGGGGTTAGCGTCACTTTTTCGGGGGTGGCAGAGGGCGAGGAGCCCAAGGACGAGCTGTCGCGTGTCTTCCCCAAAGAGCGTTTAGACGATGCAAATGCGGGGTTTCGACAGGCCCGGGTCGGCTATGAAGTCTTCTCACTGGGGCCGTGCAATGTATCCAAGATGACGAACGAAGGGCCTACGTTCGAGGAACTCACGTCGCCCCAACGTGATCCGCTGTCGGATGTGGATTTTGAACGGCTTCAGAAGAAGGAATAGTGCCTCGCTCGACTTTTCCGTTGGCACAAGGCGGACAGGGCACGCATTCGCCTGAGTCTCGACCAGCAATTCTTGCCCAATTAGGCGGTAGGCATCCCATGACCGATCATCTCGGAGATTTGTATGTTCTTGACGTGGGTCAAGGTGACAGCATTGTGCTCCATCTTGAGACCGGCCAGACAATTGTCGTTGATTGCCACAGTCCAAACGGTGAAACGCCGCGAGCTCAACAACTGTTGGAGCGTCTGGAGGCAGAGGGCCGCGGCACTCGCGACATCGATCTGCTCTGCCTCACTCATCCCGACTGGGAGCATTACTCGGGAATGGACCGGCTGCTCGAGTGGGTGTGCAGGGAGCGGCCAGGTGCGCCTGCGGGGCGCGTGTGGCAAGTCGTGCTCTATCCACAGGACCATTATAAAGCACTGTTCCAGCTAAGTGCCGACTGGGAGGCCATGTTGCGACAGCTTCTCAATCCACGGGATCACACGACGCGACAGCGATTAGCCGATTTTATTGACGGACGAGACCAGTTTGCGATTCTATTCAAGCGACTCGGTGAGTATGGGGCGCGTCGCGTGACGGGGTTTCAGTTGCTGGGGCAGATCGGTGAGGCGAAGGTTTTTTCGCTTGGCCCAACGGAGAAGATAGTCGGCGCACATGCCGAGAATGTTTACAAGGCGTTGGTCGAGGACTTTGCCGATCAATGTGAGAACGAGGCCGCCAATGCGATTTCACGCGTGCTTTGGATACACTTGGGTGAAACGCGGATCTTGCTCACCGGTGATGCCACGGCGGAGGCGTTGGAGGACGCTGTAAACGCATATGTGGAATCCGGCGAGAAGGCGGGGCCACTCCGCAGCGACATCGTCATGGCGTCGCATCATGGCGCCTGCGAACACTCGACGCCCGAACTCTGGGAGAAGGTGCTGAAGCCGAATGGAATCGTGGTTTTTTCCGCCGGCGGCAGCCTGTCCACCCGCTTCCCGCATCGGCAGACGATCGGCCATGTCCAGAGCGGATGCGCTTCGCCACAGTTTGCCTGCACAAGCATTTGCGAGACGCTGCTGACGCAGTCTGCTCATCAGCCCGCAAGTCTGCCGCTCGTCAACAGCCTGAACGACGACACGTTAGATGCGGCCAGCTTGAGCGAACATTCGGCTGTTCCTTGGCGCCAACGAAGCTACCACGGAACCGTCAAGTTTGAGATATTCCGGGCCAATCCCCCCAAGTTTCTCCCCCAGCGGAATCCATGCTTGGAGGCGGGCTCCTGTCCCCACCATGCATGACGCCGGGCGAATTCCGTGCAGAATCCCTGACTTCCTGCTAAACCCGTGGCTCGCGTGCATTGGTTTCGATCTCACCTAACCAAACATGGAGATTGTTGAAAAACATCCGGAAAAGGGGCATTCATCTGCATCAGATTCGACAGGGGGCTGTCTATTGTTCCGCGCCAACTTGCCTGGTTTGTTGATGGCTTTCGCGGCCATGTCTGTCGCCGGATTAATGGCGGCATGGATCGTTACTGCCCTTGCCAGAGCAGCCGCCATCTACCGATGGCTGGCTTATGTGCTGTTGGCGGTACTGCCGGCGGCAGACGTCATTGTGTCACTGATCCTGATTGGGAGCGACGAGTCTACTTGGCGAGTGTTCTTTGAGAAGCCAACCCTCAACATTTTCATTTCAGCTTCGCTCGTGGGCTTTTTGACGACCATGCTCCTGCTGCCGTGGCGAGCTTGGCGAGGTAGTGGGCGCGCGGGCTCGACCGACGAGCAGGGCGACGCCTCAATTCGCCTCTGGTCTCTGATGCGGCTGAGCAGATGGTTGGGGCTGGCGAGTTTGGCGTTGCTGGCTTCGGTGGCGTTCTCGGAGTGGCTCGTCCGGCGAGAGCTGTTGGCGCAGGCGCGCGACGCTCAGCTTCCCGTGTTTGGCTCCCGCGATCCGGCGGAGAATGCCGCGGACGTCTATGGTGCGGTCAGCGAAGAGGCGGAACGGAGCGGGTTCGGGCAGCAGCCCGACGAGTCCGCCGATGTGCGTTTGGTTGCCGAACATCCCGATTGGGCAACCCGCCTACAAGCCGGCTCGCGGCTCGACTACTGCGATCTGCCGCATCAGGACTGGTGGGCCGGCCCGAGGACCGAACCAAGCCAACTGCCGGCGGCGGATGTTGCGCATCATGTCATTCCGATCTTGTCCATTGCCGCCACGCTGCAACTCGAGCAAGGCAACTTGGAAGGATTTGTCGAACACATGGCTGCCATCGGCCGCTATTGTCGCCAGCTGCGCGATCCTCGCACACCCTTGCCTGCGTATCTGCAGCGCAGCGCCATCACCGCACAGTTAAGCCGACTGGAATGGCTGCTCGCCAACTACGAGTCGTCACCCGGTCGCCCCCCGCTCGATGCCGCCTTTGTTCGACGCTGGTTCAAACAGGTCGCGGCCTCCCCCGACAACGATCCGAGTCATGCGGCATGGGTCTTTCTCGAGGCGCGCCATCGGAGCGCACAGCGGTATGCGGAGCAATTGCGTTGCGAGCCGGAGTTGCGATGGGAGCCGTTCGCCAAACGCCCCTTTCGAGACTATTTCGTGCGCGCGTTCTACGACATTGACACGGTCTTCGAACTGCGGGAGGCAAGCGCCGAATGCCACCCGGCGTTGGCAGGTGGGGCGTCACTGGGGCAAGCCAAGGCGAAGCTGCTCAGCCTTTACTCAAGACGCACTTGCGACGCGGTTTTCGACGGCGAGATGCTGGAGCCATTGCTGAGGAGTTTGGACCTTGCGACCGAACTCCAGCGCGCCGTACACGAGGCCATGCTGCACTTTGCCACTCACGACCGCGCTCCCGCCACTTTGCAAGCGACGGATCGCGACTTGAATCGCGCCATAAGTTATCTGCCAACCCCGCGCGGCTTTCTCATCGCGTACGGCGCCTCCGGGGGCTCTTTCGCATTCGGAGACGCCTTCGCGATTTGGCTCTCCCGCGAATGTCAGGAGATCTTCGCCGAATGGACAAGCAACCCGGACGAGCACCAAGCAGCCTTGTTGGAGGCGATTGCAGCGTATCGCGCCGAATCAAATCCTATGCCGCTGCAGCACGGCGCCGTCAGCCGTTGACCGGGTGTGAGTCCGTTTAGGTGTGAGTCCGTTTATTTCTTGCGCGATATCACCGCAAGTTTTCACGATCGATCGCCACGACGTTTCCCGGATGGAAACTCCGGCCGAACGGAGCACACCGTGGTGGTTTCTGTCCATTCGCAGCACACATCAATTCGAGTGAGCGTGCCTGGCCCTCTTCGGGGCCCGCGTTTTCCTACTAGGCGAAAACTGCTAAGATCATGTGGCCCTTGACCATGGTTCGCAACTACTTGCTCCCATGAACCAATTATGTCCACGCTCCCAGGAGATCTGCCGAGACCACATGAGCCAGCAGCTTTGGTACGTTCGCGATTGTTCGCTGTTTGGACGGCTGAGTGACGATCAACTCAGTCGACTGGAGCGACGCGCGCGAATGCGGGAGTTTCCCCGCAACAGTGCCATCTACCTGCCATCCGACGAAGCCGACGGCGCTTTCCTGCTGGGGCGCGGGCGCGTCCGAATCTGCTCCAACACGGCCGAGGGGAAGCAGTCCATTCTGGCTTTCATCGACCCCGGCGAACTCTTCGGCGAATTGTCGTTGGTGCAAGGCGGCGAACGGGAGGAGCGGGCCGAGGCGGCTGTCGATTCGACGGTGATCCTCCTCCCGGGCGACGAACTGCGGCAAATGATGGAAGAGTCGGCCGCTCTGTCGCTAGGAGTGACGAAGCTGATCGGCCTGCGTCGCAAGCGCGTCGAGCGACGCTTGAGGAATCTCCTCTTTCGGTCCAATCGGGATCGAATTGGTCATCTCCTGCTGGAACTCACAGAGCAGTACGGCAAAGCCGTCGACGAGGGAGTGCACCTGAACATCAGACTTTCCCATCAGGAATTGGCATCAATTATCGGTGTCACGAGAGAAACTGTGACAACGCTGCTTGGCGAAATGCAGTTGGAGGGGCTGCTCAAGGTCAGTCGACAGAAAATTGTCATCAGGAATCTCCGCCGGCTGGCTGCAATACTCGACGTCGCTGTCCCTTCCCTGGCTGACGGATCGGAGCCAAGAGCCGTTCCCTCGCCGCTTTCTTCGCGTCCCTTGCCATCGAAGGGCACGGTCGAGCCATGAGAAACACTACGATTATTGACCGCTGTGTGAAGGCGTTCACAGAAGCCCCGGCAGACATTACCGATATTAGCGATATGCGGCGATGGATTCTTACTCGATCTGCCGGCGAGGTACATTCAAATGACTAAGACTCGACAACTCTCGGACGAATGGACTCCTTGCCCGCCCGGTACGCTTTCTTCGATGGCCGGAGACGAACGGTTTCGCCAGCGCAGGCAGTTTCTTGTTCGTGCTGGCAGTACTGCGGGTGCAGTCGCACTGGTAGCGAGTGCTGGTTGGCTCGTATTCCGCAACGGTGGCCTGGCGACAGAACCGACGTATGGCGGAATCGCTTGCTCACGAGTTCGGCAATTGGCTCCTCAGTTTATGATGCATCAGCTGGATGCAGAACTGACTCAACAGATTACGGTTCACCTCGAACAGTGTGATGAATGCCGAACGTTGCTGGAGTCAATGCAACCGAAAACAGCCCAAGCTGTGAGTCATCGTGAATCGGTTGCTGCCTGCCAGTGTTCTGGACGTCGCCGTAATCAACTTTCGACTTTACTCGCTAAGGCAGAGTCCAAAGCGCCTGCCGACCTAGCGTAGATTCTCGCTGCCCTTTCTCACGGAGTGTTGGCGGATTCACGGAGCCGAATACAGGAAGCCTCCGATCACTAATGAAGCAGGCGGATCATGTTGACCTGCCGCTCAACTTCATTCGGAGGCCTCCATGCTCCCGTTCAGACTGATTCTCCTCGTCTCGGCCGTCTGCACTCTGCACACCATTGCGTTTTCGCAGGATCGTGAGTCACTGCAGGACGCACAACGCATCCTGTGGGCTGCGACACCCCAAGCCGCGGTTCAGCTTCAACAGGCCACCGGACGCCCGCTCCTGGTCTATGTGACCGCTGACTACTGTGGGTATTGTCGCAAGATGGAACGTGATACCTGGTCCAATCGCGATGTCGGCCAGAAGATCCGGGACAGATTCATCCCATTGAAACTCGATGCTGAGAAGCACGCTGAGATTGTGTCACGCCTGGGAATCAAGGGTTTGCCAACTACGATCATCTTCAGCGGGGCCGGCGAGCACATTCAGACGGTCTCCGGGTATTCACGTCCCGAGGCGCTGCTCCCGGTGCTGGAGGCAGCTTCACCTTCGATAGTCTCAATTCGCGATGACGACGTCGGTAGAGCGACACTCCCCGGTGATTCTTGGGATTTCCGGCAGACAAGGTCCACAGCAGTACGACCGTCGAAAGACCGGTGAGTTCGAGCACCGGGACTTCGACGGTCGTCAGGATCACGAATCCAACCCGGTGCCAGTAGTACTCTCGCTGCCAGTCCGAAACCTGCGCTGCCCACGTCAGATGCTCGTGAATGGTGATGATTCCGGCGGTCAGCAGACCAAGAGCCAGACCGGTGATCCCAACGACAAGCACAGCCCGTTGAGCAGCCCGGTTCAACAGCAAGAGGGCAGACGGGACGAGCACAACCAGCCAGGACAGATGGCAGGCCACCAATGCCTGCAGAGGTGGCCCGCAGCCCCAGACTCCACAAACCGAATGTCCCCAGTCACCAGGCCAGTTGGCAATGGAGAGACTTCCCGTCAGGACGAGGCCCCAAACGGAGAAGAGCAAGCAGCGCCTGGCGACTGAGGTTGACACTGGGCGACCTCCTCAGCGGCTGTCTGAGCCTGACGATGGCGAACCGTCTGCGGAGTCCGAACCCTGAGACGTTGTGTCGGAACCCTGCGATTCTTGCGCACCTTGATCCGGGGAAGATGGCGTGGAGACGGTTTCAGAACAACCAGCCAGGAAAACAGCGAATGCAACACCACACAGACACTTGAGTACGTGAGACATAACGGAGACCTATCCTGTCGTGATTGGAGAACAAAGGAGTTGGAAGAATAGAACGACCGTCTATTGGGCGTCATTTGCAAACACGAAGTCATTTCCTTCGGCAGATCGGTGGCAGTCGATGCACATTCCAACGCGACCGCTGACGCGCATGTTGTTCATCGCGGAGACTCGTCCATCTGGCTCGTACTTGGCCCAATACCAGTCCCCCGATTCAGGCGCAAAGCCCTCGGAACGGTACATCACCGTGACGGCCATTAGGTTGTCTCCCGATGCATCGTAGTTCTCTTTGATCAGGATCGATCCGGCACGGAATCCGTCTTGCCCGGCTGCGGCGGTGCGATTGACATACAGCTTCACCCTCTCGCCATGCGGGCTGTTGCCTGGGTAACCATCGGCCGGGACGCCGGGCAGAGACGCCCAATTCCGATACTGTGCCTGCTTGAGGTAGCTCCAAAGGCGATCGTCAAATGGAGCCTCCGCCCGGGACGCGCTCCCTTGAGTCGCCTGAGTTCCCTGTGTTTGTGGGTAGCTCCGTGTCCCGCTCTGGGCCATGACGAGCTGGGCGAGACCGGCGCACAAAACGACGGCTGCCACGGCTAACAGGAATTGAGTTTTGCGAACCATCTGAGTGCTCCCATTGGACTTGATTCGGAGGATGATGAAAGGGTCTGACGCCGCGTGAGCGCTTACGGAGTTTTCATGTCCTCGATTCTGAACTTCGGTTGGAAGCCCGTCTGTGTCCGTGTTCACAGAGACTCAGATTTCTTTGTGAGAGAATCGGAGCACAACGAGTCGTTTGCAGATGGTTCGCATGTCGATGACTGGGAGGACAATATGACTGAGAACGCCATGACGAAGTCCCCACAAGGTACGTCCTGGATCTGGCGCGGAGGACGGTTGCTCATCACCGGGATCGTTGCTGCCCTGGCAATCATCGGCCTCATGATGATCACGACGCCTGAGGACAGCTCATCCACATCGCTTGCTCAAGTTCCAAGGCGTGCTCCGCAATTCGATCTCTCGAACGCCATTGTGGACACGCGAGAACTGCGTGCAGGTGGACCTCCCAGGGACGGCATTCCAGCGCTGACTCAGCCAAGACTGATTCCGGTCGCCCAGGCAGATTATTTGAGGGGAAATGATCGGGTCATCGGAGTGGTGATCAACAAACAGGCCAGGGCTTATCCGCTGGCCATTCTCAACTATCATGAGATCGTCAACGACACGATTGCCGACGTCCCGGTCGCAGTCACCTATTGCCCGCTGTGTGATTCCGTGGCCGTCTATGATCGTCGGACGCCAGTCGGAGAACGAGAATTCGGGGTGTCTGGCTTGCTCTATAACAGCAACGTGCTGATGTACGATCGCGGCGGGCAGCCGGAGAGTTTGTGGTCGCAGGTCAAGACAACAGGGATTTCTGGCCCGGCAGCTGGCAAGCAGTTGGCGGCGGTCCCGTGCGAACTGACGACCTGGCAGTCCTGGAAGTCGCGGCATCCAGACTCCATCGTGCTCTCACCGAATACTGGTCACCAACGAGACTATTCGCGAAATCCTTATGAAAACTACTTCACGAACCAGCAGTTGATGTTTCCAGCCACTCCTTCGGACAAACGGCTGCCGACGAAGGAACGCGTGCTGGGAGTCTGGGTTGGCAACAGCTATCGAGCCTATGCAGAGTCCCGCATCCCACCACGTCAGGACGAAATCTCCGACAAGATCGGTGACAAACAGGTGACGATTGCGATCGATCGAAACACGAAGTCGATGCGCGTCGCTTCCGCTGACGAGGGAGTCTCCTGGCTGTACTCCTTCTGGTTTGCCTGGTACGCACTGCACCCGGACACAACGGTCTACGGCGATCCACCCGCGACCAGCGGCAACGACCGCTAATTGCGGCGCGAATAGAAGCGGGCTATTGCGTCTGCGTCGATGCTCGCCCCACACAGGTACAGCGTGAAACACACCTGGTTGAGCAAGGTATGCCTGAAAGCGCCCACATTTTGCCAGCGCCTGGCGGAAGTCGGGGCTGCTGAGGGGCGATCGCGATGGGCCCTTCGCGTTTCAATCGTCGGGCGAACTCGAAGTCCTCCATCAGCGGCCAGTTCTTAAGGCCGCTCAAGCGATAGAAATCGGACGCACTCAGGAACAATCCCTGATCACCGTAGGGAAGCTGCAGACGCCTGGATCGCAGATTCGTTCCCCACTCGATCCAGCGATAGAGCCTCCGCGGACCATCAATCTGAAATCGAAAGGCCCCTGCAATGGCACCGGTCGCCAGGGTGGCGTTGATCTCTTCACGAAAAATCGGCGGGAGTCGAGTATCCGCATGTAGGAAGAGCAGCACTTCACCACGAGCCAGTGCCGTTCCCGCATTCATCTGTCGCCCTCGGCTGCTCGTTCCACGGATAACATGCGAGTTCCGGAGTTCCATCGGTGCTACCTCCATTGACAACAATCACCTCGCAGTCCGGTGCGGCCAGGAGAGGTTCGACCAGATCGCGCAAGTTGTGCACTTCGTTGAGCGTGGGAATGATGACGGAGAGCAGTCCGGCCGTCGATCGAGGAAAACATTGTTCGAGAACCGCACCAATTCTTCGACAAGTGACCAGATCTTCCGGTAGATCGACGTCGTTCAATCTCGGCAGAAGTGCGACGGACAGACCAGCCTCCTGGCAACGTGCCAGCGACTGAGATAGAACGTGCTCGGTTTCCCAATCGATGCCGCGAAACAACTCCTCATGCACTTCGTTCAACGCAATTAGGTAGTATCCGCCATTTTCGGCGGGGCCGATGACGACACTCGCGTGGGCCAACTCTTGCCACGCGAGTTCCAGAACCTCTGGTGAGAGATCGGGACAGTCGGTCCCAATGATGACAACTCCCTGAGCCCCTTCGGCCTTTGCGGTTCTCACAGCCGAGAGGAGCCGTTCACCCAGATCTGCACCCTGTTGCTGACGAACAATTGCAACGGGCGGGTAATCTTCGCGAGGAAAACGGACTCCTGGTGCTCCCGTGTACCGAACCTCGACAGCGACATTCGAAGCCTCAGCGTGTTCGCCGGCGGTCGTCAGAGCCCTATGCAGCAACTGACCATGCAGTCGCGCTGCCCCTTCGCCGCCAAGAGCGGGAATCAACCGCGTCTTGACACGGCCCGCCTCGGGAATGCGAGTCATGACAATCAGTCGCCGCGTCATGCGCGCGGAGCGGGGACATCATTCTCCACAACGGATTCCGGCAGTGACACGGCAGCACCCGCTGGGATGGTCACTTCAATGTCCATCGCCTACCGGACCTTGTTCAGCTCTTTGAGGATCGTTGCCCCATCGAGTCGTTTGGTGTAGTCGGGATTGCTGTGTGCATACAGGACCTTGCCTGCCCCATCGACAATGTAGACAGCCGGGACAGGCAAGGCGTGATGAACATGACCAGATGCTTTCTCCAGGTCGATTCCAAATCCCTTGTACTTTTTGATTGTCGCGTCATCGACGCGAAACGCCAGTCCGAAGGAACTGGCTGCGGCAACGTTCGAATCCGAATACAACGGGAACGGAGTCTTCAGTTTCTTCGTATTCGCCGCCGAGTTCTCCACAGTGTCTGGACTGATAGCGATCATCCTGGCCCCCAGCTTGACCACTTCCGGGTGAATCTTGATCAGATCCTGAAAATGTCGTGTGCAAATCGGGCACCAGCTTCCTCGGAAGAACACGATCACCGTGGGGCCATCTTTCACGAGAGAACGCAGCGAGACCTTCTCGCCCTCGGCGTCATGTACGGTGACATCGGGAATGCTGTCTCCTGTTTCCAGAGGCGCTGCTGCCTTTGCTTCCGGAGCGATCACTGGCTCTTCACTCCACGCAATGCTCGGAGTGCACAATGCTGCTGAAATCAGCGCGAAGGACGCTGTTAAGAATCGATTCATTTTCTCTTCTCCTTTTGTGCCACCAGGGCGGCAATCAGTATCAGGGGGCTAATTCGAGAATCTTATCGGCGAACGCATCTCTTTGGAATCTGGTCCCGGCTGCATGCTCAACCGATCGAAGAGTCCTATCCGACGAGCATCGCCGAAAGGCGAAACGCAACTGCTCCTAAAAACATCCCCAGCGGAAGTGTTATCAACCAAGCTGCACCAATTCCGCTGACCGTCCCCCATTGGCCACGACCGGTGACGACACCGATGCCAAAGAGGGAACCACAAGTGACGTGGGTGGTCGAAACGGGCAAACTGTCCAGGACTGACTGCGCCTCGAGCCCAGGCAGTTTGCCCGAATAGACGGTCTGACAAGTTGACGATTCTCCGATTCTGATCCCCGGAAGGGAAGGTGTATCGACTGCTGCAGCATCAGAACAGGCCATGGCGGGCTGCCAACGGACTCCACGCAGACACAACTGTCGGGGGCGACTCCCAGATACGCCCGGACTCGGCTGAGAATCGGATAGCCGATAATTGTGCATGCCAATGCAAGGAATGGCCTCAACAACAGCGGAATGACAAACGCTGTCAGCAGCTTCCTGTATAGCGACGTTTATTTTCGTCGCTGGCGACAATTGAATTTCCCGGAAGCGCGCAGTTCGGCGACAACCAAATTTCCCCACCCGTCTGGGTCGGCGACAACCAAATTTCCACACCCGTCTGGGTCGGCGACAATTAAGGTTCCCCACCCGCTTGGGCGGTTGGATGACAATCAGCACCTCCTGCAA
>JAGQPF010000405.1 GCA_020426845.1 Planctomycetales bacterium
ACATTCAAACGGAGCAGGGGATGCTCGCGCCCGACCTGTTCGTCGAGCACTTGGATGCTCTGCCGATTGCCCGCACCGTCTATCGCGGCCGTCTCACCGGCAAGTTCGCCACCGATGTGCGAGAGGGCCGCTTCGACGTCACCGAAGGGGTGGTGTGCAAAGGCGGCGAAACAGGCTCGGTGTGGATGGTCAAGATCAAGACCAACAGCTACATGGAGCGGCTCAAGCAGGCGTTCGCCGCCGATTGGGAGAGCCACTGGGAATAGAAAAAGCCGCTCTGGGCTTCAGTAGCCTTGGCGTCCTCGCGCGTGCCAAGCGCATGCAGAAGAGGAGAGGCTGCCGCCGCGGGGGTGCGCCGTGCTGCAGCACTCGCCGTGCGAGATCGCTTGGCATCTAGACTTCTCACGCAAAGGCGCGAAGACGCAAAGAACCATGGCAGCACTCCAGTCCTTTCTTCCCTTGGCGTCTTTGCGACTTTGCGTGCCCTATTCACCGCGAGCGGAGTTCGCTTTGCGCCACCGTCAGCCAATGTCGTCGCTCAAAGCAGAATGCACGCAGGGCGACTTAATAATGACCGATGACGTAGTTTGCGCCACACTCGGGGCAGTTAAGGCCATACCCGCCGCACAAGTTGCAGCTCGCGGCGGAATCACCCATAACCTGAGGACCGAGGGCCGATTCAACCAACGTTCGGCCTTCCTCAAAAAGTTCGAGCATCCGGCGCAGGTCTTTTTTAGAATAATTTGCGTATCTCGCGTTCGATTGCCGGAGACCCAAACATGACACACCCGCGAGGAGCGTTCGTCGAATTGGCGAAAATCGTCGGAGGAGGAATTGTGGGTATCGCGTTGGCAACGTGCCTGTTGTGGTACGGATTCGGAGTCGATGTCCTCGATGTTTTTTCTCAGGCGGAATCGCGCCAGATAAACAAACTGGCCCCGACCAACACGCGCTCTGCGGGCCGACGGGCGCCACTCATCACGAGAGGTGGCGAGGTCCTCTTTGTCTCAGACAACTCGCAGGCCCCATCGAAGGACGCTCCAGACTCGGCGCCACCTAAGATTGGGGCAAAGGCCATCCACGATGAGCCGAGCACAGATGAACCGAACCTGGACGAGCAGAACCCGCCAAGCCCTGATGAGCAGGGCCGCACTGCCCCGGAGCCCACGGCCCCCACGCCGCCTGCGGCACAGACCGCTCGGCCCGCCGCGCGCGTCTCACTGCCTCCCGCAGATCTGCAGACCACTGCAAGCGCGCGCGTCCGCGAACTGTTTCGCAAGGAACTTGGAGCGGCGAAGTCGCGAGCAGAACACGCGCAACTCGCCAGGACGCTCGCAGAGCATTCGACCTCTGTCCAGGAAACGGCGGACAAGTATGCGCTGCTGCGCGTAGCGTACGACGAGGCGGTTCAGTCTGCCGACTACGAACTCGCTCGCTCCATCCTCGACTCAATCGCGAAACAGTTTGACGTCGACGCTCTCAATGCGCGACGACACCTGATCTCCGAGTTGGCCAACACCACTCGACCGGGTCCCGAGCGCGCCCAGTTGGCGACCGAGGCCGTGGCTTTGGCAAATCAACTTGGGCAGCGGAACGAGTACGAGGAGGCGTTGCAGGTGATCGACTTGGCCATGACGATGGCCACGGGCTCCGAAGCAGCGAGCCTGCGTCGAACCGTCCTGGAAACGAGGACTCGGCTCGCCTCGGAACTCAAGTTCTGGCAACGTGTCGCGCAAGCTGTCGAGACGCTGCGCAACGACCCCAATTCAAAAGACGCTTGCCTGACGTATGGCCTGTATTTGTGCCTGAACCAGAACGATTGGGCGAACGGCCTGCCTCAATTGGCAAAGGGCAGCCAAGAACAACTGAAGGCCGCAGCGAAAAAGGACATCAGCTTCCGAGCGTCAGGGGACGAACTCACGTTGGGCGACATCTGGTACGACATTGGCGCCGGCGAGGATGCCGACCTGCGCCCGTTTTGGAAGCGTGCGGCCTACTGGTACGAACGAGTGTCTCCGGCAGTGAACGGGTTGGAGAGAATCAAGATCAACAAGCGGCTGCGAGAGATAGCAGATTGGCAGCGGACCACCAAGGATTGGCAGCCTGGGCCGGCGCTGCATTACCGCCGCACGCTGACCGGAAGCGGCGGCGAGATCTGGACGACTGCCTTCGCTCCCGACGGCCAACACGTGGCAGCGGGAGCGAGCAACGGCATGATCCAGATCTGGGAAGTCGAAACCGGCGCGCCGGTCGCGACGCTGAAAAAGCACACATCGGGCGTCCGCTGCGTCGCGTTCTCGCCGGATGGACAAACACTCGCTTCGGCTGGATGGGACTCCACCATCCGGCTCTGGAACACACGCAACTGGCGCGAACGTCTCGTGCTTGCCGGTCACAGTGGCAAGGTGCACAGTGTCGAGTTTGCTCCAGACAGCGAGACTTTGTGGTCGGCCGGCGCAGATGGCACGATCCGAGCCTGGTCGGCTCGCACCGGGCGCGAAGTCAAAAAGTTGGAGGCGCACACCGCGTTTGTCAACTACGTCGCGATTTCCCCTGACGGAAAGGCCCTGGCTTCCACCGGCGGCGACCGAAAACTCATCTATTGGGACGCGCAAAGCCCTCAGCCTCGATCGACGCTGTCCGACTTGGGATACGAGATTCGCGCCTTGCGCTTCGCGCCTAAGGGAAACCTGCTGGCATCCGCCAACTTGGACAACACCGCGCGGCTTTGGGACCCCGCCACGGGCACATGCGTTGGCACTATGAGTGGACATGCGGCGCGAGTGGAGTCGGTCGCGTTTTCGCCGGACGGAAAACTGCTGATCTCAACGGGCGATGACCAGTCGATTCGACTCTGGGACATCGCATCCGCCTCCGAGGTGTTCCGCGTCACGGCGCACGAAAAGCGGATCTTCTCGCTGGCCGTGGCCCCGGCGACCTCGATGCTGGCTTCGGCGAGCCAGGACGGCACGGTCAAGCTGTGGAGCCTGCCTCGCTGAATGGCGAGACAAAGCAGAATTGATCAAATCCCACTCGGCGCGTTTTTTGCTTGGGCTAACACATGTCCTTTCTGGCAAGAGTCACGGTGCTGTCTGTTCGTGGACCCAGAGTTGTCTGCCAATACGCGGAGATTCATCCGGATGCTGGCGGCGCACCGGATCACGAAATCTTTGCCTTTCAGATCATTGCGGAGCTATTTGAAAAGATGCAACGTGGCAGACTCAGGAATCAACTAGAGTCCTTTCCACTTTCGATGGAACTGCAGAAGACCATCATCGGTTGTCACCCACGAAAGTCCGCCATCGAGGACATGATCGACCTGTTACGAGGGAGAAAAGTCAAGATTGCCCAAGATGAGTACCAACAACAACTGGAGTGCCGGGAAGTGGGAGTCGGAGTAATCGGGCAGGAGAATGACAACTTCTTCAAGGTCTACCAACCTGACTTCAACCAGCTCTTGTCAGAAACAGCCCGGATTGTTGGGGCGTACCATTTGTCAAAGACGGCCCCATTCGAAGTTGGAGAAGATGAACGGAGTCGACGATTTGACGCTGGTGAATTCCCGACATGCGAGATCCACTTTGCCGTCAACGATGTCGACTTGCTCTATCACGTCGTTCCGGGGGCGGAATGGGACACCGCAATGTGCCGCTACCCGGTCTAGCGGCCTGTTTCAAAGTTTTCGGGGCATTTCGTCGCCGCGCGCCAGTGACTCACTAAGTGCACGAAGACACAAAGTCGAAATTGGAATAATCCCGAAACATTTCCGCCAACTCGTGGCGACCGCTTTGCAGCCTCTTGACGACAGCCTCGACCCGCGTCACGTCGCTAATCGCGTCACTTGTGAGGAAACGCGACGCCCCGAAACATGTGGTAGTCGCTGCTTAAGGTTGCTCGCAGCTGGTTGATTTGCTGAATGACATGGTCTTCGTCACGATTCACCACCTCGCCGGGAGACCGTGTTCCCTTGGCGGTCATGATGTCGATTCTTCTGGGATCCATCCAGATGGCGGCGACTTCCGCAATGGGCGCCAAGTGGCCTTCATCGCCACGCAACGCAGCAGGCACATCGCGAATGGGCGATGACGACGCGATCACCAGCAACATCTCCGTGCCGGCATCGCCCTCTAGCGTGACCCACTGCGACATATCCTCCGGAAACGACAGCTGTTCGGTTTGCTTGGCGCCGCTGCTCGCGACGAGTTGAGCGTTGCCTTGCTGATCAATCCAAACCACGGCGCCGAAGGCCGCCGGAGCGAACGACGCCGAAAGCTGAAGCTGGTCTCCGGCAACGAGTGGCAGCGCCTCAGGCAGATCATTCAGCTTGCCGTCCCGCAACACTCGGACGTCAAGGTCAACGGTGTCTCCCCGCGACTTCGAAAGCTCCTGATAGGCAAAGAACGCGATCGTCAGCAACAGCGCGACCACACCCACAACACCGTAAATGTGATTGTGATGACGATCGAAAAAGTCCTTCAGCAGTTCCGAGCGAGAAAGCGCGCAAGCAGTTTCACCCGGGGCAGCGCCCGACTCGGCCAAGCTTGCCCCCGGTTCTGGTGAAGCGTCGTGCGAGGCTGAACCGCCAAGATTCGTATCGTCGAAATTTTTATCGTTCATGGCTACCACGACCCCCAAAACGCCCCACGGCCCTTCCACACACACAAGTCAAGGCGCGAAGCATCACCCGATCTACCCGGGGCTTTTGAAACGGATGTTTCCCGCAATGCTTCGAAACCTCTTGCTACTGATCCTAAGACCTTAAATCGTCCAAATATTGCCTCAACAGCCGGTGTGTCGACCACGCTTGAAAGACGTTCAGTTCCTTCGTAGCCGGGTCATACTCGATTGTGCCGAAGCCACCGACGTCCTCCCACTTCGTAATGTCGACACGATCAAGAATCTCGTCAATCAAGTCCAACGGCAGCTTGTCGCAGACAATGTCGTCCACTTTGTATCGCAAGGCGATGCACTTCTCCTCCTCCTCTTCAACGGTGGTGACCAAGACCCCGTTGCTTGTGGGCAGGAACGCCAGGCCCAACGGCTCGAGAATCTCGTGCAGTTTGTCGCCAAGTGGCACGACACCGCCCTCGACATTGATCGGGGTCTCGCTGTCCACTCCAGCGTCGTCGAACGCTTGGCGGTCAATCTTGAACCGAATCTCGTGAACGTCACGGAGCAGAGTCAACCATTCGTCCAGCGGAATGTCCGGTGCAGCGTCGCTGATGTAATCGTCTTTCATCAAGACAGCCATCGACTTGCTCAAACTTCGCGGCGGCAAGCAATCGCCGCTGATCTCTCGCACGTGCTTCAATACGGTCGTCATGCGGGCGCGCAGCTCCTGAAGCGTCGGAGAGTCCCCGGCCTTGTCGAGGGCGAACAATTTAATCGTGTCGAAAAGCTCTGCGGCCGCGACTTCCATTTCAGCGCGTGCCCCCGAATCGATCGCGTCGATCGCGAGCGTAATCGTTGCGCCTCCGAGGTCCCACAACTGACGACGCCGCAATTCAGTTCGTTGGCCGGCGGAAAGCAGGGGGCCGAGCGGCGTTCTCGTGGACTGCCCGGAAAATCCCTTCTCCTTCACCGCGGCGATTGACAGAATCGCCAGGATCTCGCCGCGAAGCGCTGCCAACACGACGACATCCTGGCCGAGTGGCTGGTCCGAGGAGATGCATTGAACTCGACTAGGATTGTTAGCTGCGTTAAGAGCTGACACGATTGGCGCGAGTTGTGCTTGCATCTTCTCGCGGGTCTCGAAGTCAATGCAATTCCGCAGTGACGTGGCGCGGAGCGCTGTCGCGACAAGCTTATGTGCCCGCAACGGGTCCGATGCCGACACGCTGGCCGCCTGTCGTCGCACTGCATCGCTGAACCGTAGCGACACGGTGCGCAGGCCCTCCTGGATTTGCAACATACCGGCTTTGTCTAGACTGGCGGCCGGCTCCGCCAATTCCAATATCGACTGAAATGATTGCTCCGCCTCCGTCAACAGCCCGTCGTCAAGCAGTGTGAGGGTCTGTTCCGCAAGGCCAAGAATCCGTTGCCGCTCTTGCAAGACCGCATCTTGATATTGCAGAAAGCTACGTCGTTCTTCGGCCAAGATTTGCCGCTTCATCACTTCGCGCAGCGCGTCGCGCAGTTGGTTTCTCAGCACTTCGCGTGCCAAGTCTCCCAAGTCGGGCGTTCGCTCCACAAGTTCGAGGGCTTGCTTGAGCAATAACCTGGCCTCTTCGGTATCCGACTCGGCAAGCTCGCGCGATTTGGCGATCGCACGATCCACTTCTTTCTCAATCAAATCGGCCAAGACTTGGCGTTGAAGCTCGATTGCCTGCAGAAACTCGCCTTGGTCTCGTTGCTTGGGCGGTTCATCAAAGGGATTGGCGGACTGAGGGAGCGGGTTGCGGTCCTTGCCGCCACCCGAATCACCTTCAATGCCTCCCAACGGATTGGCTGATTTGTTCTCAACCGGAATTGTCGGGTTGTCCTCAAACGGGTTGGCTGATTTGTCCTCAAACGGGTTGGCTGATTTGTCCTCATTCGGGTTGGCAGGCTTGTCCTCGAACGGGTTGGCGTCCTCGCCGAAGGGATTGGGCTCCGCTGAAGGGAGTTGCGGTGACAACACAGACCCTCGAGGCAGCTCCACTGGTTTCAATAATTCCGGCAGCGCGAGAGGTTTCGGAGCTTGATTTGGATCAATCGTAAAGTAAACCTTGGTCGTTGATACGCCAGCCAGAGCGCGGTCGATGTCGCCGGACGTGATCTCCAACGGAATGACCGGATTCGTCGGTGTTGTCGTCGTTGACACCGACAATACAGGCGAGAGCACACGCCCCTCGAGCTGTTTGAATCCGGTGACTTGAAGTGGATACCGCCACCCCTGCTCGAGCTCAAACTCTTGGCGGGGCTGGATGGGGCGTTCAACTCCCGGCGACTTGAGGACAGCTTTGTCAGCGGCGGCAAAGCGCAGTTGGGCGCGTCGCTGCAGGGTCGGCTGAAATACGAAGTCCCCATCCCCGGGTTTCAAGCGACCCCAGTTCGGAACTTGGCTGCCTTGTCTCGAGTTGGCAACACGAACGGTCACCGCCGATGCCAGCTGGCTAAATGTGAATGCACTCGTCTCACTGGGCGAGTTGGCGCGACTGCGCATCGACTCAAGCAAGGCCGAGGTGAACAACGAATGCCGGTCGGCGCCGAATCCATCTGCAACGGGTGTGTCGCGCCCGGCGGAAAGCCCCATAAACGCTTCGCCCTCCAGCATCTTGGCCAAACCAGCCAAGCCTGACGGCCGCGCCGCAGAAGTCGCCGGGGAATTGCTGGAGTTGGTCACCGCATGAAACAGGGCGCCCGAATAACAGCTGTCGAGTATGACGACTTTATGACGGCAAACGAGCTTCTCCAACTCTGCCCGGACCCAGGCGACGGACACGCAAGACTTCTTGTCCATCGACGAATCGTGCCCCACGAGATAGCCGTCTTCGGACTCTCCGTCCACCACTCCGTGCCCTGCGAAGAAGAACAACAGAGAGTCTCGCTCTGTCATTGGGTGGCTTTGAGCCCATGAAGTCAGGGCGGACTCGATCGCACCTCGCGAGGCCGACTCATCGGTCAACAGCAAGGTCGACGTTTCCGCGTATCCAAACTCCTTGATGAGGATATCCTGAATCGCGACGGCGTCGTTCTTGGCAAACTTCAGTGGCGGCAGCGCTTCGTCCGTGTAGTCGTCGATGCCAACAATGATCGCAAACGACTCTCGGTAAGGGTGAGTTGCGTTGGTGTTGGCGACCTGGCCGACGCCAATGGCGCCAGGGCCGCGCGCCGGAGTTGTGTCTCCACCACGACCACATCCGAAAACTGCCAACGCCGCCAGCACAATCGTGAGCTGCTTGGACATGATCGTTTCCTCACGGCACAATGTGGCTGTTCTGTGCCAGGATAACGCAGCGCCATGCAGGCTGCCACCAGCCTGCCCGAGCCGTCGGCGGCGCGGCCGGACTCATCTGCCCGATATCGAAACATGCGTGTTTACGGACGCCCGGCAGCGATTGTCGAAGGAGTCTGCTGTCATTAGCGACAGAGGAGCACGGCGTCCACGGAGGCTGAAAGCTCTCGCCTTATTTGGGAGGTTTCACTCGCTGCTGCCAGACTTCAAACTGGCGGGCCAGTTGCCGAACGCGATCGGGCTCACGCTGGGCGAGATCGGTTGTTTCGGTGCCGTCCGCCTCCAGGTCGAACAGTTGCCATTCGCCTCCTTGACGAGGCCGAATGGCTTTCCACTTGCCCGCGCGGACAACATGGTGCCGAGGCACGCTCCAGCAAAGCACCTCATGCCCCTTGCGGCTCTTTCCCTCGAAAACGGGGCGCAGACTTTTCCCTTCGATCGGCAGGGGGTTGCGTCCGCGAAACTCGGCCGGGTATTTCACGTTGGCGACGTCGAGGCAGGTTGCCATCAGGTCCATCACATGCCCGACGTCGTTGCTTTGCCGATCCTTGGAAATGACGGCAGGCCATCTCGCCAGCAAAGGAGTGCGAATGCCGCCTTCATAGCCGGAGAGTTTCGTACTGCGAAACGGCGTGTTGCTGAGGGTCGCCCAGGCCAGGCCATAAGCGGCAAACGTGTCCGAAGGCCCTGGCAGATTGCTTGGCCCGCTGCCCGGCCGGATTGACGCGTTATCCAGACGCCACCGGTCGTTGGCCTGGTTCGGGCCGAAGCCAAAGCCGCTCTGCGAGGGGACGAGCCCGCCGTCCGGCGCCGCGCCGTTGTCGGAAAGAAACAGGACGAGCGTGTCCTTCTCCCGCCCGCTCGCTTTGAGAACCTTCAAGAGCTCTCCCAGCCCGTCGTCAATCGCAGCGACTTGGGCGGCGTATACGGCCATTCGTTCGGCCTGCCAGTCGTGATTCGCAGCGTTCTTCCAATCTCGGACCTCCGAGGGTCGCGGAGCGAGCTGCCAATGGGAAGGGATGAGTTGAGACTTTCGTTGAGACTCGAACCGTGTGGTCCGCCACTGGTCCCAGCCGCGCTCTCGGTATTGCTGCCGGTAGGCGGCGATGTCGGCTTCGCGAGCATGCAGCGGCCAATGCGGAGCGATATGCGCCACGTAAAGAAAGAAGGGCTTGTCCATCGTCACCGCCTCTTTCAAAAACTGCACCGCGTAATCGTTGAGCGACTCCGTGAGATAGAAATCCTCGGGCAAGCGGAACCTTTCTCGATCGAGATAAAACGGGTTCTGCTGCACTTCGTGAAAGTAGCTGATCTTGGCCTGGCACATCGGCCCGAAAAAGCGATCGAATCCCCGGTCGAGCGCCGGATCACGCCCCTGCCACTTGCCGACCATCATCGTGCGGTAGCCGGCGTCTTGCAGCAGCTCGGATATCAACACGCACTTGGAATAGTCCTTGGGCTGATTCCAATGATCGCCGCGGTGGCCCGCTTGCTGGCAATAGAGTCCCGTCAACAGCGAGGCCCGTGTAGGGCCGCAAACGGCGTTGTTGTAAAACTGCGTGAACCTCAAACCTTCACGCGCGAGCGAATCGACATGCGGAGTGCGGATCTCACCACCAAAACAGCCAATGTCCGACCAACCCAGATCGTCCGCCATCACCAGGATGATGTTCGGTTGAGCCGCCTCACTGGTCGTTGCGGTCAGCAGACAGAACAGGCTCAACCCGGCGCAAATCAGTCTCATCGTTTTCACACTTCACAGGTCACGGGCTGCACCACTTCGCTTCGAGCGAGACTACAGCTCCGAATCCGGAAAATGTCCTTGTTGGTCCGTTGCCAATTGCAAAATCGCGGGGTCCATTTCAAGTGGCCAATCTTCCAAAACTGCCATCGCCTCGGCTGTGTTGCCACGAACCACCTCGCAAGCAAACGCGAGAAACACCGCCTCATTGGGGACAAAACCCATCGGGCGATAGCGGAAGCGGAATCGCCACAGCCAACGCGCGAAGTCTGCATCATCGCCGTCCACTGGAAAATCGGTGAAGGCCTGCCGCAAGCGTGTGCGATTCCAAAGCATGTAGAGGCTGACGATAAAGATGGCGCCATAGGCGATTCGAATGAAGAAAAAGAAAGCTCCTGCGCTCCAATTGGGAGACAGTTCGGGACCGAGCCGAATGTTTAGCGAATCGCAGATATCCCATAGCGCACCATAAAGCACATTGTCGGTAGTCACCAACAGGGACGTCTGCCAACTTGAGTCGTCGAATTCGAAGAACGACGCGAACACTACCTGCAAAACGACCTGTGCAGCTGCGATCGCGCCGAACAACCCCGCCAACAACCTCAGCCGGCGCCGCGAGCCGATGACCTCCAGCCTGCCAACAGCCAAACTTGGCTCGTCCCCGGAAGATCTTCGATATTCAAAACGGTGAGCTGACTGCTTTCGAAACCGATTCCATTCGACTGCGAAGGCGGCGCAAAGCACGGCCAGACAGACGCTGATGCCTGGACTGGCGCCCAACAGTCCCGCGCACATGCAGAGCAGGGCTGCACAGAAAAACCCCAGCAAAGCACCTCGTAGCAGGTATGCTGCCACGTTCAGGCAATCGCTCAGCAGACCCTCACGCAGCGAACGCTGATAGTTAGAGAGCGCTCGTCGGAGGCGCGACTTGAATTGCTCAAGGCTGTTGTCCATAATCCGGCTTTGCCATATAGCCAATCGTCAATTTACCTCCCCTATCATAAATTTCGCCAATGCTCGAACCAAGGTACATTTCAGCAGACTGGACGAACAAGATTTCCTCCACGATGCGCCTTGAGTACCTGACCGCGCCTTTCCCGATGCAGAAGCAGAAAGTCGTCTATACCCTTCTCGTCGGCTTTCTGGAGCACATCGGCGAAGGGTTACTGCGACGAACCTCCAAGTTTTTGATCGCGTCTCGAATTGCCCAACAGTTCTTGCTCGCTTTGCTCGCTCTCCCAATTATGTGCGTCTTGGTCCACCTCCTGTTTGAGGCGATCGGTCTGTTGGGGGATTGGGCCGAAGGCGCCGCTTTGGTTGTCTTCGCCAGCACTAGTTTTGGCTTTTTTTGGAACCACATTCCACGAGGGCGGCTCTTGGAGCAGTCGAATTCTTGGACGTGCTACGATGCACGAGGGCTTCACCTGGGTGAACTTTCCGTGCGCAGCCGCAGCATGGCCGATATCCCCATTAACCTTGCTTTGTTGTTGGCCGTTAATTTCGAAGTCAACTTCTTCTTCGCCAGACAACTGGACATGACGGTCACGGACTCGATGCTCGTGCTGGGTGACAACGTGTTTCGCGGGGTGTTTTTTGACTTCTTTGAAATCTTTGAGCCAATCCAACGCGTGGAGCTCACCCGCCTCGCCGGATTGGTGCAGCTGGCCTTCCGTGTCGCTGCCTGCATTCTGATCGCCGAAATCGTCGCGTCCGAGCACGTTCGCTGGCGACTATGCAGCCTGTCGTCTCAGTTGCCGGACACCACCGACATCAACCACATCAAGGCAATGAACTGGTTGAATGTGGCGATCACCAACCGCCAATTCGCACGCGAATTCCCGCACGAGCGCGTTGTTCTGAGGCTCATCAGCGCCTATCTCGAAGGCGATTTTGATGAAGTGCGCGCAATTAGCCGAAGATTTCCGCGAGTCACTCTCGATCCGCACTTCGCCGCATTGTTCGTGGACGAGAACAACGAGCTGCTATTGTCTGGCCAGCGAGACATCTACCGCAAGACGTACGAAAAGTTCGATTAGTCACCGTCAAAACTCAAGTTTGACGGTCTCATCGTCCTGCAACAGCTGGCACGCATCGTCGATTCGCGCCAGCTGCTCATCGAATTCGGGCGCGTGCTGGCGGGCGTGAAGTTGTCGTAACTTTTCGAACGTTCGCCGCATCGTGGTGATCTCCTCGATGGTCGAGCCGTGGAGCAGTTGCGCATCGAGGTATTCTTCGAGCCCCTCAGTCGAGTTGCTTGTCAATCGGCGAAGTTGGGCGAGTTCCTCGCCGCTCGCATGGATCCAACGAACCTCCAAGAGCTCCAGATACCACCGATAGAGCGCGCGAGCGTGTTTTCGGCGGGGCTTGAATGCCGCTCGCCGACGCATCCAGAAGTACAAATAGATGGGCAGCAACAAGGAGAACACCAGATACGGCGCGACGGCGTGGTATTTGGAAATCAGCATCTGCCGAGTGTCCCAGTCGCTTCCGATTCTTTCGTTTCCGAATTCAAGAATGAGCCGGCCCTCGAGTCTCTCGGGCGTCTCATCGGCCTGCTCCTGCTCGCAAATAACCGCCAGCTGCTCGATGATTCGGCCCACCTCCGGCGCCGCTTGGGCAGCTAAGTGTGTCACCAAGCCGATTCGGCGAGGGTCCTTCCTTGCCTCTTGTGTCTTTAAATCGAGAAATCTCGCCGCGGCAACCAATGCCAATTTCGTCTCGATTTCGTAGGAGTCTCGCCAAATCCCGATCTCCTCGTTCAAGAGCACCGTCCGCATCACTTGCCGCCAAGCAGTCTCTTGCTGTTTGTAACGACAACCCGGAAGGTCAGGGGTCGCCCGCAGCCGAACCACGTGGTGCGTGAACGGCCTCTCGGTGTACATGAAATGCGGTTTCAGGGCATTGTGCAATCGAGAGGGGCGCAGGCTAAACATGACAGCACCCTGTCAACATTGTTCCCGAGGTATTTCCAACGACGAACTGCATAAGGGTCCTCGTTTCGTCTAGTGGGAGCCATCGATTTTTGCGGAAGTCGTCGCCACTTGGAAGCCAAAATCCGGCGATGCACGAACATACAAGAACACACCTGACGGTCGAGGAACAGCCAATCCTTGCGACGAAAATGCCGCGTGGAGGGAAGGACGCGGTGTTTTCAAGCCTGCCCATCACCAAAAAGCAGAGTCGCCGGGGCTCCGTTTGACTCTTCCGGCGCTTGCCGACACTTCTGGTTACAATTGTCGTTCGCATCCGCGCGTCGGCAATCGGATTCTCCCACTGCCGACGAACCTGACCTGAACAGACCTCAGTCCCTGAACAGACCCGGGCCACATGTTTATCAAGCAAATGACGAAATTCGCATTCCTATTGGCAGCTCTGTCCACGGCAACGGCGTTCGCCGAGGGAGTCGTCTATGAGGGAACCACCGGCCCGGGAGCTGGCAAGCACATCGTGATGCTGGCGGGCGACCACGAGTATCGCTCGGAGGAGACGTTGCCGGCGCTCGCGCGGATTCTGGCGAAGCATCATGGCTTCAAGTGCACCGTGCTGTTCAACGTCGACCGAGAGACCGGCGAGATCGTTCCCGGCAACTCGAACATGCCGGGCTTGGAAGCTTTGAAAACGGCGGACCTGGCGGTGGTGTTCCTGCGGTTTCAGGATTTTCCAGTTGAGCAGATGCGGCATTTTGACGACTACCTCAATCGCGGCGGGCCGGTGGTCGGCCTGCGCACGGCGACACACGCGTTCCGGATGAAGGGAGACGCGCCGTTCGCGAAGTACTCTTTCGACTACAAGGGCGAGCAGTACGAACTCGGCTTCGGACATCAGGTGCTTGGACAGACCTGGGTCGGACACTACGGCCGCAATCACCAGCAGAGTACGCGGATCACGGCTGTCGCCGACAAGCAGAAGCACCCGATCCTGCGCGGTGTCGAGAATATTTGGGTGCAGGCCGGCGGCTATGTCGGCAAGCCGACCGATGGCGAGATCCTCACCATGGCACAGCCGCTCAACGGCATGACGCCCGAATCGCCCGTTGACGCAACCAAGCCGCCGCAGCCTTCGGAATGGACTCGCACCTACGCTTCCAAGTCCGGAAAATCGGGACGCGTCTTCACCTCGCTGTACGGCACTCCGGAAGACCTGCTGAACGACGGCTATCGTCGAATGCTGGTGAACGGCTGCTTTTGGTCGTTGGGGCTGGAGGACGCAATCAAATCCGACGCGAACATCGCGTTCGTTGGGCCGTTCGAGCCGAACACGTTTGGCAACGGAAGCCACGCTCACGGTATCAAACCGGAAGCATACGTCGGTTTCGAGAGCCCGATTCCGACGAATCACGACACGAAGAATCCGAACGCACGTGCCAATCAGAAAGCTCCTCGCAAGCAGGGCGGCGCCAAAGCCAAGTCCGCCAAATCAGCCACGTCAGTTGACGCAGGTTCCGTCAAGCCCGCCCAGGCGCCCAAGTCGGCCGCGACGCTCGTCACGGGCAAGGCGGCGCGTTTCGTCCGCATCGAGCTGCCGGGGGACCGCCGCATTCTCACGCTCGCCGAAGTCGAAGTCTTCAGCGATGGCAAAAACGTCGCTGCCGGCGGGAAGGCAACCCAATCGAGCACCGGCGCGGGCGGCGTGGCGTCGCGAGCGATGGACGGCAACAAAGATCCGGACTTTGGCAAGCAAGGGCAGACCCACACGTCGAACGCCGGCCAACGGAATCCGTGGTGGGAACTCGACCTCGGCCAGGCAACCAACATCGACAAAATCGTCGTCTCGAACCGCAGCGGCTTTGAAGGTCGACTGGCGGGATTCACGATCACGCTGCTGGACGCGGAACGCAACAAGGTCTTTCAAGCGACCGACATCGCCGCGCCGCAGCGAATGGAGATCGACGTCAAAAACGGCAAGCTGAACTACCTCGCCTACGACGGAAAACCGGGCAAGCCTGTCACCTCCAACCCGGCGCTGGCGCAGGGGAGCGGCCGAAACGGACGACGGACGGCTCAATCGCCGCCGGACCCCGACCTGGTCGATGTGCCGGCCGATTATCACGACCGCTTGCCGTTTGCCTTCCAATCCGGAGACGTGGTCGCCATTCTCGGCAACGGACTCGCCGATCGAATGCAGCACGACGGTTGGCTGGAGACGCTGCTGCAATCGCAACTCGTCGGTCAGCAGGTGCGATTCCGCAATATGAGCGCCAGCGGCGACCGCGCAAACCACTACCCGCGCAGCTCGGGGCAGATGTCGATGACGGCTTATCTGCGCCATGTGCAGCCGACGGTCGTGTTTGCGATGTTCGGCTACAACGAATCGTTCGACGCCAGGCCGGAGGACTACAAGAGCCAGTTGCTCGAATGGGTGAGGCGGACGCGCGGCGCCAAGGCCACTGGCAAAGAATTTCCTCGCATCGTGTTGTTTAGTCCAATCGCCCATGAGGACACACACAACCCCAACGTGCCCGATGGCCGGGCCCACAACGTGCGGCTCGCTGCCTTGACGCGAGCGACCGCAGCCGCCGCGCAGGAAGCGGGCGTGGCGTTTGTCGATCTGTTCCATCCATCCCTGGAGCTGTTCAAGCAATCCAAACAGCCGCTCACGATCAACGGCGTGCATCTCTCGGCAGAGGGCAATCGGCAATTGGCCGAAGTGATTGCTCAACAGTTGCTCGGCAAGCCGGTCCACCGGGCCTCAACAGGGGCAAGCGGCACGCTGGAGCCGTTGCGCCAGGGGGTGCTCGACAAGGATCTGCACTGGTGGAATCGCTACCGAGCGTCGGACGGCAACGACATCTGGGGCGGTCGGTCGACACTGTCGTTCGTCAACAATCAGACCAACGCTCAAGTGCTTCAGCCCGAGCTCACGATGTTGGACGTGATGACCGCGAATCGCGACGAAGTCGTCTGGGCGCGCGCGGCAGGCAAGGACAAGAGCGTCGATGACAGCAACGTCCCGCAACCCGTGCCGGTCGTTTCCAACGTCGGCGGCGGCAGCAAGAGCTCCAGCGCCGTGAAAGAAGGCTCGCTGAACTACGTCAGCGGCGAAGAGGGGCTTCAGCACCTGGCGGTGGCAAAGGGGTTCGAGGTGAAACTGTTCGCCGACGAGGCTCGCTTCCCGCAGTTGGTCAATCCCGTGCAGTTGCAGTTCGACACCAAGGGCCGGCTTTGGGCCGCCGTGTGGCCAACCTATCCCAAATGGGAGCCACGCGGGCAAATGAACGATGCCTTGATCATTCTTCACGATGACGACAACAACGGCGTCGCGGATCGCGTGACAACGTTCGCCGAAGTGCAAAATCCGCTCGGTTTCGAGTTCTGGAACGGCGGCGTGCTCGTCACCAATCAGTCGGACTTGCTGTATCTCAAGGACACCGACGGGGACGACGTGGCCGACCAGCGGATTAGCCTGCTGCAGGGACTCGACACCTCCGACACCCACCACGGCGCGAACAACTTGATCTACGGCCCCGACGGCGGCATCTATTGGCAAAGCGGCGTCTTCATGGTGCACAATCACGAGCACCCGTGGGGACCCTCGCTGCAGTCGTCCGCGTCAGCCATGTATCGCTTTGATCCGCGACGTTTCACGATCTCGATGCACGCCTTGAATTCGCCGAACCCGCACGGCATTGCCTTCGACTCCTGGGGATATCACTACGCCACGGACGGCACCGGAGGCCGCGCCTACCAGGTGCGGCCCGACGGCAACGGCTTCAAGATGCATGAGCTCTTGAAGAAGGAAGTCCGCCCCGTAACCGCCAGCGAAGTGGTCAGCAGCGCTCACTTTCCCGAATCCATGCAGGGCGACTTCTTGATCTGCAACGTGATCGGCTTCTTGGGAATCAAACATTATCACCTCGAGCGCAATGCGGACGCGGGCACCGTCTGGGGCGAACCGGCCGGCGACGAACTGAAGGTGATGACGTTGAATGCCGACGGCACCAAATCCGAGGACCGGTCGCGTGGCTTGCTGATGAGCGGCGACAAGAATTTTCGTCCGTCAGACGCGATTTTCGCTCCCGATGGCTCGATGTACTTCGCCGACTGGCACAACGTCATTATCGGCCACATGCAGCACAACGTCCGCGATCCGAATCGCGACCACGCTCACGGCCGAATTTACCGCGTGACCGCCGTCGGCCGACCGCTGCAACCGATCGTCCCGATCGATGGCCAGCCGATCACCGCGCTGTTGGACAATCTGAAGTCGCCCATCGACGGCATTCGCCACCGCACGCGGATTGAGCTCAGCGAGCGAGATTCCGCCGAGGTCATCGCCGCGACCAAGGAGTGGATGAAACAGTTCGATCCGCAGAAGCAAGAGGATGCCCACCACTTCCTCGAGGCGCTCTGGCTGCACCAGCAGCACAACGTGAAGGACTTCGAGCTGCTGGGACTGCTGCTGAATTCGCCCGAGCCGCACGCGCGGATCGCCGCGAAGACGGTGCAGCATTTCTGGGTAAACGTCGAGAAGACCTATCGCGGCGGGGTGATCGCCGAAGCCGAACTGGCGTCGTCACAGAAGTCGGGGATTCTCAGCGACACGCCCGAGTTGACAACGATTCGCGTCGCCACCGTTCCCGAAAAGATGATGTACGACGTGCGCGAGCTTACGGTGAAGCCCGGCAAGAAGGTAAAGCTGACGTTCGCCAACTACGACTTCATGCCGCACAACATCATGCTCGTCAATCCCGGAAAAGCCGACGAGGTTGGGCTGGCCGCCGTCGAACTGGGCGCGCGCGGGTTTGATGTCGGCTTCATTCCCGAGAGCAAGGAGATTCTCTGGCACAGCCAGCTCACCGATTACGGCCAGGAGGAAGTGATCGAATTCACCGCGCCCACGGTCGAAGGAGCGTATCCGTATATCTGCTCGTTCCCGGGCCACCATCGCCTGATGCGCGGCACGTTGTATGTCACGAACAACCTCGCGGATTTCCTCGCCAAAAATCCCCGCGAGGAGGTCAAGATCACCGAATGGAAACATAGCGACTTGAGCGAGGACCTCAAGCGAGTGAAACAGCACCGCAGCTTTGCCGCGGGCAAGCAACTGTTCGCCGCGCTTGGCTGCGTTCAGTGCCACAAGATGAGCAAGGACGACGCCACGTTGTCGCAGAGCCCGCTCGGCGCGAACCAGTCGGTCGGTCCCTACATCGACGAAACCGTGAAAAAGCACAAGCAGGACGCGAGCGCCCTGTTGCGCGAAATCCTCGAGCCCTCGCGAAATGTCGACGAAAAGTTCCGCCAAGTGATTGTCGCGTTGGACGATGGCAAGAAGCACATTGGGGTTGTCGCTTCCGAGGACGACGCGACGCTGACGATTCTCTCCGGCAGCCCGCCCAAGAAATTGGAGATTGCCAAGGAATCCATCGACGCGCGCGTCACCTCTCCGCTGTCCATCATGCCTGTCGGACTGTTGAACACGCTGGACAAGGAGCAGATCCTCGACCTATTGGCCTATTTGCTCGCCGGCGGCAACCCGAAGGACATGGCCTACCACCATGGCCATTGATGCTTGATGCACGCGCCCATTCTGGAATGGGCGCGTACATCCATCACGTCGTCAGTGCGTCGTCAGTGCTCGAACTCCGTCATGTCGACCTCCTCGTCCTGCTCCTCGCGTGGCTCAAACCAACGATAGATCGTGGGCAGCACGAGCAAGGTCAGCATGGTGCAGGTGATCAGCCCGCCGATGACGACCGTGGCCAACGGGCGTTGGACCTCGGCGCCCGAGCTGTGGGAGATCGCCATCGGGATGAACCCCAGGGCGCCGCAGGAGGCGGTCATGAGCACCGGCCGCAAGCGGTCCATGGCGCCATTGACGACAGCGTCCCGTTGACTGTCGCCGGAGTCGCGGAGGTGCCGCACATGCTCGATCAACACCACGCCGTTCATGACGGCGATGCCGAACAGGGCGATAAAGCCCACGCCGGCGGAGATCGAGAACGGCATGTCTCGCAGCCACAGCGCCAAGATGCCGCCGGTGGCGGCAATCGGGACGTTCAGATAGATCAGCAGCGCCAAACTGGTGGAGTTGAAGGTCATGTAGAGCAGCGCGAAAATCAAGAACAAGGCGACCGGCACGGCCACGCCGAGCCGCTTGCTCGCCGCCTGTAGATTTTCGAACTGACCGCCCCATCGCAGCGTGTAGCCGGCCGGCAGTTCGACATCGCGATCAACCACCTGCTGCGCCTCGGCGACAAAGCCGGCGAGGTCGCGGCCACGGACATTGCACTGCACCAGCAGCCGGCGTCGGATCGCGTCGCGGCTGATCTCAACAGGGCCATCCTCCACGAACACGTCGGCCAGCTGGGAGATCGGAATCGGCTGCCCCTTCGCATCGTCGATGCGCAGCTGCTTCACCTTCTCCAGACTGTGTCGCCACTCCGGAGCAAGACGCACCTGCATCGGGAAGCGGCGTTGCCCCTCGAAGACCTGCCCGATCGGCACGCCGCCAACGGTGGCGACCGCGTCCAGCACGTCTCGCGTCTTGATGCCGTAGCGAGCCAGCGCCTCGCGACGAACAATCACGCGAATATACGGCAGCCCCGCAACCTGCTGCGCAGCGACATCCGCGGCGCCAGCCACCTTGTTCAGGGCGACGACGATCTCATCGCCTTTTCGCTTCAACTCGTCCAGATCATCGCCGTAGATGCTGAGCCCGATGTCGGATCTCACGCCGGCGACGAGCTCCTGAACCCGCAATTCAATCGGCTGCGTGAAGCTGAACGCGTTGCCCGAGACATCCTCGGCGAGCCGCTCCTGCATGTGCTTGATCAAGTCCTCCTTGGTAATGCCGTGCGTCCACTCTTCGTGCGGCTTCAGGCGGACGATCACGTCGGTTTGATAGACGCCCATCGGGTCGTTGGCAATCTCGGGACGCCCGGACTTCGAGACAACGGTTTGCACTTCGGGGAACGTCAGCAGACAGCGTTCGATCGCCTTGGTCATCTCGATCGAGGTCTCCAACGACGCGCTGGGAAGCCGAGTCGCTTGGATCGCAATGTCTCCCTCATCCAGCTTGGGCACGAACTCGCGCCCCAGCCCCTGAGCCAAGGCAATGCTGCCGGCAAATGCGAGCAGAGAGCTGCCCAGCATCAGCACCGGATGCCGCATGGAGAAGTCGAGCAGCGGGCGATAGCCTCGCTTGATCCAGCGAACCAAAAACGTCTCGCGCTCCTTGATCACGCGCGCCAAGAACAACGACGCCATCACGGGCATCACGGTCACCGAGAGCACCAGGGCCGACGACAACGCGGTCATGAAGGTGAACGCCATCGGGCGGAACATCTTGCCTTCCATGCCTTGCAGGCTGAGGATCGGCAGGAAGACGATGATCACGATGATGCCGGCAAACATCACGGGCTTGCCGACTTCTTTGGCCGACTCGCGGTACACTCCCAGCGGCACTCGCTTGCCATGCGTGTGCTGGTAATGCGCGGCGCGGCGCACGCAGTTCTCAATCATCACCACGGCGCCATCCACGATCACGCCGAAATCGACTGCGCCGAGGCTCATCAGATTCGCGGAGACGCCTGCATATCGCATGGCAACCAGCGCGCTCATGGCCGACAGCGGAATTGCGGCGGCAACGATCAAGCCCGCTCGCACGTCGCCCAGCAGCAGGAACAGCATCAGGATCACCAGCAGCACGCCGAGGCCGAGGTTCTCGCCGACGGTGAAGATTGTCTTGTTCACCAGCTCGGTGCGGTCGTAGAACGTGTCGAGGACGATGCCTTCCGGCAGCGTCTTCTGGATCTCGGCAATCTGCTGCTTCACATCGTCGACGACCTGCCGCGAGTTGCCACCCATCAGCATCATCACCATGCCAACCACCGCCTCGCGATTGCCGTCACGAGTCACGGCGCCTTGGCGCAGCATTGGCGCAAACTCCACCTTGGCCACATCGCGAATGCGGATCGGCGTGCCGTCCCGGCTCTCGAGCACGATCGAGCGAATGTCCTCGAGAGAGGTGACGAGGCCTTCGCCGCGAATCAATCGCTGTTCGGCGCCGTGGGTGATATAGCCGCCGCCCGAATTGCCGTTATTCTCCTCCAAAGCGGCGAACACGTCGCTCAGCGAGATGTCGTAGTTTTGCAGCTTGCCGGGGTCGATCTGCACCTCATATGTTTTCAGCTCGCCGCCAAATGTGTTGACTTCCGTGACGCCCGGCACACTGCGAAGCTGAAAGGCGATTTGCCAGTCGAGGATGGTCCGGAGCTCGGTCAACGAATGGTTGTGGCCGTCGGCCGAGCGAACTTCGAACTGATAGATCTCGCTCATGCCCGTGGCAATCGGCCCCAGCTCGGGTGTGCCCATGCCGGGAGGGATCTCCTCTTTGGCCTTCAACAGCCGCTCGCCCACCTGATTGCGAGCCCAGTAGATATCCGTGCCCTCCTTGAAGGCGACTGTCACGGCGCTCAGGCCAAAGCGGCTGATCGAACGTATTTCCTCGACATCGGGAACACCGCTCATGGCGTTCTCAACCGGGAACGTGATGAACTGCTCGACCTCCACCGGGCCTAGCGCCGGCGAGTTGGTCAGCACTTGCACCTGCACGTTCGTCAGGTCCGGCACCGCGTCCAACGGGATGGTGGCGGCGGCGATGAGGCCGGCGCCAAGCACCACTAGCGAGAGCAGCATGACGATGAATCGATTGTTCATCGCCCATTCAATGATGTGATTCACCATGGTGTCATTCCTCTTCCAACAACTCGGCCAGCAACTTGGACTTCAGGATGAAGCCACCCTTGACGACGACTGAATCGCCCTCTTGAAGTCCACTTTTGACAGCAACCGCCTCGTCGTTGGAGTCCCCCACTTCGATCGCGCGCCGCTCAAACTTTCCGTCCCCAACGTGGACAAACACGAACTGCAGGCCCTCGTGCTCCTGCACTGCGGCGAGGGGTGTTTGAACAACGCTCTCATCGCTGCCGGCGTGAATCCGGATGTTGACAAACATGCCCGGCTTGAGCAGATGCTCGGCGTTGGACGCCACGGCCCGCATCGATATGGTGCGTGTCGTCTCATCCATGATCTCGCCGGCATAGAACACCTTGGCCTCAAACACGCGGTCCGGCCACGCCTTGTTGGTGAGCTCGATCGTCTGATTCTCCAGCTCGCTCAGCAGCGGCACATGCTCCTCATACACGTCGGCGTTAATCCAGACGGTGGACAAGTCGGCGATGCTCAACAACATCGCATCCGGCCGCACTTGCTCGCTGAGCACGACGTCCTTGCTGATCACCGTGCCATTGAACGGGGCGCGGATCGAATAGTGAGAGATCGTCTCGCCTTGCTTGGCCGGGTCCACTTCGGCGATCTCCGCGTCATTGCAGCCCAGGATTCGCAGGCTGGTGGAGGCGACCGCCACCAGCGTGTCCGCCTCGCGAACCGCCTGCGACGACAACAGCTGGGTGGTTTTTAGCTCATATTCGATCTGCTCGATCCGCGATTGGAAGGTGGCGAGATCCGCGTTGCGATTGGCCTGGGCGGTCAGGAACTGGGCGCCCGAGACGGCGCCGCTTTCCGACAACCCCTCCAAGCGACTCACGTCCGCTTGCGACTTCAAATAGCTGGAGTACGCCGCCAGCAATCGCTCGCGAAAGTCGCCCATGGGCCGGTTGCGAAACTGCGTCTCGATCGCGTTGATTGATTCGCCCTTGCGCAGGGCAACAAGCAGCTCCTTGGCGTTGGCCGAGATCTCTTTCTGCAAGTTGTTCTTTGCCTCCGCCATCTCCAGTTGCAGCTGCGCCTGGTAGTAGTCGAGCTTGGCTTGTCCGACTTCGCGACTGTGGACCGTCAGCAACAGCTCGTCGGCCTTGACGCTTTGCCCCAGCCGGAAAGACACTTTGTCGACCGTGCCTTCGACCATCGGGTAGATGTGGGCGATTTGGTCCTCGTTGAGCGTAATGGCGCCGGTCATCTCGACCGTCCGCGTAAATGCACCCGCTCGAGCGGGAGCTACCTCGATGCCAGCGGACTCCCAGCGCTCTTCCGGAAATTCAATCTGCCCGGCGGACTCCGTTTCGCCGCCTGGCGACCGGCTGGCTCCCGCGTGGGAATCGGGCTGCGGAACTTCCGGCGGGCCCCCGCTGTGCAGATACCATCGCATGCCGATGGCGCCAGCCGCAAACGCGGCAACGCTGAGCAAAAGCGACAACCGGAGCGGCACACGCCCGGTCGCGTTGGATGTTGGAGGTGAATTCATGGGGCAATTGCAGGCTAAGATAGGAAGTTGTCCTGCGAGTTCAAAAGTAGACTCGCAACCGAAAGCGACATGGACGAATGGAACAGTCCGGGGTTGGCCGCGTGAGTGACGCGGCGGGCCTCCATCGCAGGCGGCCCTTGTGGTGCAAGGTGCCAGCGGACTGCTTGGACACAGGCGCCGCAGACCGCCTTAGCACGACGTCGAACGTCTCGAACGTCTTGGTTGGCGGCGGGGCGCCACGGTTCTAAGAGGCCGTTGAAAAGTCAGCTGATCCGGCCAGCGAACCAGCATGTTCCGGCGCGACAAACGATCGCCGGCGGGGTGTTCTTCAACAGGCTGCTAAGCAACAAGCGCACCCGAGTCCGGGGCGGGAAGCGATCGCTCCCGGCCTCCTAGCAGCGCAGCACAACGCACGTCGGTCGCGCCAACGTGTGTAGCCCTTCTTGGCTGGAACGTGCCGATGAGAATAGAGCGCTCGACGCATCCGCCTGCGTAAAGCAGGGGGTCAGCCACGCGGCCTCGGCAACCCATTCAGGTTGCGGGACTTCGTCCGAGGAAGGAGCAAGCAGGTTGTCGGCCAGGGCCCCCGGCAAGCGGGCTTGCAGAAACACCCAGTGATAGTGCAACCCGACCGGATGAGATTCCGTGGCGCCCCACACACCGAATTGAGTGCTTTCAAAATGGGCCTGAAGCAAGCGACTGCCGAGGGCCGACACGGCAACGTCGGCATGATTGTGGGCCACCGGGCGCGGTCCGAGGGCGGCGACAAGCAGCAACAGCTGCAGTCGAACACACCAACGCGAACCCAACAATCGGTGGTATCTCATCCGAATGGATGTTCCGGGGCAGTGCACAATAGGGGAGGGAGGTGAGGGAGGTCGCAACTCAAGACGTCGCAACCATCTATCGCCTTCATCATGTGAGTGTACCTACGAGGCCTCGCCAAGTCCAGGAATCTCCGATTCGACAGCGATTCCTGGCAGCTGGTCCGCATCCAGCAGCCGATAGCTGGCAATCAGGCCTCTTAACTCGTTGGGTGGCAACCACATCATCGCGTCGAGCACCGACAAGCCATTGACGAACGGCAGGCGCCGCTGCGGGTACGCAGGCAGGTCATGGCTGAGAAATCGCAGCCGCACGCCCGCCTCGTCGAACTCCCGGGGGTCGAACAGCGAGGCGCCGCCCATCGGATTGACGTACTCATCCGCGCCGGCCTCGGCCGCCAGCAGCCAAGCCCATTGTCCGGCGTGCTTTGCCCGCGGCAGCTGCCGTGTGGATTCGGACAGCACCTCGAACACGGGCGGCTCGATCTCCAACCGCCGGCAAACCGCGCGCAACCCGCGCACCAGAACGGTGGCTAATGACGTCGGCGTGTCACATGCGACTCCGGCCAGCAGCTCCACCACCTCGTCATAATGCGGCGCCCGCAGATCGCGATAGTAGTCCAAGTGGGCAACAGCCTGCTTCGCCCAGCCCGATGGATCGGCGATCTCGATTTGGTGAATCGGCGTCTCTCGAGGCGCTTTGCGAACGGGAATTCCCAGATGCTTCCAAGCGGCACGGCCACGTGTCAACACCCGATTGCGGTTAACCCAGCCCTTGCGGATGTACTGTGGCGTGTCGAAAACGATCCAATGGTCGACGGCGTGCAGCAGCGCAAAGTATCCCAGATACGGGAAGAAGTACGGCTGCATGATGCCAATTCTCACGCGTCCATTCTCCTTCCACATCGCCTCGACGACTTCATGAGCGGCTCGGCGGCGTCGCGAACGCCCGGATGACTCGGCAGATCTCGCCGATCACCGCTTCCGTCTGGGCTTCGCTGAGCCTGGCGCCCGTGGGATCGCACACCCGAAGCGGCAGCTGCATTGTGGCATCACCAAGCCGAGACGCAATGGTGGCGCCGTCCACCGCTGTCGGCGGCGCCGGGAGGAAACGCGGGACCTCTGCCGGAATTCTGCGGTCCCGCAGCTGCGCGCAAATGCCGCGCAACGCGCCAGCATCGGGAGCAGCCAGTCGCACAACGGCGTGGTTGCCGGCGAACGAGGCATCCCTCGCTCCAAGCAATTGGGCGTGCTCGCATCCCTCGAGCCGGCAGTGGTATTGGCTTAGCGTGCGCCGGTTGCGCGCGTGACGCTCTTCCGCCGTCTGCAGCGAGAGCAGCGCCATGGCGGCCTGGGCTTCGGACATGCGTCCGTTGCCCGTAAGGGGAATCGGCGTTGGCGCTCCGGCGCCGTAGCTGCTGCGAATGTTGCGCAGCCGAGCGGCCAGTTCGTCATCGTTCGTGCAAACGCACGCCCCGTCCCCAGCGCTGACCAACTCCGCTTCATTCAACGAGATCACCGCCAGCTCCCCGAAGCTGGCCAACGACTCTCCTGCGGAGTGGACGCCAAAGGCATGCGTGCCGTCGTAGAACAACCGCAACCCTTGCCGCGCAGCAATGTCGGCGAGCTCGCGAGGATGGCACGCTTGCCCCCACAGGTGCGCGCCCGCGACACCACAAATCTCGATGTCGTTCGAGCGACGCGCGGACAGCAGGCGTTCAAGAGCTTGCGGGTCCAACAACTGCGTTTCCCACTCGACATCACAACATTCGACGCGCAATCCAGCCCATTGCAGGGCGTTTCCCAGATGCCGAGGCGCCCACGCCGGGATAATGACCGCCCCGGAAAGCTCCAATGCCTTGGCGGCAATGGCCGTGGCAATGGTTGAGCTCGTCATCGCCAACGCATACCGAACCTGCAGTCGCGCAGCCAACGCTTGCTCCAGTTGTTGCGCAAGCGGACCGTGGTTCGTGTAGTAGCGCCGCGCAAAGATCCCGCCAAACTCCGCCAAGAATGCTTCCGTGTCCGGCAGGGCGAATTCGCCAACCATCGTCTCAGCCGCAGGCACGGTCATGCCGCACCTCCACATGCCGACCCGCGGCTCGACAGACGCGCCGCGATGGCCGAGCCATGCTGCTCGACGAACGCAAGCAACTCGCCGATCCGGTCAATCTCCTCCAAGCGGAGAAACTCGCCGCAGGGCAACAACAGGTACTCGCGAGACAGCCGGTCCGTGACGGGCAGCTCGCCGCAGATCGTCGCATAGGCGGCCGGCTTGTGGTGCAGGGGCGGCGAATAATAGGGCCGTACGAGCAAGTTCTCGGCGTGCAGCAATTCGATCGACTGGTCGCGGCTCAGGGGCCAAGCCGAGGTCAGTCTGACAAGCGTATTCTTGAAGGTGCGGATCTCACCGCTGCTTGGTTCGGCGTAACGCACAAGTTCGATTCCGTTCACACCAATCGGGCCTCCATCGCAGGCGACCCTTGTGAGGCCCGGTGCACCAGCCGGGCCTCCATCGCAGGCGACCCTTGTGAGGCCCGGTGGGCCAACCAGCGCGGCTGCGTACCGCCGGTGCCGTTCGAGGTTGCGGCCGATTTGATCCTGCAAGTCGTCCAAACTGGCGCATGCCATGGCGGCGTGAAGTTCATTCAACGGGGCTTCGAAGCCGGGAACCCAATCCGCGTTCGCCAGATCCTTGACGGCGTCTCCTGACCGCAGCGTCCGCAGCCGCTCCGCCAGATCGCCGTTGTTGGTGGTCACATAGCCGGCCTCGAATGCGTTGAGAAACTTGCTCGCATGCATGGAGTAACATTCGGCGTCACCGAACGACCCGAGCATGCGGCCGCCCCACGAAGCATGAGCCGCCTCGACAGCGTCGAACAGCAGCGGCAAGCCGCGCTGCGCCGCGAACGACTCGATCGCTTGGACGTCGCAAAGATTGACAATGGGGTGAGCGATGAGCAGCGCCGCGGTGGAATCGTTGACGCAGGCGCCGATGGTCTGCGTATCGACAGCCAGCGTCTCGGGGCAGACATCGCAAAAGTGGGGCGTCAGCCCCGCCCAGGCGGCGATATCGGCAAGCCGTCGGTAGGTGAGTGAGGGCATCACGACCTGGTCGCGCCCCGGCAACTTCAAGCATCGCAAGGCAAGCACGATCGCCCACAGGCCGTTGCAAAACGTGACGCAGTGCTCCGCTTCGTGCAACTTCGCAAGTCGTGCCTCGAGTCGCGCGACGCATGGCCCCCGGCCAGTGGCGAGGCGTCCCGTCTCAAACGCCTCGGACACCGCTGCAAAGAACGCATCTTGAGGTGGCTGGACCAAGTTGGAGGTTGAGCGGATCTCGGCGAATAGGGGAGCGCCTCCGAAGCAGGCGAGGTCGGCGATCGTCCGCTTCCTCTGCCGAGCGGAGCCTCTGCCTTGTGCTTTGCCGTGCTCCTTATCGTGCCCCTTGTCGCCACCAAGCCATGCGGCATACTCGGCGGGCTCCGGCGTTCCCACCGGGGCGTTCGCTGCCCTGTTCATCCCGCTCGCCTCGTTAGCAGCACGTCATACCGATAATGCGCCGCGTAAAACTGCGCGGGCATCGTCCGGAATTCGGCGTCCCAGCCCGTCGCGCGGGCCAGCTCGTCGCACTCGTCGCGCGTCCGCCAGATTCCGATCGGCTCCTGCGGGTCGTCCAGCCGGCGCTGCCAATCAGGCGGGGCCACGGAGCCGCCCGCCGCGTAGAAGTCGCCCGCTTTTAGGCGGTCGGGCAAGTTGCCCAGCAACACTTGTTGAATCCGAGGAAACCGTTCGTAAAGCAATGCGAGCAGCTCGGCAGCCGCCGGGCGCGCGAGGTAGCTAAACACTCCGTAGCACAGCGCTTTGTTGCAGTCACAGCGGGACGTTGCCGCGAAGCTGACAATTTCCTGGCAGACGTAGCGGACGTGGGCGGCCGCAAAGTGCCGACGAGCGACACCGAGGAGAAACGGCGAAAAGTCAACGCCCAGATAGCCGCTCAGCGAATCGAACAGCCGACTTGCCAGGGCGCCGTTGCCGCAGCCCAAGTCGAGCAACGAGTCGTCCGGCGCCAATTGGAGCCCGGCTCGAATCGCGTCGATGATCATCTCGATCTGATCCTCGCCGACAGGCTTGCCATGCACCGTGCGGCTCACCTGCCCCCAGAAGTCCCGCTCGGCGCACCGCTTGGGGTGCTCCTTGTGCCGATAGTCGGTCGCGGCCATCAAGTTTGCTCCCACATGTCGCGATAGGCGCGCTCCAATTGACGGGCGACCGTTTCCGCGTCGCACATCGCCTTCTGGACTCGCCCGCGCAGACAACTGCGATGCTCGATCAACTGATCCAAATCGGTGGCGAGCCAGCTGGCAATCTCGATGTACTCGTCGGCGGAGTTGGCAATCAGATGCTCCAGGTTCAACTGCCGCAGCGCATCGGCGGAACCTCGCGAGCATCGCCGATCACCGCACCAAGCCACCGGCGTGACACCCATCCAACAGGCGTCCCGAATGGTCGTCCCGCCCGTCCACGGCGTGACGTCCAGCGCAATGTCGATGTCGTGATATTCGCCCAGATAGGTCTCGCGACCTGCGCGGGGCTCGTGCCGAAGTTCGAAGCGATCCGGGTGCAGCCCGCGCGACTCCAACTCCGCCTGCAAACGCTCGCCTGCCGGTCCGCCGAGGGTCGGGAAGTAGAGCACGAGCCGAGAGTTCCGCACCCGCTCCAGCAGGCGCGTCCACATGTCCAAGGTTGGCGCCGTGATCTTGTTGGGACGCTGCAACGCGCCGAACGTCACGAAGCCAGCCTGCGCCGCAGGTGTCGGCGACGGCGCCAAGTCGCTCTCGGGCTGCCAACAACAGGTTGCCTGAGGCAAATAGTGCAGCCGCTCGGTGTGGTGCTGCTGCGACTCGGGCGGATTCAGGAAGTTGTTTGTCAAATAGTAGTCAATGCGGCTCAGGCCGGTCGTATAAGGATAGCCGAGCCAGCTCACCTGGATCGGCGCCGGCTTGTGGGCGAAGACCCCCAGTCGATTGCCACGCGTGTGCCCGGCCAAATCGATGAGAATATCAATCTCGTCCACGAGGATTTGTTGCGCGACCGCTTCATCGGACGCTCCGCAAGTGACTCGCCAATCTGCGCAGCTGGCCTCGCAGGCCGCAGTCACTTCATCGGCATCGGGCTGTTCGCTGTATCCGAACACGGTCACGGCGTTCGGGTCATGGTGCTGCAGAATCGGCAACAGGTAGCGGGCCACGACATGTCGCCGAAAGTCGGGCGAAACGTAGGCGATCCGCAGCGGCCGCGAGCGATCTTTCGAGTTCGGCCGCGCGGTTGCGGCGGCGTCTCCGAAGTGAGGCCGCGTCTTCGCTTCCACGCGCGCTCCCCAAATTCGGTGCGCATCGTGAATATCCGCGTCCGTCACATCGTGAGTGTGCGCAAGCGCAAATAGATAGTTGCCGGCCAGCGATGCGTCTCGCCCCATCGCCTTGCGAAACACATCCAGCGCCGCTGCGGAGTCCCCGCTGCCCTCCAAGGCAACGCCCAGATTGGTCAAGGCCTCCGCCGAATCGGGAGCACGTTGCAGCGCGGCGCGGCAGACGGCCAGTGACTCGGAAAAACGTTGTTCCTGATTGAGCAACGCACCCAAGTTAATGCGGGCCGAGGGGCGCTCCGGCTCCAGCCGAATCGCCTCTCGCAATGCTCGCTCGGCCAAACGCAACTCTCTCAGCTCCAACAGCAGGGCGCCGAGATTGCTGTGCGGCTCCGCCCAACTCCGTTGCCGTGAGATCGCCGTTTCATAACAGGCGCGAGCCTCGTCGAGCCTTCGCAGGCGCCACAACACGTTGCCAAGATTGCATTGCGCGGGCGCGAAGCGATCGTCCAACTGAACCGCGTGCCGCAACAGATCTTCGGCCACCGGAAGATCGCCCGACTCCAGAGCGATGACCCCCAAGTGACTCACCACTGGCGCCTGCGACGCGTCGATCTGCAGCGATTGGCTGAACGCTTCGAAAGCGGACTGGGGCCTCCCCAGCTGATAGAGCGCGACGCCCAACAAGTTCCAGCATTCCGTCCACAGCGGAAACTCTCGCAACAGCCGCAGGCAGCGGCGGTGCGTTTCGTCCGGATGCCCGCTCTCCAGCAGCTCCGACGCTTGGCGCAAGTTTTCGGTCGGCGGCGCAGCGGAACCCGTTGGCGGTGACGCGCCAACAAGGCCAACATTGCCGGCATCGTCAATGTTGATGCCAAGTTGGAATTCGCTATGCGCTTGGCCCATTGTGGGGCCCCGGGCGCCGGATGAGGCAGGCAAGCCGCCAGCGTCAGTCTCGGAAGTGGACATGGAGCGATCCGCCTAACAGCATCGTAAGAGCCAAAGGGACTCTTTGCTGATCGGCATCCGGATCGGCAAGCTTGGAGGTTTGTGCGGGACGGCGTGATTCACGCACGATGACTTCCGCTGGGGTGGCGGTTGGCGCCGGGATCAGGCTTGCGGCTCGGAGATCGCGTCTGCTCCATCCGCTGCGTCCGGCGGCGTTTTCCCCCTGTCGACTGCGTCCGCTGCGTCCGCAGGAGCGTCCTTCACGTCCGAAGGAGCGTCCTTCGCGTCCGGCGTTGTCGCCGCCGGCGTTTCCGGCTTCCCGAATCGTCGCGGTCCGTAAACACGCTCGCGATACAGCACCAAGCCGTGGACGGCATGGTACAACGCGCCGCACTCCAACGGCAGATCGCGAGTCCGCTCCAGCAGGTCGCAGATATACTCGACGCTATGGCGCACCCAAGCTTCGTCCAGCTGTTCCCGCTTGAGCGCGATTGTCAAGTACTCGAGGATATGGCCCGTCGCGCCGAGGTTTTGGGCCAAGTCGGGAGATGTGCTGGGCCGGGCAAAGTAGTGCGTGGAGAAAGAGCCATCGGGGTTCTGCAACGACTTCGCTCGCTCGACCGCGTCGGCAAGTCGCTGCTCCACCGTCGCCCAGATCCCGTCGAGCGGATCCTGATCGACAGCGCGACGATTGCGAGCCATGGCCAGGCCGATCAGCCGATGCGTGCCGCCACAGGCGCTCGAATCCAACTCATGCTCGAGCTCGATCTCCACCAGTCGCTCCACGGACCACGTTTCGCCGTCGATGGCTTGCCAGCTCACGGTGGTGGGGTAGTAGGTCGTGACTCCGATCAGCGTCCAGCTGTACTCGGCCGTTTCATTGCGAGGCACTTCAAACTGGATTTGCTGCAGCATGTCGGCAAGCATGTACTCCTGCCCCTTCAGCATCACCTTTTGTGTCGGCGGCAGGCCGCACTGTGCCAAGATCGCGAACCACTGGTCGGGGTGCCCTTGCCCCGCCTTGCTGCCCACATCCATCGCCACTCGCAAACCGCGACGCCCGTTGTCGAACGACACGCCGGGATGGACGTCCCACCCTCGCATCTCTCCGCCGCCAAGCAAATGCGCCACGACAGGCTTCATCGGGGACTCCGAGTCGCCGGTCTCCATCAGGCATTCCATGCGATAGGCGAGCACGCCATGCAGAATCTGCCAGGCGGCGTTGCGTTCGAGGTTGAGTGTCCGGCGTTCGAAGACTTCCTCGAGCGTCTTATCGAGTCTTGCCTTGAGTTCGTCTCCTTCAATCGGCTCGGGCCGCGGCTGGGCAGCGGGGCTCGCGATCGCCAGCGAGTTGGTTCCGACAGGCTCCGACGGCGCGCCGCATCCTGCCTGAAGCAGCGCGATGGCCGACAAGACCGCAACGAGCCCCGCGGCGCCGCGACCGCGAGAGTCCCGCAGTTTCCCAACGTGTTGCAAGCAAGGGAGTTGAACGGAATCGGCAGCGGCGCAAGACATCGGGAGAACACTCTTCAAGGGTGATTGGCACAACGGTGGGGCGGGAGCCGATTCGCTGATCGTCCTCTCGGACTGTCGGAAGTTTCGGCGATTTGCGGGAAATTGAAAGGGGATGCCGCGTCCGCTCCCCTATTAAAACATCCACAAACGGCAAGCTCCACGCTAAAATGCCGTGAGTTCAAACCCGATCACCAGAGCCGGTCCCCGGGCCTCACAAGGGTCGCCTGCGATGGAGGCCCGACTGGTCCTATTTCGAACTTAAAGTGGACATGTCCGTGTCTTTCCCACCACTTCCTTCCAATGCGACGAATGGAGAGCGTCCCGAGGAGTCGGGGAGCTTGGGCGGAATTAACCGATCCATGACATCCGCCACGATTCGCAAGCCAACCGTGACGCGACCGCCTGCCACGTTGGACAAGCGGTTCTCCTTGTCGAGCCTGTTGATCGGCATGACGGTGTGTTGTTGCCTGGCCTGTGTGTTGCGAATGGCGCCGGCTTCATTTTGGCTAGCGACCGGCAAGTGCGTCGTGATGCTGACGTCCCTCTGGCTGGTGGCCGGTGGGATCTTTTTGGCGTCGCTGATCTTTGTGGTGTTGGTGTTGTTGGCGCTGATGGCGATGCTGGGATTCGCCTGTTGGTTGTACTTCCGGCTCAGCGCCACGTTTTCCTCTGCGGCCGATCCGCCGGTAACTCCGCTCGGATCGTTCCCGCCGTCGCAGCCGTCCGCCAAGTCGACTTGATCTGCTTGTTCGTTGCCCGGCTCCGATGACGCGGTTCGCCAGCGGCAAGCCTGCTTTGACTCTCCTGCCCTTGAGTGCCCGATGACCAAACCTGCTTCCTTCGATCGCCGCCAGATGCTCACCTATGCGGCCTTTGGCTCCACGGCGCTAGGCGCCATCGCACAAGGCCAGGCTCAACAG
>JAGQPF010000406.1 GCA_020426845.1 Planctomycetales bacterium
AGGCAGGAAACCGACGATTGTACCCGAGTCGCGGTTGTCGAGAAGACGGACGCTACGGAATTGGCTCCGGCGGCGGAGACCAATCCGGAGCCGTTTGAAAAAGCCCCAGTCGGCAATCGAGACCACCTGCACTCTGCGGAAAAACTCCGCGTCGATTGCCGGATCCGGTGTTTTTCAACGGCTCGACATGCGCTCTAAAGCACGTCCAATTCGCCGCCCCGGCCGCCATCGGCGCCGCAGTCCATGCCCAGCCGCGTTCGGAGCTCACAGAACTCCGCGTGCAACTGGTCGCTCGACGAGTGCACGTGCTCGGCCTCGGTGAGGAACTTCAAGCCCGTGTCCAAGTAGACGCCGTGCCGCTGCATGATCGCCTCGAACGGCTCCAGCGGCTCGCCGTAGATGATCAGCAACTTGTGCTCGTCGAATTGGACCTCCTGCGGAATCGACGGATTCAGCACGGCGATTCCCGTGCAGCCGTCGTTCAGCAGCAGTTCCTCATAGTCCCAGAGGATGCTCTTCAACACTGGGACGTCAATGTGCTCGCGATACAGATCCTGATGACCGTCGCTGGTGCGGTGGCTGGTCTCCATGACCACATCCAGTTCGTTGCCCAGCGGCTCGAGCAATTCGATGAACAAGTCAAACAGCACCTCGCTGGAAGCCGAGGCCATCAGCACCGGCACGTTGGCGCCGGCCTCCTCGTCGCGATAGGTGTCGAAGCGGTAGCCTTGTCGCGGCACCACGCGCAAATCGTACGAGGGACGCACGGCTTTGGTGAGCTGAAAATTGCCGTACTGCTCGACGCATAAATGGGCCTCCAGTTGCTCTTCGGTCAGCTGTTCAAAGCTGCTGCTGCGGGGCCGCGGCGCATCGATCGGAGTGCGCGTCTTGGAAACATCGGGGAAGAATCGGTCCACAAAGCCCATGACGTCGCTCGTTTTTCTGTGTTACCGGAGGCTGGTCCCAAGTGCCGACGACGCTGGCGAAGCTCACCAACGACAGGCAACCATAGCTTCGTCCGCGGAGAGGCAAGCCAATCGGCAAGCGGATGTGCCAGCGGAGCGCGAACCACGCCGCGACGGCAACGATAGTGACGATTGTTCCGGCCATGGCGTATACTGAGATTTCGTGGCAGCTCAAGTCAAACGGGAGGACAGCCAGCGATGCAAACCAGGCAATCAATCGGAACACGCGACAGGAATTCGGCCGCATTGTGGGGACTGGCATTGGCCGCGGTGGCATCGATTGTGTCGGCAGGCTGCCGAGACTCGGGGCGGGAAGCTCGCGTGCCCACGAATCAGGCGGCAACCAAGAACACTCCCGACTCGCCCGCCCCAGCGTCTCCCGAACCACGTCCTGAATCGCGCCCTGAACCGCCTCGGAACGGCGCGGAATCGGGAGCCCACATCGCCGCCACGTTCGATTCTGCGGCCGGCGCCGAAGATGCCGGCGACTTCATGAACCCGCCGCCCCCAACCGGGCCGCATGAGGACGTTTGGGAAGCCAGCTTTATTGGCGCCGCCAAGGTCGGGCACACGCTGACCCGCATCGAGCCGATTGAGCAGGACGGCGAATCGTTGGTTCGCACCACCTCGCGCCAGCGACTGCGACTGGCGCGAAGCGGCGATGTGGCGGACCAGCTGTTATTGCTGGAAAGTCTCGAACGCCCCAATGGCGAGGTGTTGTCACTGTCCAGCCAACTCGGATCGGGAGATGCGGCAATTCACACCAAGGCGGTGGTGCGCGGCGATCGACTGCTTGTCACTCAGGAAGCGGGCGGCGCAAACGAGGAGTTGGAACTGCCCTGGCAGCCCGGCACATTGGGCTTCTTCGGCCTTCAGCAATCGCTGGAGCGCAAGCCGCTGGAGAAAGGCGAAAAACGCCAACTGCGTTTGTTCATGCCCGCGATCAATGTGGCTGCCGAAACGACCCTGAAGGCGGACGAGGAGCTCTCCAAGGTGCCGCTGCTCGACGGTGACGGCTTGCTGCTCAAGATCCAAATGGAGATCAAAGTGGCGGGGGCGACATTGCGGCAAGTCATGTGGTGCGACGAGCGCGGTCATGTCATCAAGTCGTTCGACCCGCAAGTCCAACTGCTCACCTACCGCACCTCCCGACAGATCGCCACGTCCGAGGCAACGGGGGTCTTTGAATTCGACGACATGGTCATCGTGCCGGCAACCGGCAAGCCGCTCGCCAACCCCCATGACAAAACACAAGCGGTGTATCGCGTCTCCCTATTGGATGAGGATCCGTCCCGAGTCTTTCCGTCTTCGGTTGGCCAGACCGTGACGGCGATCGACCGCACCACGGCGGAGATTCGGATTGACCGCCGCCCGCTTCCGACAGTGAGCACCGAGAGCGCCGGCGAGAAAGACCTGGCGGGCAGCGCGCTGATCCAAACGGAGGATCTGCGGATTCAGGAGATGGCCGCCAGCGTCGCCGCTCAGGACCGCGACCCGCTCCAGATCGCCTTGGCACTGGAACAATTGGTGCACCGCTCGGTCCAACGCAAGGACTACACGCGAGCCTTCGACTCGGCGGCCGACGTGGCTCGCAAACTCCAAGGGGACTGCACCGAACACGCCGTGCTGCTCACCGCGCTGTGTCGAGCCCGCGGGATCCCGGCGCGAGTGGCCAGCGGACTGGTGGCCTACCAGGACAAATTCGCCTACCACATGTGGACCGAGGTATGGACTGAAACCCAGTGGACGCCACTGGACGCCACGCTCGGCCGAGGCCGCATCGGCGCCGGCCACATCAAGCTGGTCGATTCGAATCTCAGCAATGCCAATTCGCTGGCGGCGTTGCTGCCGGTGCTGCGGGTGCTCGGGCGGCTGAAAATTGAGGTCGTTTCGCTGGCGGACTGATTGCCGAGGCGCGCCACGGCGACGCGTCGCATCCCCGAGCAGCACCTCGACGCGCAAGGCATTGCGCGAATGAACCTTAAGTGCAGCTTGTCCGCTCGCGAGGCATGGCAGATCGTACGACGGACTTCCAGTCCGTCGAGAGCCTAAGGGTCCGTCGTACGCAGTGCAGGCTGCCGGCCTGCAACGCATCGATGCGATAGCGAGGAATTGGCAGCGTGGTCACCCGGCAATATGTCGTTCGACGGACTTCCTTAGGGTCGGTCGTCCGTCGGCGGGACGGAATTTCGGCAAGATTCACCGGATCCATGCGAATAGGGCCTCAAATATCTTTTCGTCGTCGTTTTCTCGTCACTCTCCATCGCGCCGATGCGCTGGTGCGGGGAGCGTACGGGCGATTCCCGCCAAATAATTTTGCCGAACCGATCGTTTATTTTCTCGTCCTTGGAATTCAATTTCCCATGAGCAACCCGTTCAAGTTGCCATCGCGCCCGGAGCCGCCGTGGGGCGGACGCCTCGGGTCTCGGCCTCCCTACTTGTGGTGGGGCTTGCGATGGCTCACGATTGAGGAGTTGCCGGAGCGCTGACGGGCAACATGCCGGCTGGAAGCCGGTGGACCTGCCTGACAGTTTGCCAGTCCGTGAGCCGCACTTTCATCGGCACGCGGCGTGGTTCCATTCGGGGCGTATTGGAGACACCACATGCCTGAAGATCGCAAGGGTACCCGTGTTACATTTCTCGACCAAACCGGGGCCAAGTCGGTGGACGCGGTCATCGCGGACACGGTCACGGTGAACCGGATCCTGCCCAACATCATCACCAAGATGAACTTGCCGGTGATGGGGCCGGACGGACAGCCGATGAGTTACAGTCTCGATCATAAGGAGGGGGGCCGGCGGCTGCGCGAGGACCAGACGCTGGTCTCCGGCGGCGTCAAAGACGGCGACCACCTCATCGTCTACCCCGAAATCGTCGCTGGCTAACGCCTGCTCTGGGCCTGGACGGTTCCGGACCACGAGCGCCGGGGCGAAGGCGGGCAATGTCGCGCATTCCCCGACGCCGTGCAGCGCTCGCGAACCTTTGCGCCTGTTATCGATTCGGGCCGCCGCG
>JAGQPF010000407.1 GCA_020426845.1 Planctomycetales bacterium
CACATATTCGAACGTTTTGGTGCGTGACTTGGCCATGAAGAAATGGGGCGACCCGAAGAGTGATGAAACGCGACCCTTGCTGCGATAAAGATAGTAGCTCCACCAAGTTGCGGCAAGGCTCGGAGGGGCGGCGCATGAACCGCTAGCCGTTGCGGAACATTTGGCTGATCGATTGATTGTGGTGAATCCGTCGAATCGCTTCGGCCAGCAGTGGCGCCACCGAGAGCACTTTGAGCTTCGGCAGATCGACGTTGTCAAGCGGGATGCTATCGGTGACCACAACACTCGAAATCGGCGCGTCGTGAAGCCGCTTGATCGCGTCGCCACAGAACACCGCGTGAGTGGCGGCAACATGGATCTCTCGCGCGCCGGCGTCGTGCACTTTTTGAGCGGCGCCACAGATCGACCCCGCCGTGCTGATCATATCGTCGAACACCAGAGCCACGCGTCCTTCGACCGGGCCGCCAATGATGTTCTCTTGGGCCGTCTGCGTCGCGGACGATCTTCGCTTGTCGACGATGGCCAGCTTCCCGCCAATCCGCCGGTTGTGGCCGATCGCGCGTTTGATGCTGCCCTCGTCGGGACTGACAACGACCACTTCATCCCCGGTCAACCCCAACGCGGCGAAGTGCCGGTCCAGCACGGGCCCCGCGTACAGATGGTCCACCGGCACGTCGAAAAAACCCTGAATCTGTGCCGCGTGCAGGTCCATAGCCACAACGCGATCGGCGCCGGCACGCGTGATCACGTTGGCGACCAACTTGGCCGTGATCGGCACGCGTCCTTCGTCCTTCCGATCCTGCCGCGCGTAGCCAAAATAGGGGATGACTGCGGTGATCCGATTCGCGCTGGCGCGTTTGCAGCTGTCGATCATGATCAACAGCTCGAGCAGATTGTCGTTGACGGGCGGACACGTGGGCTGCAACAGAAAGACATCGCGTCCACGCACGTCTTCCTCGATTTTGCAGTAATTCTCGCCGTCCGGATGATTGCCCAGTTGCACTCGGCCCAGGGGCTGCCGCAGGCATTCACAGATCTGTTGGGCCAGTGGAAGATTGGCTCGGCCGCTGAAGACCTTCAAGCCCTGGGTCAAACCTTGCATTGAATTGAATGCTCGCGGGATTCGGGAGGGCGGTTGAAAACCAAGGTCAACTAGTTATAGCAGGATGCGACGGGCGTAAAACACCGCTAAACACGATCCCCGCCTGATCGGGTGTATCCGATCCGAACCATCTCGGCCTCGACCTGCCTCAACTCGTCCGGGGTGTTGACGCTCATCGCCTCGCATGGCCTCAGCACCGGGTCCGCGGCAACCGGACGGCCCTCCCCGATCAGGATGCCGGGGCAATCGGTGAGATAGTATTCGCCCTGCCGATTGTTGTTGGACAACCGGTCCAATGCGTGCTCGAGAGCCCTTGGCTCAAACACGTAGGTGCTCATGTTGACCTCCGTGATCTTCCGCTGCTGCTCCGTGGCGTCTTTCTCCTCGACAATGCCCGCGAATTGCCCCGCGTTGCGAACGATGCGCCCCAGCCCATGGGGGTCATCCTTGTGCAGCGTGCCCAACAAGCAGGCCGGCCGGTCTCGCTCGAATCGCTGGAGCAGGTCCTGCAGGGATGCCACTTGCACCAACGGCGAGTCGCCCGCCAGCACTAGCACGGGCCCCTGCTGCTCGGCCAACTGTTGGCGACACATGTTCACGGCATGCCCGGTGCCGAGTTGTTGCTCCTGAAGAGCGAACTCCACGTCCCGGTCCGCGAGCGTCTCTTGAACCCGCTCGGCTTGGTAGCCGACAACGACGACGATTCTCCCCACTCCGGCGGTGCGGAGGGCATCGATCACCCAATGGACCATCGGTTTGCCGCAGGCGGGAAACAGCACCTTGGGCAAATCGGATTCCATGCGAGTGCCTTTGCCCGCCGCAAGCACGATCGCCATCGGCTGATCAGCGGTCATCTTTTCCCTCCCGAGGAGAATTGTGTCGGAAATTCGGCCAAGAAGTTAGCAGGCCGTACGCAGCCCGTTGAACAGGTTAATCAGTTCGGTGGCCAGATTCAGCGGCTGGAGACCGCGACTGAAGAGCGCCACATGGCGCACGGGGTTGTAGTCGCTTTAACCGGCACACTTCTACCCGAATTCGCCGGATTCCGCCGCGCCCCGGACAAATTTGCTCAAGCCCGCCCGGTTCGAGGTCTATGATTTTGATGTTGCCCGCATATCCCGCCTGTTCGGTCCGGATGGGCAACCCAATCGAGGCTTTCTCACCCCCGTGTTGGACGGGTCGCTCTCACGAGCGGCCCGTCCTTCTTTTTTTTCTTGCCCAACCCACAACGCGCCGGCAAGCCGGCGCGGTCGCGGCAACCTTGCCCGCTGGGAAAACAAACAGGGCTGCCTCGAGTTGTAGCGTTCTGTCTGTTTGTCGGTTCGTACGCGATCCTTCGATCCTAGCTGCTGACTCGGTCGCGAAGAAGCTGCAACGGCGAGAGAAAACCTCGTGGCCAACTCAAAGAGTTCGCCGATGTTTGCCAACGGTCACGTTAGTCCTTTCAGGCGTGGCCCAATCTCCTAGCTGCGTGTTGAAACGTGCCCGTTTGGAATTCGAACGCCGCCAAACCCTTGCGGTCGACTCGTTCGCCGATCGCGTCCCGACTTTCAAACTCGCCGTTTTCAAATCGCTCCAAACAGACAGAGGATGTCACAATGCGAGCTGTACTGACGATTGGAATGATCCTTGCGATGACCGGGGGCGCCGCTCCGGTGCTCGCGGGCAACTGCGGGTGCGAACCCTCCTGCGGTTGCGAATCGAATTGCACCGTGTGCTGCGAGCCGTGCTGCTGCAAGCAACCCGGCTTCTTCGCGCGGTTGAAGTCGAAGATGAAAGCGCGACGAGCCTGCCGCAAGAGCTGCAACTCGTGCTGCAACTCCTGCTGCCAGCCGACCTGCGGCTGCGACGGCTGCTCGAGCTGCAATCAGCCGAATTGCGGCTGCGACTACTGTGGCAACGCCTGCCAGGGCTGCTGCGAGCCGACCTGTGGCTGCGACCATGGCTGCAACTCTTGTGGCAGCACGGCCGCCCAGGCGCCCATGGCGACCGAGAACTCGGCCCCGGCGGTCGTCGATCCCGCGCCCGTGGTCGACCCGATGCCGATGCCGACTCCCGCCGAGCCGACTCCGGCCCCCGAGGCGCCTGCTGCCCCGGCTGCCGAAGCGCCGGCTGCCCCGGCTGCTCCCGCACCGGCGGCGCCCGAGGGCTCCACGGCTCGTGGTCCGGCATTGTTCCACGCCGCGAGCTTCGCGGTCGCTCCGCAGTACCGCCAGGCCGTGCTGCGATCGGAAGCAACTCCCCGGAGGGCCCAATTCCGCCGCTAGGGCGACCCGAACTTGCGAGGTTGAGCACTGAGCCACATCGATGAGCGAATGAGCGAGTGAGCGAATGGGGCAGTTCTCGGGTCAGATCCCGGGAACTGCCCCTGTTTTTTTGCTTTCTCCCGCGACACCCGCTTGCCTCTCCACGCCACTAGGAGAAAATACAGCCACATCAGCAGAACCCTACGCCCCACCCACTGCCTCGCGAGCCAATCACCCGCACCCACCGGCCGGCCCGCCGGACCTCACAAGGGTTGCCTGCAAGGGAGGCCCGACCGGTCCACAGGGCCACACAGGGTCGCCTGCAATCGAGGCTAAACCTCCTCCGTGCAATCCCGCCTTACTCCTTCTTCACTTCGCCAGCCGAACGACCTGCGTCGTTCTTCGTTCTTATGCTCATCTCCAGCTGTTCTCCCTTCGAGCTCGCTCCGTTCTTTCCCACCATTCGACCGTCGGCCACACCACTGGCCTCCGGCGGCGACTTTGAAGGCGACGACTTCGACGAATTTGAAGAGGACGACTTCGACGACGAATTCGACGATGACTTCGAAGAGGAGTTCGAGGACGAGTACGAGTCCGATGAGGACGACGGATTCGCGGACCTCCCCGACGACTTCGACGGCTTCGACGACGAGCCCAATGATATCGTCGACGACGAAGATGGCGATGGCGAAGAGAGCGGCGGTGATGGCGACCAGGAATCGGAAGATTAATGCCCGGCCTCCACTCCTCGTCGAACGCCTCCGAGCCCGTTCGGACGGCGGGGCCGTTTAGCTCCCCCACGCCCCTGGCAGTGCTCCTTTCCGGCAGTGGTAGAACATTGCACAACTTGCTCCGGATGCAATCCGCCGGCGAGTTGCCGATCGACATTCGCCAAGTGGTGTCGAGCCGTCAAGATGCGGGCGGGCTGAAGTTCGCCAGCGATTACGGAATTGACTCGCGAGTTGTCTCGCCACGCCAATTCCCGTCCCCTCAGCAATTCAGCGAGGCCGTCTTTCAACCGTTCCGCGAGCTGGGGGTCGAGTGCGTGGTGATGGCAGGCTGGCTGAAGCTGCTGCCGATTCCCCGTGACTTTGAAAACCGCGTGGTCAACATCCATCCCGCATTGATCCCTGCCTTCTGTGGACACGGGTACTACGGGCATCACGTGCATGAGGCCGCGCTCGAGATGGGGGTCAAGCTCAGCGGCTGCACGGTCCACTTTGTCGACAACGAATACGACCACGGCCCGATCATTCTGCAACGGCCCGTCCCCGTGCTCGACAACGACACCCCCGACACCCTCGCCGCCCGCGTGTTTGCGGAAGAGTGCCAGGCCTTGCCCGACGCCCTCCGCTTGCTCGCCGCCAATGGCTTGGCACTGCGGGGCCACGTCGTCGTGCGGGCAGATTGACGCCGACTCGCACCCCGAGATCCAGCACGGACCTGGCGCCAAGAGCCTGCACCGACTGCGAGCCGGGAGATGCCCGTGCCGGCAGCGTATGGCCTCCCCGGCCCCCTTAAGAAATCTTGGAAAGATTTCAAGTAGAGGGGATATCGGTGTTGCGTTTCTTATTCCTTGGCGGCCCCTTTCGATGCGGATTCACGCTCCGGGCACGCCGGATTTATCTATCGATTTCCGAGGTAGGAATCATGAAACGAAGAGGATTCACTCTGGTCGAGCTGCTGGTCGTGATCGCGATCATCGGCGTGTTGGTGGCGTTGCTGCTGCCGGCCGTGCAAGCGGCCCGCGAAGCGGCTCGCCGCATGAGCTGCGGCAACAATTTGCGCCAGGCGGGCATTGCGTTGCACAACTACCATGACACCTTCAAGGTGTTCCCGCCCGCCCTGCTGAACTCCGGCCGCTTCACCAACGGCGCCACCTCGCGATACCCTGAGGGTGTGCGCAATCACACCGGCTGGACCATGCTGCTGCCCTACTATGAGGGCTCGGCTGCATACAACGCGATCAACTTCGACTTTCCGACCAACGAGTCGAACCCGCGCGCTGGCGGCGCGGCGCCCAGCTCGATCATCAACGTGCCGGTGATCAGTTCCCGGATGAAGAACCTCGAGTGCCCCTCGCACCCGCAGGCTGGCCAGAACATGGACCGCAACCCCGGCAACACGACCGACTTCTACACGATGCGCAACAACAAGCGCACCAGCTACTTCTTTAGCACTGGCGTGTTCACCGACTACGACGACGTCTACGAGACCAAGAGCGAGGACATCCGCCAGGGCGCCTTCGGCAACAACGGCGCCGCCGACTTTGCCAACATCACCGACGGCACCTCCCACTCGATCGCCTTCGGCGAGGGCGCCGGCGGACGCATGAAGATGAGCACCGTTTACGGCCCCTGGGGCTTGCAGGGCACCCACACCTGCTGCCACGGCCGAGTGGTTTCGCTGTCGGGCTCCAACATCAACTCGATCGAACCCGCGACCGGCAATTCCAACAAGTGGACGAACTGGACGATCAACGCCCCTTGGGAAGGTGATGTGCAGAAACGGACCTACGCCTGGGTGTTCAACAGCGCCCACCCGGCCGGCGCACAGTTCACCCTGTGCGACGCCTCCACCCAGTTCCTCGGTGACACCATCGACTACGGGGTGCTGCTGCGATTGGCGTACATCCACGACGGCGAGCCGGTGACCCTGCCCTAGTGGCCTGTTAGAAACCGCCAAACCGGCAATCGGAACAGTGTTCTCCTTGCGGCATACTGTGGACCCGATTGCCGGACAGCCGATTTTCAATCGCCTCGCAGTTTTCAAGCAAGCTGAGGGAAAGCACGCCGCGAGCCGCGCACGCGGCGTGCCTTTCTCGACCTTCAATGAGTGCAACAGTGGACTCGTTGAATACGCCGACCGGGAACCCCGCCCCTCCTGGCACGGCAATCCTCCCGCCATCTAACTCCCCACCTCGCCGCCCCGAATTGGCCAATCCCGTCAAACCGACAGCCAATGCCCCACCACCCCAAAGCGGCATAAAAGACGCTCACAAGAAAGTTGAGATTATTTTATAGAATCCGAGTAGAAATCGGACCGCCTCTGCGTTTGATGAAGGTTAGCAGTCTCCCCAGCCATTTTTTGGGGGGGGAATTCGATCTAATCTTCTTTATTCGTTCGAGGTAACCATGAAGCGTCGAAAAGGGTTTACCCTGGTGGAATTGTTGGTCGTAATTGCGATCATCGGAGTTTTGGTGGCACTGCTTTTGCCGGCAGTGCAGGCTGCTCGTGAGGCCGCGCGCCGCATGAGCTGTGGCAACAACCTGCGTCAAGCGGGCATCGCGTTGCACAACTATCATGACACCTTCAAGGTGTTTCCCCCGGCACTGTTGAATTCGGGCCGGTTCACCGGGGGCGGAACGAGTCGCTACCCCGAAGGCGTTCGCAACCACACCGGTTGGACGATGCTGCTCCCCTACTATGAGGGCTCGGCTGCGTACAACGCCATCAACTTCGACTTCGCGACCAACGAGTCGAATCCTCGCGCGGGCGGTCCGGCTCCGAGCTCGCTCCCCAACGTGCCGATCATCAGCTCGCGGATGAAGAACCTGGAGTGCCCCTCGCACCCGCAGGCCGGTCAGAACATGAACCGCAACCCGGGCACCACGACCGACTTCTACACGATGCGCAATAACAAGCGCACCAGCTACTTCTTCAGCACCGGCGTGTTCACGGACTACAACGACATCTACGAGAACACGGGCAACGACCTTCGTCAGGGCGCCTTCGGCAACAACGGCGCGTCGGACTTCGCCAACATCACCGACGGAACTTCGCACTCCATCGCAATTGGCGAGGGTGCCGGCGGCCGCATGAAGATGAGCACCGTGTACGGCCCGTGGGGCCTGCAGGGCACCCATACCTGCTGCCACGGTCGCGTGGTCTCGCTGTCGAGCACCAACATCAACTCGATCGAGCCCGCAACCGGCAACGACAACAAGTGGCCCAACTGGACGATCAACGGCCCCTGGAACGGTGACGTTCGCAAACGCACCTATGCCTGGGTGTTCAGCAGCGCTCACCCGGCCGGCGCCCAGTTCACCATGTGCGACGCGTCCACCCAGTTCCTGGGTGACACGATCGACTACGGTGTCCTGCTGCGACTCGCCTACGTGCATGACGGAGAGCCCGTCAGCATTCCGTAACCGGCGAGTTCGGTATTACCGTGCAACCTGAGGGAAAGCACGTCGCGTCTCAAGCGTGGCGTGCTTTTCTCGTTGCGTCCAGGTTTCGTCGTAGTGCAGGCTGCCAGCCTGCGCTCGTCGTGGTGCAGGCTGCCAGCCTGCGACCTGCAGCCAAATTAACCATCATCACAAGTTGGCTGGATGTGCTATCTGCCACGTGCGTTTGGATAAGGCAAGGATTGGGCAGGAATCACTAGCCCTTCGGCTTGGAAGTAAACGAACCGCCCGGGCCCGTCATTTTCACCATCTTAAAACCGGCCGCTTCGACCGCTTCCCACATTGCCTTCGGCGACAATTGCTCGCCCTGATTGGCAACCACGTAGGCGGTATTCTTTTTTACGTCCGCGCGGACCTCTTTGACCCCCGGCAGCGCGTAGAGCTTGCGGGCAATCTTCTTCGCGCAGTCGGCGCAGTGCATGTCCTTGACGATCATCGTCGTGTATGTCGGCGAGGCGGCAATCGCCTGCGCTGCGCACAAGCTCAACATCACGCACGCCAGCAGTCGGGTCTTGGGGGTCATCAGCGTCTGTCCTCCGTCGTTTTTTGAGTCCGGGGCGCGAAGCAGCGGTGCCGCCGAGGCGTCCCGTGCGGTCTTGAGCGGTGCTCGCCTGCGGGTTCTTGCGAGCGGTTCTCGCCTATAATCGGCACTTTCCGCACAATTCTTGCCACTGCACCTCGAGAAACGGGGGCCCACGCCATGTCCGACCACGCTGCCTGGACCTTCCTGCATGTCAACGACAGCCACCTGGGAACGCCGCGTTCCTACCGATTTCGGCCCGCCATCAACCGCCGCTGGGCGGCTATCAAGCAGCAGATCGCCGCGGAGCCCGCCGAACTGCTGCTGCACGGCGGCGACCTGACCCGCGATGGCGACACGCACGAGTTCGAATACCAGCAAGCCAGAGAGGACCTCGACTCGCTGCCGATGCCGGTGCACATCATTCCGGGCAATATGGACGTGGGCAACAAGCACGCTCACGTCAACGGCGTGAAAGATCGCTGGGATCCACAGGGGCTTGGCTGGCACGATCCGGACCTCAACATGACGGCCGAGCGGCTCAATCTGTTCGCGTCCTACTTCGGCCCGATCCACTGGACCTTCACCTACCGGGACGTGCGTTTCACCGGATTCTACGCGGCCGTGGCCGGAACGGGCCTGCCCCAGGAGCAACGGCTTTGGCGGTTGCTCGAGCGACTGCCGCAGCTGCCCTCGGTTCGCCATCACGTGGCGGTCATGCACTACTGGCCCTTTATGGAGCAGCCTGACGAGCCAGCCTGGGACCTGACACGCGGCGACCAGTACGACAACTGGTATTTCTCGATCGACCCGCCTCACCGCCAGCGGCTCTGGGGCCTGCTCCGGCAAGCCGGTGTGGGCTGGCTATTTTGTGGCCATGTGCATACGGGACGGCCGGCCCAATGTGTCGACGGCATCCAAGTCCTCCGCACCCCAGCGGCGGGCAACACGGCCCAACTGGCCGAACGCTGGGCCGATGCCGATACCCGGTTTGGCTACCAGCGTTGTCGAGTTTCGGCAGAGACCATCGACGTGGAATTTGTGGCGGGCAACGACCAGTGCGCCGAGTTTGGCACGTTCGGTCCTCTGGGTCATCCACCCGTCGAGGAGCGCGACTACTCGGTCGCCACCGAGCAACCACCGCTGGAGCCGCAGTAACTTCCAGCCAGTTGAGATCAGCCAATCGAGACCAGCCTGTGCTCAACTGTTCCGGCAACGGCTCAGGCTAACGGCGCTGAGCGACCGGGGCCGCGCCGCGCGGCGTGGCCGCAGTGGCAGCCGCAGACTCTGTGGTCGCGGGAGCGGTTTGGGTCTCGGCGACGGAATCGCGCACCTGCTCGGCAAACTTGCGTCGCACCTCGGGCGCCACGTGTGGCAGCCGCTCGCTCAATCGCTGCATCCCGGCCGGATTCTTGGCCGCTTGCTCGGAGATTTGCGAGACAAACCGAGCGGACTCGGCAAAGTTATGGTCAGCCGTCTTGCCGATCAGCGGATGGATGGTCCTTGCCATCAGATCCACCCCGGCATTTTTGACGGCGATGAACACATCCAGCGTGCAGGTGACGATATCTTCGCCGCGGTTGTTCTTTTGAAAATCGCTATGAACAACCAGCACGCACTGCCCTTGGAGCTCACGTCGGAACAACGGGCCGGAATAGGTGCCGTCAGCGTACAACAGATGCATGTTGGACGTGCCATAGACCAGCTCAACTTGCGTCGTCGTGCCGGCGCCGTCGTTCGAGTCGAGCAAGTATTGCCCGATTCGTTTCACCGAGAGCTTGGTGGCGTCCATCATCCGCCACATGCTCACCACCACCTCGGGATAGCGCACGAGGAAAGTGAAGAGGGCGGGGTGGCAAGCGATCTGCTCGGTCGGCATGCGACGAAACAACGTCGGCTTCTGCACCACCGGAAGCATTTTCCCGCGAGCGGCGGGAGTCAGCTTTTGAAAGGGAATCAGCGCCGCCGATTCATCGCGAACGCGTTTCGACGTCTCCGGCTCGCTGACTCGCACAGCATGCGCCGTGCGCGACCAGCCACCTGCGGAAAGGAATGCCGCAGCCGCCCCACCTAGCCAATGGCGCCGAGAGCGTTCCAGAGACGCTCCGGACGTGGAATTTTCTTGCCGCATCGTCCCCCCTTGGATGGTGCGCCATGAATGACTTGCCTGGCATAGCGAGTGGAACGGAGCAACTCCTTTCCAACCCGGCATGGTTTCACCCGTAGTCATGCTCGGCAACTGCGCGAACATGATCCCTACTGGTTTCGGCAATCCGATGGAGGCGGTGTGAGCGAAATCGACCATCCAGGCCAAAAAACCGGGGCAGACTACCCAGCTTGCCTTCGAGATTTGTTGCCATGGCAACGCAACCGCAGGGCCGTTGCGCGCGACGCGAGGTTCCATGGGGTTGCGCCGCGGCTCGATGGGCTCGCGGCGCAACCCCACAATCCCAGCCCCGACAGGGGCGACAGACGTTAGCCATGGGCGCGAGCCCATGGAGTCGCGGCGCAACCCCACAACCCAGCCCCGACAGGCGCGACAGACGTTAGCCGTGGCGCGAGCCCATGGAGCCGCGGCGCAACCACACATCCCAGCCCCGACAGGGGCGACAGACATTAGCGATTGGGCGCGAGCCCATGGGGCCGCGGCGCAGCACCACAATCCCAGCCCCGACAGGGGCGACAGACGTTAGCCATGGGCGCGAGCCCATGGA
>JAGQPF010000408.1 GCA_020426845.1 Planctomycetales bacterium
CGCGCCGCCTCGACACAATTCACCGAAGGCTGAAGGCCTTCCTCAACGTAGACCGGGGCAAGCGCAGCGCCGCCCCGGGGTGTGCCGCGAGGAATCGTTTTCACGCGCCAACGCGCGCGCCGCGTCGACACAATTCACCGAAGGCTGAAGGCCTTCCTCACGTAGCCCCGGGAAACCGCGCGGAATCGACCTTCCGCGTCGAACGGCTGACAATTTGACGTCACTTCCAGCAATTCAGCGACGAGGTCCCGATTGACGACGACGCCGAGATCGCGATCGACGTCCACGAGTTTCGCGACGTCGTGATCCTCCGCGTGCAAGACAACCGCTCGCCATTAGATGTCCCAGAACCGGCGCAGTTCGGCCAGAATCTTGGCGCCTTCGGATGTGCGAATCATCGTCTCGCCATCGCGGAACGGCTCGGTGGACGGAAACGTATCCCGGTAAGCGCACAGTTGCAGACGAAAGTTGTCGGCTGCCTGGCGACGGAGCGTCGCGAAGTCCGGGCTGTCCTGCCCCTTGCGTTCCAGGTCGGCCAGTGGCCCAAACTCGCTGTCGAGCGGCCAGAGAGCGTCGCCTTCGAGACAGCAGACGGCAAGCCAGTCGGAGCTCGGGGGATACGGCCAGCCCAGCTTCCATAGATCGTGCAGACCGATATAGCCCAAGCACTCACGCGTCTCGACATCGCTCATCAATCCCGGCAGATCTTGGAGCAGCCGCTGCGCGTCCTCCACGCTGCCCCGCATATGCTCCTGGCGTTGGCGTGCCCTGGCCTGTGCGATTCGCTCCGCACTGTCCGAATCAACGGCGCCAACAACCATCTCCTCGGTGATCCGCGGAATAAACCTCAGGTCATGCAACAGCGAAACTGCGATCGCCACTCGCCACTCGTGCAGGCTGAATGGCAGGCCCGAGGCCCGCTCGGCGCCCGAGTGCCAGGCAATTCGCAATGTGTTGCGGAGCACCACGAGTTCGTGTTCGATGCGGTTGTCGGCCGCTGTCCGCTGGTGCAAGCGAAACGCATAGGCCTGCCGATACAGCTCGCGTGCGAACGGCAACAGTAGTTCCGCCCAACTTGCGTCGGCAACTTCCCGAAACGCGGCCTCCAGCAGTTCCGTCAGCTTGTCGGGCACTGGCGTCATCCCATCCTCCGATGATGCAGAAGCGTTAAACGCGGAACGGCTCCCTGCGGACACCGTTCCCCGGACGTGTCATGTCGAGCGGCCCAGTGACGGTCGCCCCCAGCCGGAAAGCGGTGCATGCCGACGCCGTGCCAAGCGGTTCGCCGGCGCCTCCGCGGGCGACGACTCGAGTGGCTCGAGTTCCGCCGAACGGCTCGGCAACATCACGGCAACCACAAGACTGCAGTAGGCGAAGAAAGTCTCCATGCCGCTGGGCTGGCTGAACGCCGCCTCGAAAATGGAGTTCGTCACTCCGAAGATGGCAAAGGCGACCGGGAACGTCAGCGCCATGTCTTTTTCAATCAGCAAGCGGCGGCAGACCTGCACGATTACCAAACTGGTCAGCGTCACGAACAGAATGAGGCCCACCAAGCCGAGATTCAGCTGCACCTCAATCAACACATTGTGCGAGTTGGGAATGGTCCAGGACAGCTCCGCCGTCGCCTTTTGCATTTCGTCCGGGCTCCAGAAACTGTCGTACCCGTAGCCGAACGCGGGTCGCCGGCTGATCGGAGTCAAACAGTACCACCACAGTGGCACTCGCCCGTTGAGCCCGCCGAGTTGCTCGTCCTCGCGGCCCAGCGCGGCGGTCTTGCCGAGGTCGTCCTGGCCAATCTGGCTCGAGAGCGCAAACGCCGTCACGATGGCCAGCGCTGCCAGCGGACCGCCGACGAGCGCCATAAACCGCCGCTCGCGGTTGGCCGTGAAAAACCAGGCCACGAACATGGACAACATCACGCCCACCATCGTCGACCGGGATTTGGTCAAGAACATGAACGCGAAGCTCAGCGCCAACAGCGTCGCCAGCCACGGCGTCAGTTTGCGGCGCATCATCGCCAGCCCGAACAACGACAACGCCATGGTGGCACAGTAGGATGCCTGCGTGTTCGGGTGGACCATCCCGGCAAATCGGTAGTTGCCCTGCCAGGGAGTGAACATGCCCATCTTGAGCTCGGCCAGCACGCTCGCCAGCACGAACCCGGTTGAGACCACTGCCGACAGCACGATGAGCTCTCGGAGCGTCACCGATCTCGCCAGCCCCGCCAGTCCAAACAGCGTCATGCCCAACACGATGACGCGTTTGGCGGTGAAGTTGGGCATCTCCGACCACAACACGCTCGCGAGACACATTCCGTAAAACAGCATCGCGGCGATGATCACCGGCACGTTGTAACCGTGACGACGGCGACCATTCAGCAGCAACACACCGCCAATCAATCCGAGCAGCGGAAAGGCGACTCGGCGCAGCGCCGAGCCCGACGCGATGTGTTCACCCGCGTCGTCGATGTCCGCCGTGTACGAGTTCTCGCGGTACTCCTCACGCGTCAGATGGGTGCGTCCCAGCACCATGTCGAAATTCTGCTCGTTGACAAAGAAGATGCCCCCGAACACGATCGCCAGCATAGCAATCAGCGGGCGATTGATCGGTCTGTCGGCAGGGGAGAGCATGATCGTGGGACGGCGTCGGCCAGCGTCGGGCGAGTGGAAACCGGGGAATGCGGGGATGAATAAACTACTTTACCTCGCCGTGGGCGCAGGCACGCCAATTATGTCAGCTTTCGGGCGAATCGTAACGATTGTGTGGGGAACACGGCCTGCAGGACCTCTTGGAGCGGGGAAGGGCGAGCATACGGCGAGCATACTTGCGTGTTTTACATGGGCGTGCTAAATGAGCGACTGACCTTCGGCGCCTCCTCCCGTTTCCACGCGTAGATTTGAACTCCCATGGCAATTCTTGGCGCCCACATGTCCATCACCGGCGGATTCCACAAGGCAGTGGAGCGTGCCGAGGCGTTGGGGTTCGACTGCGTGCAGATTTTCACCGCGGCGCCCCAGCAGTGGCCCGTGTTGCCGGCGCCCGGCGAGCCACCGTTGCCCGTCGAGGCAGCTCGCCGATTCCACGAGGCGCTGGAGCGTGGGACGGTGCGCTATCCGCTCTCTCACACGTCCTATCTGATCAACCTTGCGGCGGCGGACGACACGCTGTGGGAACGCAGCACCGCCGCCCTGACGCTCGAATTGCGACGCGCCGACCAGTTGCGAGTGCCCTACGTGGTGCTGCACCCGGGAGCTCACACGACACTCACCGAACGCGAGGGGCTGGATCGCGTCGTGCTTGCGCTGGACCGCGTCCACAACGAGACAAGCGGACTGTCGAGCCAAGTGCTCTTGGAGTCGACCGCGGGGCAGGGGACCTGCCTGGGGTGGAAATTCGAGCAGCTAGCGTACATCCTGAATGAGGTTCGGGACACCAATCGGCTGGGCGTCTGCCTGGACACCTGTCACTTGCACGCGGCCGGGTACGACATGACAACTCGTCCCAAGTACCTGGCGATGTGGCGAGAGTTCGAAAGCTCGATCGGCATCGCGAGGCTCCACGCGCTGCATCTCAACGACAGCAAACGCGAACTGGGGTCCCGCGTGGATCGCCACGAGAACATTGGGCGAGGATCGCTGGGCATCGAGCCGTTTCGCTGGTTGCTGAACGATCGGCGTCTGCGAAAGATACCGATGTATTTGGAGACTCCCAAGAGCAAGGACGATCACGGCGAGGAGTGGGACGTGGTGAATTTAAGGACGCTGCGGGCATTGTCCGAGGGAAAGTAAGATGCCGATTCACACCCGCTGCGCCGGATGCCAACAGGCACTGCGAGTCGCCGACGAGCACGCCGGCCGGCTCGCGCGCTGTCCCAACTGCAACAAGATCTACCGGGTCCCGGTGCCCGACGGCGTCACGCCGGCCCCACGACCGCCGCGGCCCCAGCCAACCGTGATTGATCCGCTCGCCCCGATCCCGTTCGACGACGAGCCCGCCTTGCCGGCTTCTGTCAGCGTGACGCCCGATTCGCGGTCGCCGGCCAACGAGGACCTCTACGACACGGCCTACCTGCCCAACTCGCCGGGCCGGTCAAACACCGTTGAGCCCGCCCGGCCTGCGCCGTCGGTGTGGTTGATGCGCACGCCGGAAGGAGGCGTGTACGGCCCCGTGCCCCGCGCCGAACTTGACGTCTGGGTGCGGGAGGGCCGAGTCTCCCACGACTGCGAGCTCAGCGAGGAGGGCGGACAGTGGATCTGGGCCGACCGGCTCTACCTCGAGCTGGCCCGCCACAGCACTCGGACCGACAGCTCCTCCAACACGCTCTATGTTCCCGGTCAGCCGTTGCAAACCACCTTGCCCGGGCACCCGCGCGCGGCGTCCCGATCAGGTGTCATGAACGATCGAGGAGCGACCGTCTTGGCGCTGGCCATCATGGGCTGGATCGTGTTCTGCCCGCTGATCAGCATCGCCGCGTGGTACATGGGCACCAGCGACCTGCGTGACATGCGAGCGGGTCGAATGAGCCGCGCCACCGAGGGCATGACGAAGATGGGACAGATCCTCGGCGGCATTCACGTGGGCTTGGCGGTCTTGGTGATCACGCTGATCGTACTCAGCAACATGTGACGCGCCCGTCCCTCGGGCGTCACGAGCCATCGCTCAGCAGCCGTCCGAGCTCCGCTTGCAGTTGGTCGCTGCCGAACGGCTTGGGCAGCCAACGCCTGCGGCCCGAATTGGGAATGGGCTGCGAGACGCCGCCGCTCACCAACAAAATGGGCACGTCGATGTTCAGCCGATCGAGCTCTAAGATCACCTCCAGCCCGCTCATGTCGGGCAAGGAGATGTCCAACAGGACGACGCTGTAGCTTGCCGCGCCGTCGCGGAGCCGTGTGACAGCGTCCTGGCCGCTGGAGGACGCCTCCACGCTCCAGCCGAGCAGGTCGAGCATGGCCGAGAGAGAGTCGCGAACAGAAGAGTCGTCGTCGACGACGAGAATGGTGCCGGATTTTTCCATAAGTCGCATCGGGTTAAAGTCCCTAGCCGCTCCTTCCAAACGACGTTGGGAAGAGGCCGCTAGTTGACGGTTGTTTGCCTGCCCACATCGTGCGGTGTGTACGACTCCGCCTCGCCCGTTTGTGACATGACGTTGTCACTACTTGACGAAACGGCGCCGGCACGCCGCGTGCTTCACGGCGCAAAGGCTTTCTCGATGCTTCCTCGGTGCTCTCTCGACCCGTTTGTGTTGAAATGGATTCCAAGCGGCATGGGTGGACGCCCCGCTAAACTTCCGCCCACACCGGCAACTAAGCTGCAAATCATCACAGGCTGGCAGCCTGTGCCACGTAATCATCACAGGATGGCAGCCTGTGCCACGAATCATCACAGGCTGGCAGCCTATGCCACGCAATCAATCGGAAGTGTTCGCCGGATCCAATGGCAGTTCCAACTCCAATTCGGGCTCGATCCCGCCCAACGGCGCGACCGGGACGAAATTCGCTTCCGCTCGTTGTCCGGCCTGCTGAACGGCCAACAGGGCGCCCACAAACAAGCAGGCGTCCGGCTGAATTGGGCAGGTCACCGAGAGGCAGTTCCCGTCGGCGTCCGCCTTGACCGACTCCAACAGCTTGCCCACGGTGCGCGAGCCGGCCAGCATCATCAGTGACGTGCCGGCATCCGACAGTGTTTCGGCGTCGCTCGTCATCTCGACGAACTCTTGCTCGACGGCAGACAATTGGCCTCGCCCCATGGCGACCATCATTTTCACCACGTTCAGCGCCCCGTTGGCCTCCTCGGCCTCGCCGAACGTGACCCTCGCCTGCAGCGACAACTCGCCGTGTCGATGATCCAACGTCAATTCCGCGAATCTGGCTCGATCCAGCAGAAATTCGGCGGGAACATGGTCCAAGCACTCGAGTTCCAGCTGCTTCAGATTGACTCGTGCTCGAAACGGCTGGGTGCCGCTTGAAGCGAGATCCAGTTTCCTCAGCCACCCGCCTCGCCCGAGCCCCTCGGCGATAATATCGGGATCGCCGACCGCCAGATGTCGCGTGTCGAGCAGGGTGAACCCAAACGCCTCGTCAGAGTTCACCCAGCACACGCGGTCGGCTTTCTCCTCGCCCACCCAGCCGTTGTCGGCCGCCTCGGTCGCCTCCGCGATATGCAGATCGGTGACGTCCTCGCGGAGGCGAAATACGGCGACTACCTGCTCCGGTTGCCAAATGATAAGCGAAGCCGCGGTTGTCGTCGTGAGGTCAATTCCGAACTGCGCCCGAAACAAGGCGCGAGCCTCCGGCTGAACATGCCGCAGCCCATCAGCAACACCTCGAAAACCGGGCAGTTTCCCCAACGCCTGGAGATCACAATCAATCCGCCCCATCGCTTCGGCTTGGGCCGCCGCGGACGAGACACATGCTAAGCTCAACAGCAAGGCGCCGAAAACCGCACACGTCGAGAGCCGGACTTCCACGTTGAGCTCCTTAGGAGGCCGTTGAGAATCGGATGCTGGGGGATGTTGGTGCAGGTGCTGGCGCCGGGGCTGCGCAGCCTCCTCGAGGTCCGAGGCGTACGGCGCGTACGGCGCAACTACGAGTTGAAGCCTAGCACGTATCGCACGCAGGCTCCGAAACAAACCATCGTGCGAGCGTCAGAACGTGGCGATGTGCAGGCGAAACTCACCCTACAAGCCCTGCCACCGGCGCAACGCGACGCTGCGACCATTTAGCAGGGCACGAGTCCGTACGAAAAGCGATTGGCAGCCTCTCCCCATCTTAGCGCGTTCACCAACGGGCGATCCTGGCAAGCCAATCGTTCTCACGCCAAGACGCCAAGACGCAAAGAAGTGGATGGGACGGGAAGCAGTTTGGCCATACTTTGCGACTTTGCGTCTTTGCGTGATCCCTCCAAGGGTTGACGCTACCGAAGCTCCGCCGCTCGATCCTGGTAAGGCAAAGGCCCGGTGGACCACTAGCTCAAAGGCAGGTTGATCGTCGGTTTGATGGCCGAGCTTCCGCGCCAAGCGGCAATCGCCCGCAACCGACCCTCCTCGTCCAGCACTGCCAACTCTCCGTCACATCGCTGCGCTGCGGGCAGCTCGACCAATTGGCCCTGCGCAAGGCGTTGCAGCGCCGGTTCATCCAGAGCGACCCTCGGCAGCGATCCAGCCGCCGCAGACAACGGCTGCAGGGCTGTGGCGACCGCCTCGAGCGAGTCGAGTGACGAGGCCGGCACGGCCGTCTCTTGATGGAACACGCCCACGGCAGTGCGAGTCAGCGCGCTCATCACGGCGCCGCATCCCGTCGCTTCCCCGAGGTCGCGGCCGATCGAACGCACATAAACACCCGACCCACAGTCGATCTCCAGCGTCAACTCGGGTGGCCGATAGTCCGCGATTGCGACGCGATCGATGCGCACCTCGCGCGGCGCCAACTCCACGTGCTGGCCGGCCCGAGCCAAATCGTACGCGCGCTTTCCCTGCACTCGCAGAGCCGAATAAGCCGGTGGCCGCTGAGCCACCTGGCCGATCATCGGCGCAATCGCCCGCTCCAACTGCTCCCGGGTTGGCAGCGTGGCGGCCGGATTCGCGGTCACCTCGCCTTCCACGTCGTCCGTGTCGCTGGTCATGCCCAACAAGAACACGCCGCGGTAGGATTTGCCCATATCCTGTACCAATCGAATCAGCCGAGTGGCAGCGCCGACGCAAACCACCAGCACGCCCTCGGCCAACGGATCGAGCGTGCCCGCGTGACCGACTTTGGGCCGTGATTTGCCCCGTCCAGGCAGCAAACGCTGCACCTGGTTCACCACGTCTCGCGACGTGCAGCCGCTGGGCTTGTCGATGTTCAGCAATCCATGCATGGCAGGCACTGTGAGTTTGAGAAGAAGCAGACCGGGTGTTTTTCGACCGGAGATTAGGAATTAAACTGCTGAGTCCAACAACGCCCTCAAAATGATTGTAAGACCAACTCGGGCCCACCAATCCACTGGGCCTCACAAGGGTCGCCTGCGATGGAGGCCCACCAGTCCACTGCCTCGGGCACGCCTCGCCACCGCACAGGAGTTCGATTTCATGCCGGACCTGACCAAGAGTCAACAAGCCTTTGCGGAAGCAGTTGGCCTCATGCCCGGAGGCGTCAACAGCCCCGCACGAGCGTTTGGGGCGGTGGGCGGCAGCCCGATCATCTTCGCATCCGGCCAGGGTGCCGAGTTGACGGACATCGACGGCAATCGCTACCTCGACTATATCGGCTCCTGGGGTCCGATGATTCTCGGACACTGCCACCCCCAAGTGGTTCGTGCGGTCACCGACGCCGCCGCTCGCGGTTTCAGTTTCGGCGCGCCGACGTTGGCAGAAAACCGCATCGCCAAACTGATCATCCAAACCGTCCCGTCGGTCGAGATGGTGCGACTGGTCAACAGCGGCACGGAGGCGACCATGAGCGCCATTCGATTGGCGCGGGGCTTCACGGGGCGCGACAAAATCATCAAGTTCGCCGGCAACTACCACGGGCACGTCGACAGCTTGCTGGTGGCGGCCGGCAGCTCCGCGGCCACGCTGGGCGTGCCCAATTCGCCGGGCGTCACGGCCGGTTGTGTTCAAGACACGCTGGTGCTGCGGTACAACGACGTGGAGGGCTTCGCCGCGGCCATGGACACCCACGGAGATCAGGTCGCTGCGGTGATTCTCGAGCCGGTCGTCGGCAACATGGGCTGCGTCCGCGCCAGCGACGAATTTGCCGCCGCGCTGCGCCGACAATGCACCGATCGCGGCGCCGTGCTGATCTTTGACGAAGTGATGAGCGGCTATCGCGTCGCGCTCGGAGGGGCTCAGGAGGTGCTCGGAGTGCAGCCCGACCTCACCACGCTCGGCAAGATCGTCGGCGGCGGACTGCCGCTCGGCGCCTACGGCGGTCGCCGCGAGATCATGCAGCAGGTGCTACCCGCCGGCAAGGTGTTTCAGGCCGGCACGCTCTCGGGCAACCCGCTGGCCACCGCCGCCGGCGCAGCAACCCTGACCGAACTGATCGAGAACTCTCCCTACGAGCGATTGGAAGCGTTGTCGAGCCAACTGGCCGAGGGGCTGCAGCAGTGCGCCGAGTTGGTGGGCGGATGCGTGCAGCGCGTCGGCAGCATGATGACGCTCTTCTTTCACCCCGGACCGATCCGCTCGTGGGACGACGCTGCGGCGGCGGACACCGATCGTTATGGCCGCTTCTTTTGGGAGCTGATTGAGCGAGGCATCTACTTCCCCTGCAGTCAGTTCGAGGCGCTATTCGTATCCGCCGCACATACCGAAAGCGACATCCAGCGCACGATTGACGCTGCCCTGGAGGCCGCGAAGGCCGTGAGCTAGCGGCCTGCCGAAAGAACTGCTGACTCGGCAAGAGAACTGCCGAAACAACTGCCGACTCGGCCCGCTCAACGAGCGATCCACGACGACGCTCACGCCTCCCGAGCTTGTCGCTTCTCCTCGGCGGCGCTGAGCCGACCGTAGCAGGGCAGGAGTTGAAACGGATCGACCGACTCGCCTCGCTCCAGCGCAGCCTGGCCGAGGTGGGCAACCGCCGCGGCAGTCGGTTCGCGAAGGGACTCCGATAACGCATTGGCCGGAGGAGCGACCAAGCGAAGCGCAGGACCACTGGCAAAGTCGTGTTCTCCGCACTCATCGAGCCACTCCTGGCGCAAGACCGTCCGGCTTTCTGCGTCAGACGCTTGGGGTTCGAGGCTGATCAAGCGGTCCGCCAACGACGTGCCGTTAGCGGGCGGCAGCAATTGGAAGCAGGCCGCGAACACTTGGCCACGGTGCGCATCGCTGGCCACGGTCAACGTAACGGGCGCGTTGGGCGCTTGCTCCCAGTGCCGACGCACCTGTTCGTCCTGGAAAGCTCGCCAGGCGATCGACTGGAGCGAGTCGATGGCGACTAACGGAATGCCCAAAGCCCAGGCCATGGTCTTGGCCGTGGTAATCCCCACACGCAGTCCGGTGAACGAACCGGGGCCCACCGAGACAGCGATCGCCTGCAAATCGGCGGGGCTCCGCCGGCAATCGGCCAGGAGCCGAGCGATGCCGGGCGCCAGCGTCTGCGCGGTGCGGCCGTCCAACCGGGCCTCACAAGGGTCGCCTGCGATGGAGGCCCGATCGTCCAACCGAGTGGAGGCCCGATCGCCCTCCCAAAGGGCGATCGAGCCGTCTCGACCTGAAGTTTCAATAGCTAGAATTAGCAAAATCGTACCAGCGGGAAATCTTGAGCCACCGAGGTGGCGGGAATTGTCTTCAACGATCGGGCCCTTGAGCCGATCACAGGGTATGCTCCCGTGCCGGCTCGTTCTGGGACGGAATGTAACAACGAAGCGTCGGGAAGGAGTGCGGTTTCCACTTGGGGATCAAGCGAGGATATGGCCGATCGCGGTGCATGGCGTGCTGCTTGCAGACCGCTTGACCCCCCGCAGATCCAGTCCTAGACTCACTTTAGGGAAAACGAGGACCTTTTCCCACCCTCCTTGTTTGGCCTGTGCGGGACAATTTCGAACGCCGCTTGTCAGTGAAGAGCAAATCACCTAGCGCGGGTTCAACTTTGGCTGGCATGGGTTTGGTGCCCTTCACTCGTCAGTATGGGTGATCGGCGTGGGTCCCGTGGTGATTTCGGGTCTTTTTGGCATTCTTTTCATGGGTAGGCGCCAGCGTGAAGCGAGCTCTCATTAGCGATATTCACGCCAATTGGGAGGCGCTGACGGCGGTTCTTGATGACATCCGGCAGGCGGGGGTTTCGACCGTCTACTGCCTGGGAGACATCATCGGCTATGGCCCGGATCCCTGCCGCTGCATCGACAAAGTCATTGCCACGGCCAACGTCACCATTCTGGGCAACCACGACCAGGCGTCGTTGTTCGACCCGAAGGGCTTCAACCCGGTGGCCTTGCAGTCGGTTTATTGGACTCGCGACCAGCTCGATTCGCTCGGCACTCGCAGCCAGATCAACCGGCGGTGGGACTTTCTCGGCGAGCTGCCCCGGATGCACGAGGAGGGAGAATTCCTCTTTGTTCACGGCTCGCCGCGGGACCCAACCAACGAATACGTGTTTCCCGAAGACGTGCTGAATTCGGGAAAAATGGAGGCGTTGTTCGGCCGCATTGAACTCTACTGCTTCCAAGGCCACACGCATATCCCGGGCGTCTTCACGCTGAATCGCGAGTTCTATTCGCCCGAAGAGATCGACTACCAGTTCCAGTTGACCGGTGAGAAGACCATGATCAACGTGGGCAGCGTCGGTCAGCCTCGCGATGGCGATCCCCGCGCCTGCTATGTGATTTTGGACGAGGCCACAGGCCGCGTGGAGTTCCGCCGCGTCGCCTACGGCTACAGCCAGACCGCCGAGAAGATCTACAACATCGACGATCTGCCCGACATGCTCGGCGAGCGACTCGCGAGCGGCCGGTAAGGCTATCTATCGTCCAGTGGGCCCCGGACCTGTCTCTTAGGCAGGTTGTGGTTCGTATACCCGCCGGTCATCGTACGGGTGAGTTGGCCACGGCACCAAGTCTTGCATCGGCGGCGCAGTCTTACGGGTTGCGGCGGGGGCGGCAACAGCCGACACTGTCTCGAGTGCCTCTCCCGGAAATAATGGGAAGGAGCACGACTTTTCTTCCGACTCAGCTGCGGCACGCGCTATGATTCCCTCGCGCATGTCGACCTCTTCCTTCGGCAAGCATTTATGAAACGCGCTATTCTCAGCGACATTCACGGCAATCTCGAGGCCCTCGAGGCGGTGTTGCGCGACATTGAATCCAACCACGTCGACGAGATCATCTGCTTGGGCGACGTCATTGGTTACGGTCCGGATCCTTGCGCTTGCCTGGACCACGCGATGAGTTTCTCGGTGACCATTCTCGGGAACCACGACAACGGCGCCTTGTTCGACCCCAACGGTTTCTCCAGCGGCGCCGAGCGCGCGATCTTCTGGACTCGCCACCAGCTGGAAAGCCCGGTCTGGCCCGAAGAGGACCGCATGCGGCGGATGGACTTTATCTGCGAAATGCCGAGATGTCGACGCGAGGAAGAGTTTCTGTTCGTGCACGGTTCCGCGCGCAATCCGCTAAACGAGTACGTATTTCCCGATGACGTGTACAACGTTCGCAAGATCGAGAAGCTGTTCGGCATGATTGAGCGGTACTGCTTCCAGGGCCACACGCACGTGCCGGGCGTATTCACCGACCGCAAGGACTTCAAGAGTCCTGCTCAATTGAACTATCGCTATGAGTTGGGCGAGCACAAGGCGATGATTAACGTCGGCAGCGTAGGGCAGCCAAGGGACAGCGACCCGCGATCGAGCTACGTCATTCTGGATGACGGCGTGGTCGAATTCCGTCGAGTCGAGTACCCGCTGCAAAAGACCGCTCAGAAGATCTACGACATCCCGGATCTCGACAATTTTCTCGGCGAGCGGTTGGTCGAAGGCCGCTAACACGCGCACATACCACAGGCTGCTAGTTGTCGTGGCACAGGCTGCTAGCCTGTGATGTCGTGGCACAGGCTGCCAGCCTGTGGTGGTCGTGGCACAGGCTGCCAGCCTGTGATGTCGTGGCGGGAGCCCCACGGGCAACAACGGCCGGCGCAGCGGGGTTGCGCAGTGCTGCACGGGCGAGGACGCCCATGCTACGCGCGAAGCGGGCAATGGCCAGCGCAGCGGGGTTGCGCAGTGCTGCACGGGCGAGGACGCCCATGCTACGCGCGAAGCGGGCAACGGCCGGCGCAGCGGGGTTGCGCAGTGCTGCACGGGCGAGGGCGCCCATGCTACGCGCGAGTGCCCAGCAGCGGAACCCGGAAAAAACGGGGAAAGTCTCCGCAACGCCCTTTGCAAGATTTGGCTTGCCCCCCAGAATACTTCCTATTCATTCTTGGTCTTCCCTGGCCATCTCCCAGACCGCCCACCGTGCGCGCTTTGCCCGCCGAAGAGGAGCCCCGTGGAAAAGCGATACATCCTGTTTATGATCCTCTCGTTGGCGGTGATGATGGGGTATGTGGCGTTGGACGCCTACCTGCACCCGATTCCCCCCGATGTCGAAGGCCAGACCGCAGCCGGGGACCCCGCCAACGAGGACGATCAGCAGGGCAAACCCCCCGATCCGGAGGGCGATTCCACAAAAGCGACTCCGGACAGCGAGGACAAAGGCGATTCAGGGAAGTCTTCCCCCGACGGCGGCTCGGACGATCCAACGTCTCCACCGCCCACGACTCCGGAGATTTCGAGTCCCCCTGAATCGACTCGGCCCTCCTTCCCGCCGGCGTGGCCAGTGCTGGGCAGCTACAAGGGTTCCGGGAACCACCTGATCACGTTCACGACCCGCGGCGCAGGAATCATGCGCTGGGAGCTAGTTGAGCGGGATGCGAAGGCTCGGCTCAAATATCGCGAGCTGACCGGCGGCGGCTACCTCGGCGTCACGGCTTGGGATCCGCACCAACAGGCCCTCATCGTGCAAGCGATTGCGCCTGAGTCGCCGGCCGACGGCGTGCTTGAGCCGGGCGATGAACTGACGGCAGTCGCGGGCGAGAAGTTGCTCGCCAAGGACGACTTGGCCAAGTTGCTCGATTCACACAAGGCGGGGGAGACCATCGAGCTGACGCTGAACCGCAACGGCGTGCCGACACCGGCCAAAGTCACGCTGGCCAAACCACCGCTGCAATTGATCCGCCCCGAACGCGACGCCCAAGGGTTGATCATCTCTACGCCACCCTCGTTTCGAGTTCGCATCAGCGAGGTGGATGGAGTCGCCATCGATCCAGCCAACCCGCTGCTGGCGGCTTTCCACGGGGCGGTTGCGGAGAATTGGGAACTGCTGAAAGCGGACGCATCCCAAGTGGTGATGAAGTACTCGCTCGGCGACAACGCCTTGGAGGCAATTGGTCTCGAGGGATCGCTCGAGTTGATCAAAACATTTCGACTGGTTGCCGCATCGGACGACAATGCGTTGCGGCACCACATTGAAATGAGCGTCGATGTACGCAACGTCGGCGGCACCCCTCACAAAGTCGCGTTATTGGTCGAAGGGCCTAACAGCGTCACCTCGGAGGGCTGGTGGTATCAGAATAAATTGCATCCGAGAATGTTCCGCTCGGCGGGCGCCCGCGATGTGGTCAGTTTCACTCCCGGGATCGGTCGGATCTTCCGGGGCACGGGGGAGATTCTCAGCACGGCCAAAAAGCGTCCCCAAGCGCCTTTCGACCCGTTTATTAACCCGTCCGACCCCGATACGCGCCGCCAAATGCGGTATCTGGCCGTCGACACGCAGTACTTTGCCGTGGCGGTGATGCACGGCGCGAGCCCGGGCGAAGAAAACTTTCACGCCCGTCTCGCCTACCCGACCATGTTGGGCACGGTGCAGTCCGTCGACAAAGGGCGGCTCAAGACGCTGAACACCACGTTTGAGTACGAGACAGAGCCGATCTCGGTGGACCCCGACGGAACCGCGTCAGCCAGCTACTCGCTGTTCGGCGGTCCGAAACGACCCGAGTTGCTCGATGCGTATGGCATGGACACGCTCGTCGAGTATGGCTGGTTCTGGTACATCGCGAAACCGTTGGCGGGGGTGTTGCACTTGCTGTATGCCATCGTCCGCAATTACGGATTGGCGATCATCATGCTGACGGTACTGGTTCGCTGGGGCATGATGCCCCTGGGTCGCAAGGCGGCGAAGAACGCCCAGATGATGCAGGTACTGGCGCCCGAAATGAACAAGATCAAGGAGAAGTACAAGGGCGACATGCAGAAGCAGGCAGAAGCACAGCGCGAGCTGTATCAAAAGCACGGCTTCAATCCGCTCAGCGGCTGCCTGCCGATGCTGATTCAGTTGCCGATCTTCCTGGGACTGTTTCGCTGCTTGTCGGTCGACATCAACCTCCGCCAAGCGGCGTTGATTCCAGGCCTGGATTGGTGCTCGAATCTCGCCGGACCCGACCAGTTGATGAACTGGAGCTCCTTCATGCCCGCCTTCTTCTCGTCGGAGGCGACGGGCTGGCTGGGCCCGTACTTCAACCTCTTGCCATTGGCGACGATTGCTCTGTTCCTGTGGCAGCAAAAGTTGTTCACTCCGCCGGCTCAGGACGAGCAGCAGGAAATGCAACAAAAGATCATGAAGTACATGATGATCTTCATCGGCTTCATGTTCTTTAAGGTGCCCGCCGGTTTGTGCATCTACTTCATCACCTCCAGTCTCTGGGGCATCTTCGAACGCAAGCTGCTGCCGCCGCCGCAGCTGGCCGGCGTGCCCAACGCCAAGGGGGCGCCTGGCGGCGAACCGGGCCAAGCCGACTTGGAGCCGAGCAAAGCGACGTTAGTGGCGCGCGAGCGAGCAAGGCAGCGCCGCAAGGGCCGCAAGAGTTGAGTGTGCAACTGGGCGCCGATGACACGATCGTCGCCATCGCCTCGCCAGCGTCAACACTCGCGCGGGGCATCGTGCGAATCTCGGGCCCGCGAGTCAAAGACTGCCTTGCAGGACTGTTTGTCACAGGCGCCGCGGAAGCCGATGACTCTGCGGAAGGTGATGCGGATTCGGCATGGCGCCACACCAAGGTTGCGCGTTGGTGGGAGGGCACGGTGCGTCTGCCGCCACCGCTGGGCGACATTCCGGCTGGAATGATTTTCTGGCCGGATTCGAGGAGTTACACACGGCAACCGGCTGCCGAATTGCATCTGCCCGGCTGCAGTCCGCTCGTGGATGCCTGCCTGGAGGAGGTCTGTCGGCGGGGCGCAAGGCTGGCGGAGCGCGGCGAGTTTACGCTCCGCGCATTTCTGGCCGGACGCATCGATCTGACGCAGGCCGAGGCAGTGCTGGGCGTGATTGAGGCCGCCACCGAAGACGAACTCGAGACGGCGCTGCGCCAATTGGCGGGCAACCTTGCGGAACCGGTGGCAGAGGCACGGCAGTCTTTGATCTCCGCCTTGGCTCACCTCGAGGCGGGACTCGACTTTGTGGACGAGGACATTGAGTTTATCGGACACGCCGAGTTGCTCGAGACGCTGTCGAAATGCCTCGAACAAGTCGAGCACATGTTGAAGCAGATGGAGCGGCGGGCTCATGGAGACGGCCCGCCCACCGTGGTCTTCTACGGCCATCCCAACTCGGGCAAGAGCAGTTTGTTCAATGCGATCTGCGGCGCCCAGCGCGCCTTGGTGTCGCGGCAGCCCGGCACGACTCGCGATTACCTCGAAGCGGAAGTGACGATTGCCGGCGCCACCGTGCGGCTTCTCGACACGGCGGGCCTGGACCCTGCCTCCGTCGCAAATGGCGAGGAGAGCGACATCCAATCCCCTGGCACGCAGATCGACCAGCTCTCACAGCAGCTCGGCAGCGGGCAGCTTCAGCGCGCCGCCTTGCGCGTGCTCTGTGTCGATCGCTCGCGCGCATGCACCGCCTGGGAGCTTGCCGAATTGCGGCAAGCCGACTCCCGCACGCTCGCCGTCGCCACCAAATCCGATCTGCCCGCTCACGCTTCCCGCACGGGCGCGGCTGGTGATGCGGCGCTGGCCTTGGGCTGCAGCGCCGTCAGCGGAGCGGGGTTGGAGCAGTTGCGCACGTTGATTGCCGATCGCCTCGGCGCGAGCGGCACGCGGCAGGAGATCGTCGCCAGCACGGCTGCGCGCAGTCGCGCCAGCTTGGCTCAGGCGCGAGATGCGCTGCGCGGCGCCCTGACGGCGGCCGAATCGCAACTGGGCGAAGAGCTCGTCGCCACCGAATTGCGAGTCGCGCTCGACGCCCTGGGAACGGTCGCCGGCGCCGTTCACCATGAAGAGGTGCTCGATCACGTCTTTCGTCAATTCTGCATCGGCAAGTGAGTGAGCTGACTCGCCGTAGTTTCGGCACGGAGGAAACAGCGCTGAAACACGGACGAATTCAATCCGTGCATCATCGGCGTTCGCGCCGTGGCATTCTCTAGCTCAAACTACGGCGCGGGGGCGCGTTCCGAGGCGGGGATGTGAACCACGGCCAAGGCGCAGCAGTCCCAGGCGCGGGTGCCTCGACTTGCATTCCAAGTGATGTACAGCTTGTCGCCTTCAGCGGAGAGCGCCGTGCTATAGGTCCCCTTCAGCGTCAGGCCATGTTGCTGCTCGTAGAAAGGGTGCAGGAAGGCAAGCACTTTCTTGACGCCTGTCTTGATGTCAAACTGCACGACGGGCGATCCGACCTTGTGGCCGCCGCCGTGGGCGCCCGGCACGTAGTAGAGATAACGGCCCGTGGGATCGACGTCCAACGACGCTGCGTAAGCGACTCCGCCCACACCGATGTCGCCAATCTTCCTCGCCCGCTCGGTCTTCGTGTTGAACTCCCAGATGGGCGCATCTCCGGACTTCTGCCCGGAGGAAACGGTATACACCAGCCCTTCCGCGGTCTCTTCCGTGGCCGCTCGCACGCCGATCGTCGTGCCGGTCGCCACGGGCGCCCCGCCGACCTCGGGATCGAATCGTAGCAGTTCACCATCGCCGTTGCCCGGCACATAGTAGACGCGGCCTGTCGACTTGGCCAGGATCATGTATCGCGCCGGACCGTCGCCGCCCGTGTATAGAAGTTTGCGATTCTTCAAGTCGTATGCAAAGAAACGAATGTCCTGCAGCGGCGCGTCGGGGCCGGCAGCGGTGCCACCGTAAAAGATCATTCGCCGCGCGTCGACGACGCTGTTGGGCGTGCTGTGCTTGGCGACCGGACCTTGCACGACGACCTCGGTCGCCCCCGTCGTCGGGTTCGTCCGGAAGATCCAATCACCGCCATAATGGTTTTCGTCATTCGCTGCGCGCGGCGAGCCACGATGCGTGGAGTAGTACAGCCAGCCATCGCTGCCGGCGTCAATTCGGCTGTGAATTTTGCCGGGCGTGTAATGTCCCGCAGGCAGTTTCAGCACGCGAGCGACGTCGGCTAAAGCTCGCAGCCGCTTGGATTGCGGATCGTACTCGTAAACCAACGCTGTGCCGGTGCCATGCGGCGACTCGCCACGGCCGATCGCGTAATGATCACCGATGGCCGAATAATACTTGCCGTCGAACACGCAACCATCGCCCCAGTTGGACCAAGGCTTGCCCGGATAATCTTGGCCGGGATAGATGATCAAATCGACGGTCGGCACTTCCTTGGCAATCGACACGCCGACTAGCTCCGGGGGCGCCACCAAGAACTGCTCGGACGCGTCGGTGGACATCGACTTTCCGCCCTTCAACGTCGGCGGGTAAGGCAGGTCCTCATCGCGAATCACTTTCGGTGGCGCCGGCTTCGCCTTGGCCGCAGGCTGCCTCTTCGCAGCCCGCTGGGCCTGCGCAGCTGATTGCGAACACATGGCCGCGCCGGCGACAATTAACAAGAAAAAAAGGGCATGGGGCCGTGAAGACATGGAGACTTGGTCCGGGATGTTGAGTCGAAAGGAGTCACAAATTGGTTGCTGCGCCGAACTGCAAATCGGTGATTGAATCGACGTGTTTTTCGTTGATATCATCGTATTCGCTTCCGAGGCACCTCGCCATGCGTTTTCGCGAGCTACGAAACCGGATGAAATGGACGCGCTGATTTTAAATTGAGACATCGTGTTCAAACGAAAAATCAGATCGCCCAACCCTCCCACATCGGGAAGGGAACCCGAAGCGTCAACGAGGGACCGAATCGCCAATCCTCCGACAAGTGCCACACCATCTCTGGAATTCGTTCCCGATGCGCCACGTTCGAGGACGAACCTTTCTGCTTTGGCACAACGGGCCTTCCCCATAGACACCGACATTGGGACAAGGGCCCGCGTTCCGGTTGCTCGCGCACTTCTCTTCCTTAAGTATGTTGTCATTCCAATTCCAGCAACTCAGGCTGCAAACGCCATGACTCGATCTACATTCCTCACGTCGCTAGGACTGTTTTCCGCCATCATGCTCACCTCGTGCGGTAATTCGCCAGGAACGACGCTCGCACTGCAAACCGTGACCACCGATCTCTACAGCTTGCAAGCGCCAGCGGCATGGACAGCCGAGCAGCCCCGGAACAACCTGAGCCCCAACGCCAGGACGTTGACCTGTCCCGCTGGATTCCCCGGAGTCGCCCACACGACAAAAATTATGATCCTACCCAGCGACAAGACAGCCGAGGAAATTCGGGAGCGTATTCTCGGCAAAGCCGGAAGCAATACGGCCAGTTCTGTCGTCGTGGACGACATCGAATCACAACGCGTTATCCAGAATGAGCACGACAAATTCCACTCGTCGACATACGAAGTACTGGTCCCCGAGAAAATCACCATTTCCGTTAGCGGAGTGCCCATTGAGGACCGCGAGTCACTCCACTCCCATCTTGACCAAATGCTGAAAACTCTCACCTTCGCGCCAGCCAACGGGAACTGAAACAGAAGTGAGGAAGGATCAGTCGAGAGAATCCCGGTCGCAGAGAGCGGCGTGACCCAAAGTGCCTGGCCTGGCCCCTGAAATGGCCGACGGCGCGAGAGCATCCACTTCCTCGATCGATCGTGCTCTCTCACCTTTCTGCTGAAACTGTCGCCGTTTGTGTTTTTCTTTCAGCTTGTTTCGGGCAAGTCGGCCGTGACGGGGGAGGGGAGTTGGCTACCAGTAATCCGGGCCTCGTCGGATACGATCGCTTTCATCAGCCACGGTGCCGTCACGTATGGCGAGAACATCCTCCACCGTTTGAACCATGGTCAAGAAAAGGCGGACAAGATACACATCGTCCGGTGTATTCACCGATTTCTCATGGACGAGAGTGACAAATCGCAAAGCGAGTCTCGTCGCTTCGGTATCGCCACTGCTTTCCAAGAGGGCTCTTGCCGCATTGTGGGCAACAGCTTCTCCCGATTCCCTAGCCTCGTCGCAAGAGTGGCGGAAAGTCTCAACGATCGCCTCGTACAAGGCTAATTGATCGACTTCGGATTGGCTATCGAACTTGCCAAACGGAAGTGGGCGGGCGTGGTAGTCCAAACGAGGGCTGCATTCCTGCAACACGCACTTCAGTGCGATAACCGCGCTCCGGTCTGTCCTGTCAACTAGGCCTGACTCAAATCTCAGGGCTTCTACGATTCGTATCATCGAGTCTCGTTTTCTACCTGCCACAGTCACTGGTGGCGTTGGTGATGGTGCTCTTGGGTCTCATCACCATGCTAATGGGCGCGACAATCCTTGTTTGGTTCGTCTATAGCCGGCTCTATTCCCAAGACGGCAAAACTGTGGGAGATTCAGCGCCGCCATTTTGTCCTTGCTGTCGAGTTTGCTTTCACAGCGGGCAACTGGCGCAAACTCACGGGGAGAGATTTCGACACCGACGACGAGCCACATCTGCCCCCCGGTCAAGGCTGAGAACATCCAGCGACGTCGATCCTAGCTTTTGGAGAAGAGCGGTGCATCAAAACTCCCCGATTGCACTTGTCGGCTGCCCGAAAAGAGATGTGGGCCCGGTTGAAAGTTGCCTTGCCGACTCGGGACTGAACCTGCGTTCGACAGGCGCCATTGAGAATGGCGACCGTGTGGTATTCTGCATTTCCGCTTACTATGGACCGACGGATGGAACGCGCAAATCAATCGAATCGCTATGTGGCAAATCGGTTGTCCCGATCGGAATCGTATTGACCTACGCTGACATGGTTGACGACGATTCGCTGCGAGAACTGGTCAACGTCGAGGAACGGGAACTGCTGCTGAGAATCCTGCCCGAGGATGTCGTTGATGACTTGCCGTTGTTGCTCGACCTAGACCCCAACCTGGCGAACCGACTTGCTGACTTGGCACGGAACTCCACATCTGAAGTACGGTGTGTGCAGGAACCCCAGTAGGACGAAAGCCGGATGAAAAACGAAACCGACGCAATTTGGCCGATGCCGAACAATCATCTGGGCTGCTTTCTGGGCGGCCTGGCTTTCTCGGGCGTCATTGCCTTAACCGGAGCGGCGATCCTGTATTGGGGATTCTATGTGCCCCACAGAGACATCCGGCGTTCGCAGTCCTGGATTGAGACGCCGTGCGTGATCCTGGAGGCCGAGGTGACCGAGGGGTATAGCGGAACCGCGGGCAAAAATGCCGGACCGGGCAGCTACGATTACGGACTGAGAGTGCGATATCGATACGACTTCGAGGGCCAGGAATACGTGTCCAGCCGTTTCGCCGTCACGGAGGTTAGCGACTCGCGGGAACAGTGGCGTCGCGAGGTAGCCGAGTCCATTCCGCCGGGAGCGAACACGGTATGCTTCGTGAATCCCGATGACCCGGAGGAGGCGGCGCTCAGCCGGGAATTCCATGCGAACTACCGCGTCGCCCTGGTGCCGGCGGCCTTCTTGTTGCTCGGCCTGCTGGGAACTGTCTGCATGTTGATGGCTCGAGCTCCCGACAAGCCAACTCCGGCGAGAAACCGTTCCGACTCTGACTCTGGCTCTGGCTCCGACTCCGACTGACCGTTGACCGGCGACGTTCAGTCGCTCAGCGGCGCTACGCCGAATGTCTCGACGAGAATTGCGTACAACGCAGGCACGACAACGAGCGTCAGCACGGTGGCGACAATCAAGCCGAATGTCATCAGCCACGCCATGCCTTCCCAGAGCGGGCCGCCGGATAGCGCCAACGGCAGGAGTCCGCCGATCGTCGTGGCCGTAGTCAGCACAATCGGCAGCATCCGCTGCTGCCCGGCTTCGGCGAGACACTCGCGAAATTGCTGTCGTGTCAGCCCGCAGATCGGCCCGTCCGCCGCGCCGTCTCCCTGCGCACGCAACGCATCGCGTTTCTCGGCAATCAAGATGTCGGCAAACTCAATGAAGATGATGCCGGTGTTCAGGACGATTCCGAACAGCGACAACAAGCCAAGCTGAGGCATGAACCCCAGCGGATTGTCGGTCAGCGAAAGTCCAAGCAATGCGCCAATCAACGCGAGCGGCAAGGTGGCGAGAATGACCAAGGTCTTGGACCAACCGTTGTACTGAATGACCAGGATCAACACGATCAGCAGAAATGAGACCGCGAAGGAGATGGTCATCTGCTGCGCAGCGTCGAGACTCTCCTCGAGTGAGCCACCGATTTCGATGCGATATCCCAGCGGCAACCCTTGCTTGATGGTCGCCATCTGCTCCGAGTTCCAGACAGCGTTGACAATGTCATTTCCGGAGACGCCGTCCTCCACCTCGGCTGTCACCTCAATCGTGCGATTCACATCGCGGCGTTCGATTTTGGCGGGCTGCCAGTCCGGCCGCACTTTCGCGATCGAATTCAACGGCAGCTTTCCGTTGTCTCCCTCCACCCAGGCGGCGTCGATGCCGGCCAGCTCGCGGCGATCGGCTTGGTTGAGCCGGAAGTAGACGGGGATCAGATGATCGCCTTCGCGGAACGTCGACAACTGCTGCCCCGAGAAGTAAGTGTTGAGCGAGTTGGCAACCGCCGCGTTGGTGACGCCCGCCAGGTTTGCTTTGTTGTCGTCGATGTCAATGGTGACTTGAAAACCGTCCACGCCCCAAGAGTCGGCGACATCCCAAACTCCGGCCTGTTCGCGCAGCAGGTTCTTGACGTCCTCGGCAATGCGGCGAATGGTGGCGATATCGGCGAAACCATCGCCGGTGACGCGCAGCTCGACCGGCGCCGCTGGCGGGCCCAGGGCCAGCTTTTTCGGCACGACCCGCGCCCCCGTGATGGGCAGAATGCCTCGTTCGGGATCGCCCACAGTAGTCGCGGCACGAATGTCGCGCACAAAGTCGGGCGTGAGTTCGCCATCGGTCGTCCGAACCAGAATCTCGGCCACCGCGGGACTCGGGGCAGGGGGATCGATGCCCAGTGCCCAGCGAGCGCCGCCTTTGCCGATCATCGATCGCATGCTGCGCAGACGCTCCACCTCCTGCCCGCTCGGACCGCGAGTCTTACTAAGCTTGCGAATTGTCTCCTCGACCTGCTGCACGACTTGGCTGGTCTGCTCAATCGTGGAAGTTTCGGGCAAGTAGACGTTGACGAAGAACTGATCGCGCCGGTCTTGAGGGAAGAATTCGCTGCCGACAGGCAACTGCATGGCGCCGACCAACAGCGCGATGGCGATGGCGACGGTGACCCACTTCGCTCCGATCGCGGCCATCACCAGCTGGCGGTAGATCCCCAGCAAGCCATTGCCGCCCGCGTCCCGTGACGGACTCGAGTCACCCATGCGTCGAGCGAGCCACTCGCCGAGCCACGGCAGCGGCGCCGAAGGCTTGCCCGGGTCTTGCGGCGCGCGAATGAAGGCGGCTGCCAGCAGCACGCAGATCGTCATGGCCAGCAGCCAACTCAGCAACAAGGTGACCGACAACGTGACCGGCAGGCTGTAGACATACTCGCGGCTGCCGCCCTGGAGCGCAAACAGCATGGGCACGAAGGCCACGACCGTTGTCAGCGTGCCCGTCAACATCGGCAACATAAGCGTTCGCGCTCCTTCGACGGCAGCGGCCCGCGGAGGCATCCCGGCCAGGCAGTTCGTGCGCGTCTGGTCGCAAACCTGCACCGCATTGTCCACGAGCAGGCCCAAGGCAATGATGATGGAGGCCAGCGAGATTTGCTCGATCTGCACACCCAGCACCGAAATGATCCCGACGGAGCCAAGCACGACGATCGGGATGTTGGCGGCCATGACCAGCGATGTGCGCAGTCCGACGAACAGATACACGACAATCACGACGATGATGATCGCCGAGACGACGTTGTTGACCACGTCGTTGACTTTCTGGTTGACGTTGTCGGACTGGTTCGAGACGGGGATCACCGCCAAGTCTCGCGGCAACGCTTGCTCGAGATCGGTCAGCTCACTCAATCGCCGCATGCACTTGTCGCACACCTCGATGATGTTGGCGCCGTCGCTCATCGTCACCGCCAACATCACGGCCGGGTAGGAGCCTTGCGGATTGGATACGCGGCAAACCACCCGGCGTGGGTCGAGATAATCGCGTTTGACGGTCAGCCCGAGCTCGCGCAGTCCGACGCGATTCACCGTGTCGCCATTGACGACGCCCGCGACCGTCACGGCTTCGATTTCCTCCACGGCATTGAATTCGCCACCCGGTTTCACCGAAAACGTGCCGTGCTGAGTGTCGATGCTGCCGCCCGGCGAAATAATGTTCCGCCGGTCGACCAATTGCTGGAGCGTCGCCGACGTCAAGCTCAATTGGGACCAGGTGCCCAGGTCGGTTTCGATATAGATCGCCTCGTCGTTGACGCCGAACTTCTCGACCTTGGCGACGCCCGGCAGCAATCGCAGCACGTCGCGAATGGTGTCGGCGTGCTCCTCCAGTTGGCGGGGCGAATAACGGCGGCTCGGGTCGACCGTCTCCTCGCCCGCCAACGGCTGCTGGTGAATTCCCAAGACCAGCACGGCCGTGTCGCCGAACTCGTCGTTCACAAGCGGGCGGACGGCGGGATCGGGCATGCGCACATTGGCAACTTTCGCGCGAACCTTGTCCCAGACATTCTGGATGTCTTGCGGCTGAACTTGGTCAAAAAGATCGACATAGATCACCGACAATCCGTTCGTGGTTGTTGACCGCAGGTGCTCGATCTCCTCGATCCCATCGAGCGTCTCCTCCAACCTGTCGGTAATCAGCTCCTCCACCGTGATCGTCGGCGCTCCGGGCCACGATGTGGTGACGACGCACGTGCGAATCGTGAACTCGGGATCTTCGCGCCGAGGCATGCTTTGGTAGGCGGCGACGCCCCAGGCAAACAGCATGGCCACCAGCGTGAACACAATCGGCCGGCGGCTCATCGAAAACGCGGCGAGATTCACTGGGCCGTCTCCTCGCGGTTGACGATTTTCACAGCCTCGCCATTGCGCAAATAATGCACACCACGCGTGACATAGCGAACGCCCTCCAACGCTTCCGGGTCGGCGCCGTCATCCGGCAGGACCTGTCGTAGCGACGAGCTTGCCTGGTCGTCGGACGGCTCCACGACCCGCACCTTGAGCTCCTGCACCGTGTTGGCCTCACCCTTCGCGTCGATCGCCATCAAGTAGCTCCGGCCATCGCGATGGATGAGGCATTCCATGGGCACAAAGTAGCCCGGAGAGGCGTCTTCACTGGACAGGTCAACTCGGACGACATCGCCCGGGCGCAGTTGCCACTGCCGGTGGCTGCTCAGATACAGTGTGTCGCCGTTCCAGGCCTGGCCACCCCGCTCCTCGCTGGTGGACGTCAGACGGCCAGCCACCAGATCTCGACTGGCATCGAACTGATCGTCGTCAACCATGACCTGCTGGAACAGCCAGTTTCCGAGGAAGGGCACTTTGGCTGGCCCGCGGCGGACGCGAAGTTTGGCGACTTGGAACAAGCGATCCGCGGGGATGGGATCGTCAATTCGGACATTGGTAATTCGCCACAGGAACGGGCCCTCCTGGTCCTCCTGGATCGCGGTCTCATCGACAAACAGCATGCCTTCCTCGCGGCCCGGGAGAAACTGCAAATCCAAGCGCCACGTCTTTTCAATCGTGGCCGCGCCCTCCGGAATTGTCGCTTCCGTTTCCGCCGCTTTCGTGTTTCGCAGCAATAGCGTCACCGTATAGGTCCGAGTGGCCGGATCCGCGACGGAGTCGATCAGGTAGAGGAATCCTTCAACTGGCTCTGTCGATCCCTGCAACATCACCGGCACGCGATGGCGATTCCGCAAGCGTCGCGAGTCGGCGGCCGACACTTCGATCTCCACCTTGATGGGGTCCATCATCTGGACCGTGGCCACAGGCTGCCCGGCGCTGACAACGCTGCCCGGCACTGCGGCAACACTGGCGATCTGTCCGCGAAACGATGAAAACAGAGTGCAATTGGCCAGATCACGTTCGGCGTCTTTCAACGCCTGCTTGGCCTCGAGCAGTTGCGAGTTCAGCGCCTGGAGCTCCGCCTGTTTGGCGCTGAGGGTTGCTTCGAGTTGTTGGATCTGGGCATCGGCCGTTTCATAGCGAGCTTCGCTGCGGTCGACATCGGCCTGAACTCCCGCCTTCTGCCGTTGCAGCTGCAATTGCCGATCGTACTCCGACTTTGCCAGCTTTTTCTCCGCCCCGGCCGCGCGAGTCTGAGCGGGCAGTGTCTTGTTGATCTCGATCTCTGCGGCCGTGATCGTCTGCTCGGCTTGGGCAACTTTTGCCTTGGCCGTCTCCACTCGCAGTCGATATTGTTCGTTGTCAATTCCGGCGAACGGCATGCCATCGACAATGATGTTGCCGTCTTTGTCCTTGACTCGTCCCTCCACTTCCGTGTTAGGTTCGGCCACCCATTCCACGCGGCCCGGCACTTCAAAGCCGATCTGCTCGGTCTTCCACGACGCGACGGAGGCCGAAACCCAGTAGGCATCGGGCGGAGCCGTGCGGCGCAGCACCGTGGCTTCAACAGGCCGAGGCGACGGAGCGGGCGTCTGGTCGCCACCTGAGCAACCTCCAATCGCAGCCAGCAAACCGGTCAGCAAGCAGCAATGTATCTTGCGAGTCATGTTGGACATGGTGTTGGGTAGAAGTGAAGTTGGGACCAACAGCATTGTACCAACCACCCACTCGAACTGCTCGCTTGCCAGCGAGAGTTCGGCAATCAGTACCATCAGCTGCTGATGCGCATCGCCGAGAGGATTCTCGCCAGCCGCGGACTGCGCCAAGACGGCACATCCATGGCGCAAGAGCTCGCGGCCGAAGACAACAAAGCCGGCGTCGACGCCGATCTAGACCTCACGGCAGCGCCGCCAACAACCGCCGCCGCGGCTCCTCCCGACGAAACCGGATTCTCGTGGCTGCGCCATGCGCGAGCCATCGGCCGCTGGCTCCGCGAAGTCGCCGTCACACTGCCGCCCACCCGGCGCCCACCTGGCGCGCCTCCTGGAGCCTGCGCCGCGCGGAGCCCCGCCGCCGCCCCGGAGTGACTGACACAATTGCGTCAGTACATGTTGCATTCTTATCCAACTCGCGAGCCATTTTGGCCCTGCCTGGCCCCACTGCGCGAACAACCTCTCAAAGAGCCGGCCCACACGCACCTCTCTTCGCCAGGCCTGCCGCCTTCCTCAGTTACACGACTCAAGTCGCTGTCACCGACTTCGCCTTCCGATTTCCCGGCTAAGACTGTCTTAAATTCGTTGTCTTAAATTCGTTTCTCCGAGCCATCGAACACAATCTCGGCGGCCATCGCGTTGTCGAACGCCTCTTGGGCGCCTCCCAATCGCTGGCCAGCATCTGCGTCCGCTGCGCATTGCCATAGGCAATCGCCTTGATCACCTCGGCGGCGGCCACCGCGACGGCAAAGTCGGCCAGTGCCATACTGCTGTCCCACCTGTGCGCAATTCCGCGCGGCCATGCGGCAACTCGCAGCTAAGCTGCAGGTTTTGAACCGTAGCCAACTCAAGGAGGGCTGCGCCATGCCGGATAAGGCGCGCTGCGAGAAGATGGATCCGACGCAGATCCAGACGCATCATGTCTGGAGCCGCTGCGTCCAGAGCGTCTGGCTGTTTGGAGTCGACCGGCGGACGGGCATTGACTATAGCCATCGACGCCATTGGGTCGAATCGCTGATGGAGTATCTGGCCTCCGTGTTCGCAGTTGACATTGGCTCGTATCACCTGCTCGCGAATCACTCATAATGCCCTCCTTGACGCGTTTAGCGCCTGACCGTTATTCGGGTATGGTTGGTGTGATGAGGGTCTTGGGTGTCGTGCGGCACCAGGGGCCCCTTTGATGTTCGGCCA
>JAGQPF010000409.1 GCA_020426845.1 Planctomycetales bacterium
CACCAGGCAACCGCCACGATAGCGACTCACCCCACTTTGAACACCCGAGCAATGCCTAAAAAATCCCGGGGGTCTGGGGGCTGGCCCCCAGGAACACAAGTCACGGCTCACTAATTTCAACCGGCAGTGGTCCCGAAGTCATTGACACATTCCGGGCTCGCACCAAAGGATGAGGGTCGAAGCATGAAGATGACACATCCGCTTTCCCCGAAGAGTTCAGGACTCCTGCGACACGAATTATTGGGTCCTCCGACTCAAGGCCGAGCGCCCTCGTTGCCTTTGGTAATACCTCCCACTTGACTGAAAGCCACGTCAGCTGACGCACTTCTCTCGCGTCGTCATTTATCAACAGAGTAAACTCTGATTCAAGTTTCCTTACCGATGTCACACCACTGAACGCCATCGCAGCAACGCACTTTCCGTTTTGCACTGCGGATCTACTGGCCCTGGATATGAACGTGTTGACCGCGGGGGCATCGAGAGCAAGCACTTGCCTCGAAACTGCCAGCATGTCGCCTACCGTTGAAGCAGCTTCAGCCTTTTCCACCCAATGCCGGATCATCTCTTCTTGAGCGTTGCCAATCTCCGCGAGAATTGGGGATATGGCCAAACTCACCAGCCACACAAGACTCTTCATTCTATCTCCATTTTGTTTGACTACCGTTCCGTTTGATCTCTCCCGTCAGAATAATTCCTAGCCTGATTGGCAAATACGCTTTATGCTGCCCCGACTCGTCGCGCCGTTAGCCTCGGCCCCGTCGACGCCGGCTTCTCCAGAATTCTCGAAAACTCAAGCAAACAGCCAAAATTCACTGCGAATCCCTACAGCCACAATATGGTCAAAAGTGCGACGCCAATTCGGCAGGCAACAGGTAACACGCGATTCCCGGAACAATGCCGTGTCGTGATCCTGTCACTTGTCGGTCTGCAAGGAGGAAGCGTCGCGCGAGAGTGATCCGGTGATGGCCGCAGTTGCACGACTGGTTGCCCCGTCACCTTCCGAACGGCAAGCGGAGGGAAACTCAACGTTGAGCGGCGCCATCAAGCACGGCGCCCTTCGAGAAGATCATTTACTTGCCGGCACCGGCACTGACCGTGGCGGATCTCCGAGGTATTGCCGGACTGGCGGGAAAAGTTTTGAGGGAGGGCCATAGGCCTCCAGCAGTTCTGCAAGCTGATCTTTGGTAAGGACTTGCATTGTCGCCTCATAATGTGCCGCAGTGCGTTCCCCGTCCTTAACGCCATTTCGGATTTCGTCCAGGGCGCGCTGCTGCTCTGTCGAAAGATTGAGAATCGCCTCAAGTCTTTCTGGAACCTTCGTTTGTGAGAGGAAGGATACGACCCCAAGTTGAATGTGCAACTGATGAGCTCGAGCCAATTGCTTCGCATTCAGCTGCTTAGCGACCATTTGCGAAGCCTCCTCTCCAGCAACTCGGCGCTTTGTTTTGATAGCGGCTAGTTGCGATTCGCTTGCACCTTTCTGCTGACTCCGGAGTTGCCTAGTCGTTTGAGTGAAAGCGTCTACAATGTCCGTAATTTTTTTGACTTGATCATTTGATAAATTCAAGTCCGAATGAAGGTCTGGGATCTTGTAAAAGTAAAGTGGCAATTCGTGTGGGTTCGGCAGCTCTTGTGAGTCACTTGATGACGAAATCAGCAAAACAGCGACGAGGGCAGAAACGGAAACAGAAAACGAAGTATTCATGGTCGTCCCAGTTGGCAAAGTAATCGTTTGGTGTGGCGTGGGGCCGCCGTGACCCCTTGAAGCTCTTTGGACTCTGGTGCGATGTTTGGTGAAGGTCTGCATCGCAAGGTTGACCTACCAGTCCCTGCAGTCATCGTTATGCGACTTGCAGAACTCCATGCAATAGGTGATTGTCACCGAATTGTCGTCGTAGCTCCAGGTTTTATTGCCGCCGCAATTTGTCCGACTGGTGGCCCACAAACCCGCCTCAGGCCGCAATGCCGCAAGGTCGCTTCACTTTCCGAAGACGACACGTATCCCGCCACCGATTCTCCGACCGCCCGAAGCGTTGCTCTTTCTAGAATCGCCGCCGTAACCGGGGACTGAATGCGAAAAACGAATTTAAGACAGTCTTAGCCAAAAAACGAATTGAAGTCCGTGCAAGCGCAGCGGGCCTTTTGCAGCAACCGAAATCGAGCCGACAACTGTCAGCCATGTTCCTGCGTAAGTCCGGCACTCTGCTGGGCTCTGCGCTATTCCGGCCGCCTCTACTCTCTAGGAGGTCTGCCTGTGGAAATGCTTGTGAGGGGGTTTATCTTTGATTGAGGCAAATAACGTGGCCCCAACCGCCTAACCAGGCGGCCGTGAAATGCGTTGTTTCAGGAAATCTTGCAGTCGGCCGCTCCGGTTGACGGCCTTGTTTGCCGCGACGTGAGGACAACCACGAAGGTCACGAAGAGCACGAAGGGACTGAAGCCAATGTCGGCAGCCACCATCTGCGAGATTGCCGAGCGTGCGGCGTGACCTTGGTTTCTTGCCTTGCTAAATATTTTGGACATGATCTTAGTGGTCTTCGTGGTGCAGGTCCGCTCGTCGAACAACACGCAAGCGGAAAAAACGCATTCAAGACAGTCTTGGCCAACAAACGAATTTCTCTCCGCGTTCTGCTCCGCCGAGAGACTGCAGGAGATCAAGAACGCCCAGGTGCCGATGCCGTTGATCGACATCTAGAGCACCACCATTCGGCGCGACTGCTCCCTGGGCCACACGATTCGCCACCGAGTGCCGCGGGCCGTCGAGCAGTACATTTCGACGCACGAGCTCTACCGCTCGCCATAACGACTCGTGGAACAGGCTGCAAGCCTGTGAAAGTCACATCGAGCACGACACTTGGCATGCTACTGACGCAACTATGTCAGTCACCTGGGGGACGCGACTGGTCTCCGCGCGGCGCGGGCTCCAAGAGGCGCGCGAGCTGCGGCGGAAGTGTGGCGGCGTTACCCCGGAGCCACCGGCGGAAGGCTCGCGCATGACGCCGCCAAGAGGATGTTAGGTTGTCGGGTGGAGCCGCGGTGGCAGTTGTTGACCGAGATGTGGTGTCGTGATCGGCGCCCATGGATGTGCCGTCTTGGCGCAAACCGCGGTTGGCGAGAGTCCTCTCGGCGAACTGCATCAGCAGCGGATGGTACAAGTTGCCGAACTCGCCGATGAAGGAGTTGCGAGAAGCGCTGCGACGTCGAGTCCCCTGCAATCGGCGGAGCGTCGCGAAAGTCGCGTTGGGGCTCCGCGGACGGCCGCGCCGACGCGGAATTGAACTGCCGGATGAGGAAGTCTGCTCGTCGCACGAGCCTTCGTCGCACGGGGCTTCGTCAACAACGTTCGGCGCCGGCTGCTCTGCCGGCTGCGAGGTGTTCTCCACAACGCCGGGTGTCCCGAGCGCCTCGTGCCGCGCGTTGTTCAACACGTAGCCGCGCAGCACAATCGGTGGAGCGTTGGCGCCGGGGAAAAACGAATTTAAGACAGTCTTAGCCAGGAATTCCGGGCGATAGAATAGTCGGTGGCGGGGTACGATGTCTTCGACAAGCGAAGCGAGCTTGCGGGCCGAGGCGGGTTTGGGGGCCGCCAACCGGCCAAGTTTCGGCGGTAATAAATACGTGGAGCTACGACGACATTTCGGTCACAATCAACACTAAATCGCGACCAGAACGCGGCCTGTAACATTTAATTCTTTGGCAGTAGTCGCCATGCAGTTCCGTTTCTCAATTCGCACGGCCTTTCTTTTGGTCCTCACCGCAGCTGTGGCATGTCTGCCCAAGGTCCTTTCCTTGCGAATGCAGGCAATGCGCGAGTCAGCGATTTCAGATTTGATTGGCCGAGGTGCCGGCCTCGTATTCGATGAGAAAGACACCCTTCGAGTTCCCGACTGGGATTGTCGAATGTTCACAAAGGAGTACCCGAAGTTGACGAGAATCATCTGGGACGGTACGCGCGCACACCACATTCTGCTGGAATTGACCAAAGCCGACGGATTTGAGCAGAAACGCGGTGATTCAATTGAAGTGTTCTCCAACGAGATTCGGGAAGCGTCAATCTCGGCCGACATGGTTTCGGCACGCACACTTGAGAAATTTCTGTCCCTATGCAACATTCGCTCGCTTCGGCTGCAAGGGTTTGACCTGACACTTCCGTCAATGGACCAGATTTCAAAGTACCAGAGTTTGCATCAACTAGAACTAATGAACACCAGGATCGAGGCCGATCTGTTTTCCTTTCCGTCATCTCTGCGAGAGTTGGTTATCCAGCCCCCACCCATCCTCCGCCCAAGTCAGGTTGAACGTCTAATGCTCAACCTCAAAGATCTTCGGGAGCTTCGTGCGCTGAAATTGAATGGCCAAAACGTGACGGACTCCCACATCTCCCAACTGGTCACGTCATCGCAGAGCCTTCAGAAAATCGAGCTAGCCGGAACGGCTGTTACTGACAAAGCTCTCCTTCGACTCACAGAGGTGAAGACTTTGCAAATGGTGGTATTGTCAACGGACCGATGTCAATGCCCTTTTGGAGTCAGTCCTGACGGCGTGGATGCCATGCGGTCGCTGCGAATGGACATCATATTGATTGGTGCGCCGCAAATATCCCCGCGGTTCCAGGCTGTTCCCACTGTCAGGCCGGAACTTTGTAACGCACCAATCAACGACTTCACCGCTGGCAATTACCTAAGCCGTTGCTTCAACTCACCTTGACAAATGCCTACCCTCGTCCAGAGCAGCCAACGACCGATGCAGTGGCTCCAAATCCCAGTCGCGCGAGGATTGTTCGTCACGTGTATTTCAGCGTCGGCCTGAGAGATCGTTGAATCGAGTCGCCGTAATGGGTCTGCATAGCGTGAACACAGTCGAAGCAGGTCCACCGAGTTGCCGCCGAGCAAATCTAGTCAACAATGTCTAAATCGAGAATGAGATGGCTGCCACGAATTTCATCTGGGATCCACTGAGTGATAACGTCATCATGGAGGTGGATGACGCCGGAGCGTCCCAGGCGGATTACACGCAGGAGCCAAGGCTCTACGAAGAGGTGCTATCTCAGGATCGCAACGGCGTTGAGAGCCACTACCTCGACGACTGGCATGGCTCCACGAGGCAACCAACGCACGGATAGCACCGGGACCGTCACGGACACGGCGACGTACACTGCCTTTGGGGACGTCGCAAGGACCGGATCCACCCACCGTCAATCCATGGGCCTACAAGGGGCGCTGGGATACTTCCCCTTGGCTAGACCAATGCGCTGACCCCAACGCTCCAGTTGTCCACGAAGTGACATCGTGACCGATGCCAGAGAACCCTTGAAGCAAAGGGCCTAAGGCCATCGAGACCATTATTGAACCTCTTGATCGATAACGCGCAATTTCTGTGGCCGAATTTCTCCGTGGGAGGTGGCGAGTGAAGACCAAGTTCCTTGCGATTCCCCATTGGATGACGGTTCTTAGCGTGGTTGTCGTCGGAGGAGGCTTGTATTGTGCCCAAACCAATGATTGGACGCTCAGCTGGTCCGGTGTCCCCCTTGAGTCAACATTTGAGCTTAAGAATAGTCGCGGCTGGCCATATTCATATCGGGGCACTCACTATCCGCCAGGTTCCCTCCCACTGCCTGGGTTTCCGATATCACCCATCGAAGTGTTTTCTGCAAAGCGTCTTGCTCTCGACCTAGCTGTCAGTTTATTTCTGCTACTTGGGGTGGCGTACTGTGTTGAAGCCATGTGCCGCCAGAGTGGATGCGCGCGCCAAATCTCACTGAAAGTGTTCTTGTCGCTTGTTGGTGGATTTGGCTGCCTTTGCGCTATTTTGCGTGGACTCACACATTACTTCGACGACGATGGTGACTCGCTTGTTTCGGCCATGGGATGGCTTATGCTTCAATGGGAGGCGATCGTCATTTTCGCCCTTCCGTTTCCGTGGTATGCACTAATTGACTTCACGCACTGGGTAGTTCAGCGCCGTTATTTAAGAGATGCAAGTCGGCGGAGCCAAGAGTACTCCGCCCGTAGCGACTGATTTGTTACCGACCGAAATGTTACCGATATCTCCACGGTTCCGTTTTTGGAGTTTTGGACCCTGCCGGCGATATCGCCACACGGGTCCGCTCTGCCATAGATGCCTCTTTTCGGCTGCAGCTACGTACGACACAGACCCGGAAATCTGACCCGAATTCAAATTCCTGAATACACTCTACAACGCATTTCAAAAACTCCCCGATCGGCAATCGGGTTGATAAAACCAGCAGAAAAACTGCCTTCGATTGCGCCAGGGAAGATTTTTGAAATGCCCACTAGTCAAAACGTGAGAGGCGGACAGTAATCGGCTCTCCGCTTTCACCCCAAGATGGCCCACCAAATCTGGAAAGTTTCTCCGGCGCACCGCCGCGAATTCCAATATACAGCCGATCAAGATTCACCTTGAGTGGCTTTCCTGGCCACAAGAGCTGCAGAAATGATCGCCTGCGACGAAAGCCAACTTTCCGAAAAAGATAGACTCGTGTTTTCGTCCCGGCGTTCACGGAGAACCCATCAACCAAGAGCTTGTCAATCCCGCGGTACACATCAACCACCACCTCACCTCGCCCCCCCTCGCTTTCAATTGAGATATCTAAAGGGATTTTAAACGGCGCGTCGCCCATCTCTACACCCGCGAGCCCTGAGGCATCGTAGCAAAGAACGAGCGTGAATGCCCCAAGTACATACACTGAAACCTTGCGAGAGGCTCCGCAAGAATAGATGGCACCGCCCAAGGAAACTGCGAGCCCCAGAAAGAAGAGCAGTCGCAAGGCGGCCACCACCATAAGGCACCATGTTGAGACAGAAGGATCTGTCACGACTACGGGGACGACGATCAATTCAGACAGTCTACGCCGATCATTCGGCACGCGAAACACACGAAGTCTTAGACGAATCTAAGACAGCCTTATCTGGCAAAGCGAAATGGCTGCGACAACTCGCATCTCAACCTCCTGGCCAAGTTCGCGCCACACGAAAGCCGATTCCTCCGATTGAGGCTTCAACCCAATCACGATTCGAGGATCCGACTGCATCAAAGCTGTTGCTTCCCCCCACGATCAATTCGCAGGAAACCGTCATCGTCTGTTGACTCCTGATGGCATGGATCTGTCACCAATGGATCCGCACCGTATTGCGTGAAACGATCTTGGCACCACTCCCGGACATTGCCATGGAGATCGAACAAGCCCCATCCGGGGGAGAATTTGCTCAGATGGTTTGTTGCCTAAGCATTCGAGGTTGCTCAGTGTCGATCGCACATTACCTCGGCTCACCGTTCAACCTGTCGCTCGGCGCTGGCTCCTCGATTTGGCCAACAAACCATCTGAGTAACGTCATTCCCTTGCTCGGGATTTGATCTGCGACAGGGTCAACGCATACCGCGTTTCACAGTTCGCCGTCCCGATGAAGTTGGTGAAGGATATTCAAGGCGCGGAACTCGCGATCCACAACAATCAGGGCGTCCGGGATGTTGGTCCAGAAGTCTTCCCTGACGCAGGCGTCCAAGAATCGTTGACGCATTTCTGGATGTTGCAGGGTTAGCCGATAGCGATGATCGACGTCGTCAGTATCCGGCACGTCCTTGACTGGTCGCCACGCGGCGCTGAATGCCGCCTTGATCTTAGCGGCCTGGTCACCGCTGGGTCGCCGTTCTTTGAAGTCAAGCATCGTTTGCACAACCGTTTTATGATATTGCCACCAACAAATCATGCCCGTCGTGAAAGCCAAAGTCAAGGTTCGTTGGTCGCGGTGAACTCAGGCATTTCGGGGCTGTTGCTCGCTGTCAGCCACTTCCCTGCGTAGGTCCGCACTCTGATGGGCTCTGCGACATTCCGACCGCCTCCTCTCTCTAGGAGGTCTGCCTGTCGAATCGCTTGTGAGTGAGGGGTTTCATCTTTGATTGAGGCGAATAACGCAGCCCTAACCGCCTAACCGGGCGCCGTGAAATGCGTTGTTTCAGGAAATCTTGCAGTCGGCCGTTCCGGTTGACGGCCTTGTTTGCCGCGACGTGTGGACAACCACGAAGGACACGAAGAGCACGAAGGGACTGAAGCCAATGTCGGCAACCACCATCGACGGGATTGCCGAGCGTGAGGCGTGACCTTGATTCCTTGCAGTGCTTAACACTTTGGTCACGATCTTCGTGGTCTTCGTGGTCTTCGTGGTCTTCGTGGTGCAAGTCCGCTCGTCGCACAACACGTAGGCGGCGAACGACTAACACGGGTCAAAACCTGCAACTTAGCCGCGACTCCGGGCGTCGCCGCACAGAAGTGCCAGGAGGTGTGACAGCAGGGTGGCACTCGATGGCGGAGGGTTGGGTGAGTCTATCCCTCGCTCACGCTCTGGGTTCCCTTTTCCGATGGCGGAGGGTTGGGCGACGCTATCCCTCGCTCACGCTTCGGGCTTCCTTTCCCGATGGCAGAGGGTTGGGCGACGCGATCCCTCGCTCACGCTTCGGGTTTCCTTTCCCGCTGGCGAAGGGTTGGGCGAGTCAGTCACTCACTCGCTAACTCTGGCGCAGGTCATACTTGGAGCTCGGGCAACCGCAGGTGGGTTTTGCTGCGGCCTTGCAATTGGTAGGCCGTGGTGCGATTGCCGCCTTGCTTCTTTGACTCGTACATTGCCTTGTCGGCGTGCGAAATCAGCTTCTTGGGAGCGATTGCCTTTCGCCCGTCGGGACTCAGAATCAGCGCGCCAATGCTGCCGTAAACCCGCGCGTCCGCTCCCTCCAAGCGAATGTCGGCAATCCGCTCGCGAATCCGCTCGCAGATCCGCCACAACACCTGCTCGTTGACGTCCACCAGCAGCACGATGAACTCGTCGCCACCGTAGCGGATCACGTAGTCCGACCTTCGCACCGACTGCTTCAAGACCTCGGCCACCTCGCGAAGCGTAGTGTCGCCGGCGTCGTGACCGTGGGTGTCATTCACCTCCTTGAACCCGTCGACATCGAGAAACAAGCATCCCAGTTGCCACTGCTCACGGCGGCAGTCGTCGATGGCCAACTGAGCGGCCGGAACCAGGTACCTGCGGTTGTAAACGCCGGTGAGCTCGTCCCGCCAAACCGCGTCCTGCAGCTGGCTCGACTGCTCCAAGGCAGCGGCCAACTGATGCTCCGCCGTTTCCCGACGCTGATCCGCGCCGAGCGCCTGGAGTTGCGCCTGAATCGAAATCTCCGCGAGCAGAGCCTGGGCATCCTGCAAGATGCGGCTGACCGGCGGTGTGGAGCCAACGTTGACACCAAACAAAGCGGCCGTCTCATTGACTCGAAAGTCGATCTCCTCCAGCGTCTCGATCACTTGATCGGGCAGGAAGGAGAACACATTCGTCAGCAGCTTGTCCAGCACGCCTCGGTCAGAGTCACGTTGCTTGACAACACTCAACAGGTAATCCGCACAGTGGGAGGCGGCCACCAACGCCGCAGAGAGCGTGCCCGGCGCCTGCCCCAGCACGCGTTCGACGGGCTCATGGTGGGTCGCGATCGCTTCCACAATTTGCTCGTCAATCTTCCACTTGCGGCAGAGCCCCACTCCCACGTCCACATGGCTGAACCCGAATTGCTCGATCTCGGCTGCCACCTCGCAGTGTCGTTCGTTGCTGCGCAGCACGTCCCAGTACGATGCGCCGATGCAGTTGCCCATCGCCAATTGGCCGATGTCTTGCAGCAGTCCCGCCAGAAACCACTCCGCGCCGTCTCGCGAATGCTCAACCTGCGCGAACTGCTCGGCGGCCGTGGCTTGAATGAGCGACCTGCGCCACAAATATCGCATCCCGTCCCGAGTCTCCGCGGTCTCGCGACTTTGATCCGCGAGCGTGAATCCCAGCACGAGCGAGCGAACCATGTTGGCGCCCAGCATCGGAACCGCCTGCTCGACCGACGACGGACGGCGCCGCAGGCCCATCAGCGCCGAGTTGGCCGTCTTCAGCAACTTTGCGCAAATCGCTGGGTCCGTCTTTACGACCGAGGCAATGGTGGCCAGGTCCGGCTCGTCGCTCTTGGCGAGCTCAATGACCCGGACCGCGACCTCGGGCAGCGTCGGCAGTCGCTCCGAATTGAGAACGTCGTCGAGAGAGATCTGGTCAGCGCGTGGTGAACCGTCACGTGGCGATGTTGACCCGAACGTATTTGACTTCATCGTCGCTTCCAATCGATTTTTGACATGGAGCCGGGCCCGGGTCCGTTGTCAACAAGGCTGCTGGCAGCCTCGCCGCGCACCTCCACGGCCCCCACATGCCCCACGTCCACCGCCCCCCTCTAATATCTAGGCTCCGGATTTCGACAAGCCAACCCAAAACCGCTCAACCCGCGTGCACGGCTCGAGTCTTCAACGGAGCGGACTGAACAGGCGGAAGAATCTGTCCGCGAAACGCCGCGAAACGCCGCGCAATCCGCGCCCACAGAGCTTGAGAGTGCGCATTTCACGTATGCCAATCACTGGCGGTGCTACATCGGCGGCGCCGGAGTCTCGAACGGGTTGGCGGGCGCGTCGAACGGATTGCCCGCAGGCTCTGCACCTGGCGCTGGATCAACCGGTGGAGTGGAGAATGGATCAACCGGCGGAGAGGCCCCTTGCTCGGGAATGAAATAGTTGACGTCGGGACCATCGTCCTGCCGCCGAGAAGCGGACTCCGCCAGCCGACGCTGTCGCTCCTCGCGGTAGGAGCCCGATAGCAAGCGATCTTCGCGCCCCTCTCCGGCGCGGACGACGATGGCCGAATGCTCGAGCGCTCCGCGCTGCTTGACTTGAACGGCATAACAGCGAGTCTGACAGAGCCCACAACCAACACAAGCGTCGGCCAGCACCACGGGCGCCAGGAACCCGCTGTCGGCGATCGGCATGCCGCGGTCATCCACCAACGTGCCGACTTGCTGGAATTCGATCGCATCGTAGCCGGCTGCGTGACACTCCTTCACACAAAGATCGCACGCCTCCTTTCCGGCCAGGGGCAGACAGGTCTCGGCGACGATCGCCAGGCCCATCCGCGCCACTCGCTTCTCCTCCATCGGCAACTCGCGGATGGCGCCAGTCGGGCAAACTTGTCCGCAGGCATTGCAACTCGACTCGCAGCCGGCCCAGTCGGCCACCACCATCGGCGTCCACAGTCCGGCGAGGCCTTGCTGAAAACCTTCGGCTTGCAGCACGTTGTTCGGACAGGCCTTGAAGCACTCGCCGCAGCGAATGCACATCTGCAGGAACGCCTCCTCGGGAACGCTTCCCGGCGGCCGCACCAGCGGCTCCGCGCCCGCCGCTCGACTGGCGCTGACCGCCGCCGCTGCGCCAACACCACCCGCGACGGCGGCGCAGCCGCCCACCGCCAACGACAAAAAGCCACGGCGGCCGAGCGCAGTCTCTCCGGTGGGCGGGTCGTCGGCAGGCTTGAGATCGACGATGTTCCAGCGCTCCACGAACTTGATCGCCTCCGTCGGGCACACGCCGGCGCACGATTGGCACTCCGTGCAGTCCGTCGCCCGAGTGGTGAAGTCTGGCTTGATCGCGTCAAAGGGGCAGATCTCGATGCACTTATTGCAGTGGATGCAGCTCGACTCAACCTTCCGCTCCGTGGCGCGAAACAGATTTCCCACGGAGAACACCGCGCCGCTCGGGCAGACGTACTTGCACCAGAATCGAGGACGCAGAAAGCCCAGGCCCAGCACGACGGCGAACAGAACGATCGACAACAGGTGACCGGCGTGGACCGCAGGCACGAGATGCCAGCCGCGGAGCAATCCGCTTTGCGCTGGCTCGAGCAAGAACAAGGCAGCTCGGGTGACCACGGGAATGGCGGAGAAGATGCCCGAGACGAGCACGCCCATCGTTGCGCAGATCAGCGTGCCCGCCAGCAGGTAGTACTTGATATGCACCCACCAGCCCTCGTCGGGCACGCGAAACCGGCGCACTCGACCGGCCACGGCCCAGTCGAACAGGTCAATCGTCGTCCCCAAGGGGCAGAGGTAGCCACAAAAGCCGCGCGGAATCAGCACGCAGATCAACAGGATGACTCCCGCGCCGGTGAGCGACCAAACCCAGCTGCGCGAGGCGATTGCGGTGGACAAACTCACCAGCGGATCGATCGCCAAAAACAGTTCGGCCGGGACGGCTTCTTTGGCGGCCAAGCGATCGGCGTAATGCGTCGGCCACTCGCCCGGCGGGCGCTCGTAAAACCGCCAGTCGCCGGCGTGCTCCAGCAGCAAATCGATCGTCTCAGCGCGAAGCTCGCCGGCGGGCCGGAGCCGAATCTCGCCCTCCGACCAGGCGGCGACCGTCCACGATGACAACTTATTGTCAGTTCCTGCCGGCCCGGCGCCGGACTCGGGCAGCACATAGACCGTCGCCTCGGCATGCAGCCACGCGGGGGCCGCGGGGGACGCGGCGTCTTGCGCCGACGCCTCGGCCGCTCCGCCGTGGAAATGCGCATCGCCGGCTTCATCGAGCGTCGCGAACCGCCAGCCGCCGGACTGTTGGCCCGGCGGCGCCGGCCGCGCGTCGTAGGGCCAGCACACATAAAAGAACAGCAGCAGAAAGGCGGACAAACAACACGCCTGAGAGAGCCTGCGGACCGGCGACGCGAGCCAGGTGACCCCGAGCCGCCGCAATAGCCGCCGCAGCAGTCCGCGCTGCTTCGAAGCTCGCTGAGAGAATAGGGAAGCCGGCAGGCAGCGTTCGGCCAGTCGGCGCAGCAAGCCGTGTGGCGCAGTGGTCTCTCCGCGGGCTGGCCGGCGGAGCACTCGCACAAACCAGTCGAGCCGGAGCAGGGCAGGGGAGCGGCGGCTCCAAATACCCGCCAGCGTCATGAGCGAGGCAAACCCGGTAACCGCGCCAAAAGCAATGCTCAACGGAGTCGCGGCCAACAGCGCCGCGGCTGCGAGCAAGGCCAGTGCAACGGCGACGGCAATCTGCTTCCCAATAGTCATGCGGCGTGATGGTGCTTTGGGGGCTTTGCACCCCGAGAACAAGGTCAAGTGAGGTCGAGGTCGAGCGTTGGCGTGGCGTCCAGGCGCGGATCGCCACAAAGGTAGTCATCCCAGTACTTCAGCACTGTCTTTGTCGCCTTTCCACGCGCGCCTGCGAGCAAGCCCCCTTCGCGCAGGCGATCGAGCACGGCGAGAAACCAATACAGCTCATCGACCCACCTCGGACTCTCCTCCTCGTTCTCGTGCTCTCGCATCCACTGCAGAAACCATTCGTTGTGCTTGAGACGGACAATTTTGAGGTAAATCTCGGCAAGCTGCTTTCGATCGCTGTCGCTAAGACCCTTGATGCACTTCGTCAGATCCGACTGTTTGGGAAAGAGTCCGTAAATGTCATCCCCACCCAGGCCATAACATCGCTGGGCCATTTCCGCCAAGTATCCAAGGTTGCGAGGAAACTCCGTCGGCGAGTTCGACCGCGCGGCGAGCGAAGTCGGCGGCTGATACAGCGACCACTTCGTTTCACGCTTTGGGTAGATTCGTTTGGTGTAGACGTTGCGTTCACCGGTTGGGAGCAGTATCTGCATGTCGAGCCAAAAAGAGTGCCCAAACCGAATTCCCGCCCCGCGCACAAATTGAACAAGCCGATCCGCGATTCGTTCAATCGCCGGGTCCTCGAGGATGGCCACGGTGAAGTCTTCCCACCACCACTGCTGACCTTCATGCTCAAAGGATGAAGCGCTGCTGACACTGAAGTCAACCTCACTGAGCTTCTCCAGTTCATCAAACTCGTCCTCGATTTGCTCGTGGTAATCGAGAACTTCGCGTGGCAGCGGCCCGTCATCCCCCGCCGGGTACCTCATCCGGAGCGTGATGAACGCGATCGGCTGTGGCTTTGGGTTGCTTGGCATATCAGGTCGACGGGCAAGAGGTTTCGGCTATTTGGCGCCGCTGGACAGCGCCTTGGCCGTGGCGTTGACGATCGCTTGCGAAGTGATGGTCGCTCGGCTCGTTGCGTCGATGCCCTGAACCGACTGCTTGCGCAGAATCTGCCCCGTCGTGTCGTCAATGGCCGAATAGAACTGCTTTTCCTGGTGGCCCGTCACCTTGACTTCCGTGAGCTTGTGATCCTTCACGGTGATGGACACGTTGACGGCTCCCGAATATCCGGCTCCGGAGCCTTGATAGCTGCCGTCGGCGACCTTGGAGACCTGCGCGCGATCGCTCAACTGCAGCGCCTCGATGCTTTCGCGCGCCCGAGACTTGAAGCGATTCTCGTACTCCTTGTTGCGAAAATTGCCGTTTTGCACCACGAGCCCGTAGTAGCGAATCGCCTCGTCGTTGCGCCCGGCGCGCCGCAGGGCATCGGCAGCCAGCATGTTGGCCTCTCCGGCAAACTGGGGATTGCGGGCCAGCGATTTGGCCATCGCCAGCGCCTGATCGGTCTCGCCCATGTCGCCGAGCAGCTTGATCGCCGTCTGATGCAAGGCGGGGCGTTTGAGCATCTTCAGAGCCATGGTCCGCGAGCCCAACCGCCAGTAGCACTCGGCCAACGTCACGCCGGCGGGCGTGTCGGCCGCGACCTTGCCCTTCTCCAGCCAGAATGCGGCCCGTGGATAATCCTGCAGCAGCTCGAAGTACATGCGGCCGACGGTGCGAATGTCTCGTTGCAGCAGCTCGGGCTCGTTGGCGTGCAACGTCATGCAATGATGCACCAACTTGATGCCGGGCCTCCAGCGGCTGGTGTTCGGGTGAATGATGTCCCAGATGTACTGACCGACATTGACCTGATTCCTCCAGCCCTCGACGGGCGGCTTGATCGGCCAGCTCAGGTCGAGCGTTTTGGGGTAGTCCAAATCGACATCGTCAAACCAGTTGGGCGGACTGCCGGCCTCGCTGATCAATTGGCGAACCTCGGCCTCGCTGCGCCGCACTTCGCCGGCGGCCTGAGCCCCGGCAGGGTCCGAGTTGTCCGAACTGCCCCCCTTGGCAGGAGCTTTGGGAGTCACTTCGAATCGTTTGCCGTTCATGGTCACGGCATGCACCTTGTCGAACGGGTAGGTTCGCACCACGGTGCGGGCGCCGATCTTCAGCTCGAAGTCAAACTCCCGCTTGGGGGCGCGGATCTCCTTCACGGTGCCCTGCACTCGAGCGCCCGTCAGCAACTCAATTTCGTCGGCGCCGGCCGGCAAGGCAACCAATGCCATCAGCAGGATGCCCGCAACGGCGCCCATGCGTTGTCGCCGTGCCTGTGACAGCTTGTTGTCAGTGATCACTGATTGTTCCTCGGTAGGCTGTTAGCCTTGTCGATTGCCCTGTCCATTGCGAAGTCCATTGCGAAGCGATTCGCGCTTCAATCGGCGCTTCGTTACGAATTGGCGCGGGGGAAGCCGGCGGTTGTCCAAACTTTCGCATCCTGTTTGGCGATCAGCATCGCATCCGCATCCGGAGTGGCCGACACCAACTTCAGGCCACGCTCGGGGCCCAGGACGAACACGGCCGTCGACAGTGCGTCGGCCAGCACACCCGTAGGTGCGACCACCGTGACGCTCGACAATTCCGGCGGTGAGACACCGGTGCGCGGGTCGAGCAGATGGTGCAACCGGCGATCGGCCGTAAATGTCGTGGCGTAGTCGCCCGACGTCGCGATGCACCGGTGGTCCATCGGCGTCACCGCCGCCAGCGCGTCCTCCACCACGGGATGCTGAATTCCCGTGCGCCACGGGCTGCCGTCCTTCACTCCCAGCGCGCCGAGCTCGCCCGTGTCGATCAAGGCGTTGATCACGCCGCGACTCCGCAACAGTTCGCGAACTCGATCAAGGGCGTAGCCTTGCGCGATGCCGTTCAAGGTGACCTCGGCGCCGGGCGCGAGCCGCACGGAGCGGCCCGTCACCTGCACTCGTCGATAGTCAACTTTCGCGCGGGCAGCGGCCAACAACTCCGCCGTCGGCAGTGTCGGTTGATCAGCATAAGCGCGCCACAGCGGCTGGATGGTGACATCAAAGGCGCCCTGCGTCGCTCGCGACATACGAGCCGACTCGCCCAGCACCGCCAGCAAGTGTCGCCCGGCCGAATCCAGCGCCCCTGTGCGGTTCAATCGAGACAGATCACTTTCTGGACGGTAGAGACTCAGTTGGTTCTCAAGCTCGTCCAACAGCGCAAACGCGTCATCAAACAGCGTTTCGCTTCG
>JAGQPF010000410.1 GCA_020426845.1 Planctomycetales bacterium
GCCAGCGCCAAGCCGTCTTCGGCGGTGGGGGCGAGCACGACCTGATAGCCCTCTGGTGTCAGATAGTTATCTGCCAGCCGGCGAATTGTCGCAGAGTCGTCGATGACGAGAATCTTTGCTTGTGTCATGATGTCACTTGATCAACAGAGGGGGATCTTGGCTTGCGTTAGGGCGATCCATGCGCGAGTTTGTGGCGATCCATGCGCGTAGTTTGTGGCGATCGGTAGCTCTTGGCCGTCTTGCGTACAACACATTTCAAAAACTTCCCGATCGGCAATCGGGTTGATAAAACCAGCAGAAAAACTGCCTTCGATTGCGCCAGGGAAGATTTTTGAAATGTCCTCTAGTCGTCCTTGCAACAGGGCATGGGCTCCCGGAAATTGTTCTAGATTGGCAGCTCCGGTGCGAAGCGGCGAAGTGTCTCGAGCACCGTCGCTTCGTCAATGGGTTTGCCGAGATGGTCCACCGCCCCCAGCCGCTGAGTACGCTGTCGACAAGCGTCGTGATGCAGCGTTGACGCCACAATCACGGGAGTCTGGGCATACCCGATCGATTTCAATTCGGTGAGCAACTCGAATCCATCCATCACCGGCATTTCCAGATCCGTGAACACGGCGACGAACGGACGCGTCGCCATCATCTGCAGCGCCTCGGCGCCGTCGGCCGCCTGAAAGACCTCGATGCCGCGGGCCAGGATTGGCTTGGCAATTCGCAGCCTCGCGGTTTTGGAGTCGTCAACGACAAGCACGGCCGAGTCGTCGGGCAAGCGGTCCAGCTGCAGCGTGTCGAGCGTAAGTTGCATCTGGGGCTCCACATCCCCGCTTTCCGAGGCCTGTGTTTCGCCGGCTGGTGACACTCCAACGTCATCGTGGCTCTCGACAAAGTCGGCCCCAACCTCAGCCGGGTCGGAAAACTGCCGCAGGGCGACGGGAGCCAGTGCCTGTGGCAAGCTGGCGCCGACCAATTGCAGCGTTAACGCGTGCGGATCGAGCAGCTGCACAACTTCCCCGTTGCCGGCCAAGGACAGCCCGGAGACCAAGGGATGATGACGCAGCATCGTTGGCAGCGGTCGGACAACAGCCTCCTCCGGGCCGATCACTTCATCAACTCTCATCGGCACTGCCTGCGCGGCAGCTCCGAAGGCGTGCAGCATCGGATCCTCGGCGTCGATGTCTTCGTTCCCGTCGGGATCGGCCTTGGCGTTGACGCCAAGAGCATCAATCGTATGCAGCCAAAGCAACTCCAGCTCTCCGTCACGAGTTGCTTCATCGCTCGCGCGTCGACGATCGGGATGTAACAGCGTCGCCGCGTCGGCTGCCTTGACCTCTGCTTGGTCGGGACCGGCAAACTCGAGACTTTGCATCGGCACCCCATACAACTGGCCCGACACGCGGAACACCATCATGTGTTGGATGACGGACGGCAGTGGCACCGTAACGCGAATGCGAGTTCCTCTGCCCTGGGTCGAAGAGACATCGGTCCAGCCTCTTAGCTGTTCCAGTGTGGCTGCGACGACGTCCATCCCGACTCCTCGTCCGGAAATCTGGCTTACGGTGTCGCGAGTGGAGAAGCCCGGGTGGAAGATCAATTGCGCCAGCTCGTCGCGGGAGACGGCCTGATTCGAGGACAACAAGCCTCGTTCGACACCGCGTCGCCGAATCGCTTCGTAATCCAACCCCCGCCCGTCGTCGCTGATTTCAAGCCGGACCAAGTGGGCGCTGCCGGTGGCGGACAAAGTGACCTGCCCGACGCGTGGCTTGCCCGCCTCAACTCGCTGCTCCGGCGTCTCGATTCCGTGGCTAACAGAGTTGCGGACGATGTGCAGCAACGGCTCGAAGAGGCGGTCCTGCAGCGCCGGCTCAAGGCCGAAGTCCTCGCCCTCGAAGTTGAGCTGAATCTCTTTCCGCTCCATGCGAGCTGCCTCGCGGGCAACTCGACGCAGCTTGTGAAACAGCCCTGACACTGGCATTCGTCGCAGTGCCGTCAACTCGTGGCGGAACTGGCCGATAATGCGCGACACGGCTTCATTGTCGCTCGCCATGGGCTCGTAGAATCCGCGCAACTGGCGTAGCGAGTGGGTCAGGTCCTCGGTTACCTCGGCAACGGAGCCAATGGTGGACTCGAAGGCGTCCAGGTCGTGTCGATCCAGACCATCCATCGACTGATTCAACTTGCTCGTGAGGCGAGCGAGGTGGTCAACACTGCGAGTCAAGTCGTCATAGTTGGAGCCGAGCTGCTCAACGCCCGACTGTCGACGATTGCGAAGCATCACCAGCTCGGCCAGCATGTCCATCAAGCGATCAAGCTGGGATGTCCGAATCCGCTGAGTACTCTCGGCGCCTTCTCCGTCGGCGGCCACTTGAGCCCGCGGGATGACCCGCGACTCCGCCGGAGCCGGCGTTTGACGCGCATCGTCGGGCGACGAGGCCTCGGCGTCAACGCTTCGATCGACCGTTGATTCTGGTTTTGGCGCCGCGGATGGTTCACCAACGTCGACCTGATTGTTGACAACTGCAGACGCTTGATTGGCCTGTGCCGTGGCGCCGCTGCCGACACATTCGACGCGCCGTGTTACTTCATCGACGCGACGCAGCAGTTTGGGCACATCGACGGTTGCGGCTTCGAGGAGTTCTTCGACTTGATGAATCTGCGAGGCCAGACTGTCGAGGCCGACACATGCTGCGGCGCCCTTCAACGTGTGCAGCTCGCGTCCGATCTGTTTGAGTGCCGAACGCTCTGTCGGATCATTCTCCAGTCGCAGGGACGCTTCTTCGAGGCCAGCCAGTCCGCGGCCAGCGTCGTCCATGAACGCCTCCAGAAATTCCGGATCGAGGATGTCGGCAGAGACGTCGCGTGCAGACGCGGCGGGCTGGGATCCCTGGTCTGAGTTTGCCGCCGGGCCAGCTGGCGCGATCTCCTCGGGCTCGCTCAAGGTTCGTTGAGCCATTTCGGCCAGCGCCTGTTCCAGCCTGGCCGAGTCGAACTCGTTATTCTCCGTTTCGGCTTCCTCCGTGGGCGGACCGTAAGTGTCTTCAAGGAATGCTTCCTCGTCCACGAAGTCCGGCTGGAGATCGAACAGGCATTGGAGCGACTCGCCCCAGCGCCGCTGCGCGTCTTCTCGCAGCTCGTTGAGCAACCCTTGGGCGTCCTGATCGCCGCATAGGCTGGCTTGAAGCACGTCCAGGTTTTCAGTGACGAACTCCAGGAGGTCGTCGTACTCGGACGAGGTCATCTCGTTGACGTCTGGATCTTGCGCCGAATCGGCGACGACTTGCGCAACATCCAGCAGCCCGCTCCAGACCGCCAGTGACTCACTGACGGTCGCGGAGACGGACTCCCATTGTAGGGCGAGTGCGGAAAGCTCCTCGATGGCGGGAGCCAAGTCCTGATTGACGGAGGCGCCCTGTTGGTACGCTGTGGCGAGTCGTTCCAGGACGGGAAGCGAATGCGAACTGCTCATAGTTGGTTCCCCGAATTAGCGTCGTTCGATTCCCATTTGGTTGAGCATGTGGCTCACCGCGTCGGCTTCAATCTTGGTGTGCCGCACGGTGTCGCCCATGACTTCATTCACTGCTTCACGGACCTCCGCGACGTCCTTTTCCATCTGCTGCTCTGCTTGAGTGCGCCGCGGCGGAGCGCTATCGAAGCTGGTTCGAGTGGCGGACGGGACGCGTGCCTTGAGCACTTCAATTCGCTGGCCACTGGCGACGGCCCGAAGCGCGGAGAGTTCGCCATCGAACTGCTTGACGGCTTCGCAGAGTGACTGCGCGGTCCATACGGCTCGCTCCGACTGACGTTGTCCTGTCTGAACGGTGGACACAACTTGCTGAAGCTGGTGAATGACTTCGTCGACGGATTGTTGTTGTCGCCGGGCGGCGGTCTCAAGAGTGTTTCGCCATTTTTGCTCCCGTCGCACCTGCTCATCGAGCGTCGCCATTTGCTCGCGAACCGACGAGACTCGCTGGCACTGCTCGTCCGTTCGCTCGAGTTGCTCGTCGAGCAGGGAGACGATGTCGCGGACGTCAAGCTCGGTCGAGCCAACGAGGTGAGACACTTCACGAACGGCCTGCGCGGTCTGCTCTGCGAGCTTGCGAACTTCCTCGGCAACCATGGCGAAGCCTCGACCGTGTTCTCCTGCGCGAACGGACTCGATGGAGGCGTTCAGGGCAAGCAGATCTGTGCGGGCCGAGATTTCTCCGATCGTTTGGACGAGTGCGTTGACGTCGCGAGTGCGCTGGCCAAGTGAGCGGAGGCGCCCGCCACCCTCTTTCGAGAGTTTTCGAATGCGTTCGACGCCTTCGTTCAGCCGCTCGGTTTCGGCGAGCAGCTCGTCGGTCTGATTCTCGTCGGACAGCGGCGGTTGAGTGAGCTGAGTCAAGCGGTTGCGGACTTGATCCACAGCCTGGGCCGCCTTGCGTACGTGCTCTTGTTGAGACCTGGAGGTGCTGCCGATCTCGTCAGCGCACTTTTCCATCTCCTGCAGCTCGGTCCACATTTCGACGAGCTCCCCGTCGACGGACTGTGAAACTTGCCCAATTGCCTGTCGGAAGCCCTGTGCGACGCGTCGTGTAGTGCGCGCGTCTTTGACGCCGATCGACTGCAGCACGTCCGTCAGCTCTTCGAGCTGCGCGCGGCTAGCGGCCTCTTCACGCAGGCAATGCCGAACCTGCCGCAATAGGTCGCGCAGCGGGTGGTCGAATGAGCTGATTCCCGTGGGCGCCAGCTCCAGGTCTCGGCTTGCCACCTCCGGAAAGCTGGCCACGACGTCAGAGATTCGTTTGGAGAGAACTTTGCCAACGAGCACCGACCCGAGCATAGCGCTGGAGGCCACGGTAAGCGCGACTCCAGTGCCTTGAAGTGTGGCGGCGAACCAAGTGCCCAGCGCGCCCACAAATTGAAAAAGCAGAATCCAGATCCAGAGGCTGAGACTCATGGCGACTACCTCAACAAGGGGAAAGAGTGTTCTTGGCAGAGGCGAGCGAGGACCAAGCTGATCGCAGCCGCTCTTCGACGAGCTTATAGAGCCGGTTGGGGTCCAGCAGTCGGACAAATCGGCCTTCGTGAGTGGCCGCGCCGACAACGCATGACCCAAACCCTCTCCGCTCGGTGTCTGCGGTGGTCGAGTCGAGTGAGCAGAGATCGCGCACGTCGCTCACTAGCAATCCCCAAGCGCCGTGCACTCCGGCAATCGAAATGAGCTGCGGCGGAGCGTCGTCCGTCGACTCAACGCCGGCCAGGCGGTCGAGGTGCACCGCGGCCAGAAACTCGCTCCGAAGGTGACATAGTCCTGCCACGGACGAGTCTGTCTCGGGAACGTGAAACAGCTGAGGCGTCGTCGTCACGTACCGCACGGACAGCGCCGGCACGGCATACCACTGCGTGCCGCTGTCGAAAACACAATGCTTTTCTGCGTTCATGGACCCAATGGGGAAAGAGCGAAGACGGGACCCGCGTTTGGCATTCGCACCTGGGCGTACATTGCTGAACCGTAGGTCGCAATTCGCGAGGGCGTCGAAGATCCGGGCGACGGGAACGTCTCCGCCACGGAACGTGTCGGACGCAGGACGGGTTATGAGGCCTGTCTGGATTGGGGCGATCGTCATGCACGAATCGACGGCGCCCTCGGCCGCATGAGGCGAATTGCGCAAGGGCCCTTGGAGCTTGCGGCGTCAGGCTGTTGTCACACCTGGCGCCTGTCCAACGAGGCTCTCGCTCTCCCGGGCGTTACGATGCGCATGACGGAAAAGCTCGGAAGGTGTCTCAACTGCTCACGGAGGATATAGCATGCCCGGATCAGCGCGATCGAAGAATATGGATCCGACGCAAATTGAAACGCATCATGTCTGGAGCCGTTGCGTCCAAGGCATGTGGCTCTTGGGGAAGGATCGCTACACAGGCATTGACCACAGTCACCGCCGCCACTGGTTTGACGCGCTGGTGGAGTATTTGGCGAGCGTGTTCGCGGTAGACGTTGGCGGGCCGAGCCTGCTCGCGAATCACTCATAATGCCCTCCTTGACGCGTTTAGCGCCTGACCGTTATTCGGGTATGGTTGGTGTGATGAGGGTCTTGGGTGTCGTGCGGCACCAGGGGCCCCTTTGATGTTCGGCCA
>JAGQPF010000411.1 GCA_020426845.1 Planctomycetales bacterium
ACCGGCAGCTTGCGGGATCGCGCAGCGCGCGAGGTGGCTGCGCGGCTGGCCGACTTGCATCACTCCCATTTGCCGCTGCCCGAGGGCCTGCGCGCCGCGGCGGCTGAGGCGAAGCGGAGAGACGTGCGCACCGCATTGAGCCAAATCGCCGACGACCTCGAACACGGACGCACGCTTGCCGAGGCGGTCGAACGGATCGGCCACCGCTCCACGCTGTTGCATGGCGCGTTCCTCGTCGCCGCCCATTCGCCGAACTTTCACGAAGCGCTGTTCGATGTGCTGGACCACCAAAACGCCAGTTGGCGAGTGAGACAGCACCTGTTGGCGCTCGCTTACCCGGTAACCGTGTGCCTCTTCTCGATCTTGCTGTTCTGCGGCATTCAGCTAACCGTGGTCAAAGGCTTTCATGAAGTTTTCGAGCAGTTCGGCCTGCGGCTGCCCCAATTCGCGACAATCAGTCTGTGGTGGGCTCGCATCGGCGCCTGGATGCTGCTCGCCTTGCTGCTGTTCGTCGGCGTCACGATCGCGATCGGCAGCTTCTTCGTCGCTCGCGAACCATGGCATCGCCTTTTGGGCGCCACGCCGTTGGTCGGCGTCATCTGGAGATACTCCGGCCACGGCGAGCTCGTGCGCGTGCTAGCGTTGCTCATTCGGCGATCCCTGCCATTGCCCACCGCCATCGAGCTTGCCAGCCAATGCAGTCGCAATCGCGACGCGGCCGCCGTGTGGAAAGATGTCAGCGCCCGCATCACGGCGGGGGAGTCGCTGGCACAGGCAATTTGGAAGCAGCACCGCGTTCCAGCCGATGTGCTGCCGTTTATGACCTGGGGCGAGACGACCCAATCGCTGCCCGACTCCCTGGAGGTGGCTGGCGATCTGCTTCAGCAGCAGGCCGATGACCGCGCGTTGCAATTGCGACTCATGCTGCCCCCGCTGCTCTTTGCGATGGCCGCAGTGACGATTGGCGCCACGCTGATCACGATGTTGTCAACGATGTTCGCTTTGTTGTCGGGGCTCGCATGAATGTCGCCGACTGGTTCCAGGCCGGACTGCTGCTCGGTGGCTTTGGCGTTTGCCTGTTGACGGCCGTCCACATCGCCTATCAGGCTCGCCGGCGATCGGCCGATGAGTTGAGCCTTACCTTTCGATTTATCGCTTGGCTGGCGATCTTGGTTGGCTTCGGCGCGCCAACGGCCGTCGCCATTCCTCAACTCGTGTGGCAAATGCTGGAGTTGCCGTCGGGATTTGGGTTGGGGCGGCTGCCGATCGGCGAAGAAGGCCTGTTCGTGTTTGTCGTTCTGGGCACCCTGTTGGCGACCGGGGCGTTCCTGGCAACCGTTTGGTCACAAGCGCACCACAACCGCATGCGCGGGCTGCTGTGGAGCATCGCTGCGGCCGACAAAAGCGGCTTGCCGTTGTCCACGGCGCCGCGCGCAATGGCTTGGAGTCGCAACGACCGATTCGGCGCTTATTGCGATCGAGTCGCCGATCGTCTCGAGCACGGCGAGCCGCTCACGATCGCGCTGCGAATCGCCAATCCGGACGCTTTTTTGGCCCTGCGGTTGGGCACGCTTCACGGCAACCTCCACGACTCGATTCAGCGCTGGCTCCAGCGCGACGCGACGCGCCAACCACCGCCATGGCTGCGGTACGGATACTTCGCCGCATTCGTCACCTTTGCGTTGGGAATGACCCTGGTCCTGCTGGCCAATCTCGCCATGACGTTCGACTACATCCTTCGCGAGGCATCTCAAGCGAGCCTGTTGCTGCAATGGCTCACCGCGATGGAGAATGCAACCGGCAAATGGCTGTTGCTCCTGCCGTTGGCAACGATGCTGGCCATGGGCGTCATCCTTTTGCACCAGCTGGGACTGCTGCAGCATCGCAAGCCGTTTTCCACATTGTCCTACCCCGCGGATCGGGTCCGCGTGTTGCGGGCGCTGTCGCTTGCGACGGATGCGAATGCGCCGATCGGCCAGACACTCGGACTGCTGGCCAACGAGTTCCCTCGCCGTCACATGCGAATCCGGATGGCGATGGTCGCCACCGATCATGAGGCGGGGTTGTCCTGGATCGACTCGCTCTGCCACCAGTTGGTGATCACGGCAGCGGAAGCCGAGTTGCTCCGGTCGGCACAGCGGCTCGGCAACCTGCCGTGGGCGCTCGACGAATTAGCCGACCGCCGCATCCGTCGGCTAGAATCGCGAGTGCGGTTGTTCGACACGTTTTTTGTTCCTCTCGCGACGCTGGCAATCGGCGCCGCCGTCGGGCTGTTGGGCTTCGCGATGTTCTCGGACTTCTCCAAGTTGATCCATGCCAGTATCCCCTGACCATCCACCCCCCTTGGCATCGCGCGGGCGCCAGCGAAGTCGCCGCGGCATCAGCCATGCCGAGCTGCTGCTGGCGCTGTCACTGCTGGCGTTGGCCACCACCCTGATTATTCAGGGCGCGACACAGGCTCAGCGAGTGCTCCGCGAAACGCGCCGAGCCGACCAGGCGCTCGAGCTGGCCGAGGAAGCGCTGGAACGCGCCTCCGCGCTGCCATGGCTGCCCTCACCCGACACCGAGGCGTTGAACGCCATCGCCGCCATGCTGGAAGACGAGCCGAGGCCCGAACGGACTCCGCACGGACCGCAGCGACCTGTCGGGGAGTCCGAACGGCCGAATACTTTCGACGTGGCGCTGGAGTGGCTGGCCGAGAGCGACATCGCAACTGACCACGCGGCGGACAGTGGCGTCGCGCAAGTGGGTAAGCTGCAGGCCACCGTCAGCTGGAAGAATCACACGGGCGACCGCCGCCAAGTGAAGCTCGAACTGCCTCGCTCGGCCACGCCGGCGATGACCACCGCCGAGCACGGCAACTCGACGGAGGCGCCGGAATGAAGACACGCCGACAACGTCGCGCCACGTCACTGGTCGAAGTGATGAGCGTCATGACCGTGATCAGCCTCGTGATCACCGGCCTGTCTGTCTGCATTGCCCGCATCGGCAAGCTCGACCGCGAGATCCGTGAAACGGCCGATGGCCAGCGAACACGACACCAGCAGCTGTCGCAGTTGCGCCGCGACGCTCACCAAGCCGTTGAGGCGACCATTGCCGGCGACCGCCTCACGCTCCGTTTTGACTTCGGCGACCCCGCGGTGTACTCGGCCACGACCGTTGCGGCGGCGTTGCGCAGCGCCGCCGACAGTTCGGGCAAGGAGACCGATTCAGGCGGAGCGGGCCCCCGCTGGCAACAAGCCCGCGACCGCATTGAACTACACGGCGACGACAGCGAAGTTCTCTCCGTGGCGCTCGGCATCGGCACACTTCGCCACTGGCAGACGCGCGTCGCCCTGCCGACCATCGATCTCTTGCCGCCATTGGAGGAGGCGCCATGACGCGAGCCGGGAGCGCCCGACCAATGAGGACAAGCCAGCGACGAAGCAAACGACGAGGCGCGCTGCTGCTGGCGACGATCATTTGCGTGATGCTGGCCTCTACGGTCGCCGCCAGCGCGATCCAGCGATGTCTCCGGCATCGCCGCGAGTCGCAATTGCGACAATGGCAAGTGCAAGCCGCGTGGCTAGCTCATGCCGGGCTCGAACGCGCCGCAGCGAACTTGCAACGCGACGACCAGTATCAAGGCGAGACGTGGACGATGGTCATCAACAACCAGCCCGCTCGAGTGACCATTTCGCGAGACGGCTCCGTTCTCGAAGTGACCGCCGACTATCCCGACGACCCGCATCACCGCGCTCGCGAGCGTCGCGAATGCAACCTCGGACGCAAAGAAAAACTGTCTCACGCAAAGACGCAGAGACGCAAAGAAAAGAACAAATTCCTATAGCAAAGAAACTTCTCTCGCAAAGATTCACCATTCAACCGCCATCAAACACACGCACGAAAGCACGCTCATGACTGCGACTCGAGCTTCCCACTACCGCCGAGGATTCACGCTGGTGGAGCTGCTGGTGGTGATCGCCATTATCGGCGTCCTGATCGCCTTGCTGCTGCCGGCCGTGCAGGCCGCCCGCGAAGCGGCGCGGCGAATGAGCTGCTCCAACAACTTGGCGAACCTGATTTTGGCGGTCAACAACTACGAGCTGGCTCACGAGGTGTTTCCTTCCGGAACACTTGAGCCGACCGGACCGATTCAAAACGCCCCCAGGGGCTACCACCACAATTGGATCGAACAGTGCTTGCCCTATATGGAGGAGTCCACGACCTACGCGGCCATCGACTTCAGCAAGAGCGTCTATAGCCCGGCGAATCAACGCGTCATGGGCCTGAGCATTTCGATCCTTCAATGTCCTTCCAGCAGCAGCACCGGACACAGCTACGCCGCCTGCCATCATCACACCGAAGCTCCGATCGACATGACCAACACCGGCGTCTTCTATCTCAACAGCGCTGTGCAGCCAGCCGACATCCGCGACGGCCTGAGCCACACACTGTTCCTCAGCGAGGTCCAATCGCCGGCGCTAGGCTGGATGTCGGGAACCAATGCGACGCTGCGGAACACGGGCACGGCGCCGAACAACACGCTCACGCCGGCGCTGCGAGCCACAGGGCCGAACGCCCTTCCCGCCGCGGCGCCGCTCACTCGGCGCGAAGCGCTGGAGGAAGTGCGGCGCGGCAAGCTGGCCCCCAGCGAAACGAGCGAGCCTGCCGCAGGTGGCGGCGCCAATTCCGCTGCTCCCGCCGCCGCGCTGCCGGTAGGAGGATTCAGCAGCTTTCATCCTGGCGGCGTGATGGCAGCGTTCGGCGACGGCCATGTGCAAATGATCTCCGAAAGCATCAGCATACAACCCTATCAGCAGATGGGGCATCGCGCCGATGGACTGCTGATCGAGGAGCGACGGTGAGCTACTCGGTCAAGGAGATCTACTACACCCTGCAAGGCGAAGGAGCGCAGACGGGGCGCGCCGCTGTCTTCCTGCGATTCACCGGCTGCAACCTCTGGTCCGGCCTCGAGCGCGATCGAGCCGCGGCCATCTGCCAGTTTTGTGACACCGACTTCGTCGGCACGAACGGGCCGGCTGGCGGCAAGTACAACGCCACCGAGCTGGCCGATGTCGCGAAGAAAATTTGGAACAGCGGAGCGGGAGCGGAAACCGACGCTGCGCCGGCGCAGCCGCTGGTCGTCTGCACAGGCGGCGAGCCGCTTTTGCAGCTGGACGAGGAAGCGATCGCGGCGCTGCACGACGCCGGATTCGAAGTTGCGATTGAGACCAACGGCACGCTCACGGTGCCGACCGGCGTTGATTGGGTCTGCGTCAGCCCCAAGGCCGGCGCCGAACTCATCGTGACTCGCGGTGATGAATTGAAACTTGTGTACCCGCAAGCCGACCTGCCGCCGGCCAACTTCGAGGCGCTCGAATTCCAACACTTCTTTTTACAGCCGATGGACACGGCAGACCCCGCCACGCGGCATGCCCATCTCCAGGCCACGATTCGGTTCTGCATGCGACATCCCCGCTGGCGTCTCAGCCTGCAGACGCACAAGCTGATCGGCATCGATTGAGCGGGCACGACTGACAAAGTTCTGCCCCTCGCCACAACTTGGTTTATTGATTCCGCGCCTCGAACGCCGAATAATCGATCGGCAGGCGGGTGGAAGGCGGCACATCGATCCGGGAACAACGAGAAGGCAAAACATGACATCGGAATTCGACTATTGCATCGTGGGAGCTGGCCCTGCCGGATTGCAGCTCGGCTACTTCCTCGAAAAAGCGGGCAAATCGTACGTGATCCTGGAGCGAGGCGAGGCGCCGGGGACGTTTTTCAAGCTGCATCCGCGTCACCGCAAACTCATCAGCATCAACAAGGTCTATACCGGACATTGTGATGCGGATATCAACTACCGCTGGGATTGGAATGCGCTGCTCTGCGACGACGAGCGATTTCTGTTTCGCAATTACAGCCGCCGATACTTCCCCGCGGCCGACGATCTCGTTCGCTACCTAGGCGAATTCGCCGCCCACTACGGGTTGGACGTCCGCACCGGAGTCAACGTCGAGCACGTTCGCCGCGACGGGGAGCACTTTCTCGTGGTGGATGCCGATGGCAATCAAATCCGCAGTCGCTGCCTCGTTGTCGCCACCGGACTGGCGAAACCTTACATACCCGAGATCCCCGGCATCGAGTTGGTCGAGCAATACGAAGAAGTTTCCGTCGACCCCGACGATTTCACCGACCAGCGAGTCCTGATCATCGGGAAAGGGAATTCGGGGTTCGAGACCGCCGACAATCTGGTCGAAACCACCGCGCTGATTCATGTGGCGAGCCCGCGGCCGGTGAAGTTCGCTTGGCAGTCGCATTTCGTCGGGCATCTTCGCGCAGCGAACAACAATCTTCTCGACACCTACCTCCTCAAGTGCCAAAACGCAACGCTGGAAGTTGAGATCGAGAAGATCGAACGAGTCAACGAGCGGTTTCGAGTCACCGTCAGCTACCAGCGCGCCATGGGCAGCCGCGACGTGATTGAATACGATCGCATTATCTGCTGCACCGGCTTTCGCATGGATACCGACATCTTTGACGGCGACTGCCGGCCCAATACCGTGATCGACTCCCGCTTTCCGGAGCTGGACAGCTCGTGGCAATCGACCAATGTGCCGGGGCTGTATTTCGCGGGCGCGTTGACACAATCGAGGGACTTCAAGAAAACGGCCAGCGCGTTCATCCATGGCTTCCGCTACAACGTGCGAGCGCTCGCATTCATCTTGCTGCAACGCTTCCACAACATGCCGCTGCCGCAGCGAGCGCTCGATTGCACCGCGGAGGCGCTAACGCATGCCATTATCGATCGCGTCAATCGCAGCTCGGCGCTCTGGCAGCAATTCAGCTTTCTCTGCGACGTGATCGGCGTCTCGGCGGAAGGCGTCGAGCACTACGAGTCACTGCCGATCGACTATGTCCACGACGAGCTCGGCCAACGTTTCGACACGTACTTCACCATCAATCTCGAGTACGGGTTCAAACCCGAGGACGATCCGTTCCGCAGTCACCGCGTGGCTCATACGGATGTCGACGGAGCTCGCGACAGCACCTTCCTGCATCCCGTCGTGCGACGCTATCAAGGCGGCGAGCTGCAAGATGAGCATCACATCGTGGAGAATCTCGAGGCGAATTGGCGCGACGAGGCACTGCATGTCGCTCCGCTCCGCGCCTACCTCGATGACAAGCTGCCTCGCTGGATCGCTGAGCCGGCCTAGGAGGCGGCCCGGTTGAGCGGCGCGGATCCCTCGCTTACGCTTCGGGTTTCCTTGCGTCACGCGGCGCGGCGGTTGCGTTTGCCGCGATCGAGGCGCCAGACATCGGGTGGCAGATCGGCGAGCTCCGGATCGCGAATGAGCTCTCGCGGGTTGCGGACCAATGTGCAGCCCGCGGGCAGCTCCTGCCCGCCGGCGACCTCGATGTTCGGCCCGAGAAACACGTCGTCCCCAAACGCAACGCCAAGAATCTTCGCGCCCGAGCGGATCGTCTCGCCCTGATGCGAGACGGGCACGGTGCCGCGGAAGCTAAAGTCCAGCGCGCCGGAGTTCGGGCACAGAACCACCCGCTCGCCGGCAACGCTAAGCTGATTGAACGGCGTCGAGAGAGAGCACTCGGCGCCGAACACGCTCCCGCGCGCGACCACTCCGGGCGAAACCAGCGTGCGACGTCCGAGCGTGCAGCCGTCGAGCCGCGCGTTGGAGCCAATCACGCAATGGTCGTCGATCACGCAAAACCGCACGACGGCATGTGGCTCGATCTTCACACGCCGGCCGATCACGGCGCCCTCGACGACGGCGGTCGGGTGGATCCGCGCGCGAGGCCCCGCCCAGTAGGCCTTGCCGGCCATCTGCTGCGGGCGCACACTGCCGCTTCGCCAAGCGGCCAACAGCGGCAACATCATCGTGGCGCCCCAGCGGGCGCGAGCGGTGCGCAAGAAGACGGAAGACATGCCCAGCAGGTTGCAGGCGACCAGGTTGGCCCAGTGCTGCAACGGACTTAGGTAGACGTGTGAGAACGGCGTCACATGGCGGCCATTTTCCGCGAACTTGGGGTGCGCAGGCGCAGCGATCTTGCCAAACGGCGCCGCAATCGTCAGCGGCATGGTCCGCTCGATCTCGCAAGCCTCGCGCAAATAATACATCGAGTACAACCGCAGCGGTCCGTCGTCACTCTCGGCCAGCTCGCCCTGTAGCGCCGGCGCCACCGCCTCGGTCAGCAATGAAACCGCCAGCGCCGCGCGGCGGTTGCCGGTTTGCCCACGCGCTGCTTTGAGAAATCGCCGCACGGCCGACGGCGTAAAATAGAGGTCGTCGTGCAACAACAGACACGGAAACTGCGTCGCCTGATCCAAACGGTCGATGTGCTCGACGCGGCATCCGCACTGCCTCAACAGCTCGTCGCGCAGCGCGGGCCAAGGCCGATTGTGAATGCGAATTGCCTCGAGCGGTCCGAAGGGCGAAATCTCGCGGCCGGTCCGCAACACGTAGGTTTGCATCGTTGGCTCAATTCATTGCTTGTTCAAGGCCGGCGCGTCAGGCAGCTCGAGAGCGGGACGAGGCTGCGTCGTCCTCCGTCGACTCCAACGGCTCGTAGCCCCAGCGTGCCATCAACGGACCAAGCTTCTCGAGCACGATCGATCGCTGCTCGGGCGATAACGGCCGATGGCGGTTCTTGCGATAACCTTCCAAGGAGTCGAGGTACTGGCGCAGCCGTCGGTCGTACTCGTCGGTGTACTCCATGTTCAACTCGCGATAGATCGCCTGCACGACCTCGAGCGGGTTGGTCTCCAGATCCTCGAAACGCACTTCCGTGACCGACTGCGGCGGCATGCGCTTGGACGCCGCGACGAACGCGTCCTCCATGCCGAGATAGTTGTCCATGAAACGCGCGGCATAGGAGGTCTCGGGATCGGAATCCTGAATCTGGCACATCACATGCGCCTGCTCGCTCAAGTGCAGGTTGGACTGATAGACCACCTCGGGGTGCCGCCGAATGTGGACGAACTTCGCGCCGGGATACATCTCGGACAGGATCCCCATCCGGCTCGTGTTGTGCGGGTTCTTGGACAATAGCCGGCGGCCCGACCAATACGCGACCTTCTTCATGAAGAAGGCGTACGCCTTGCGCCACCGCTGCTGCTCCTCGTGCGACAACTGCTCCGGATAGATGTAGCGATCGTACTCGGGCCACTGCTTGGGAAACGTCATGCCCCAATAAACCGACATTTCGCAACTGCTGGCCAGCGCGAACTCCTCTTCCTGCGGCGCGAACAGATGAAACCGCACGCCGTCCATCGGCCGCTTGCCAGGCAAGAAGATGCCCAACAGCGGCGTGGTCAGCCAGCCGGTGAACAAGCAGCCAACCGGGTTCAGAATGTGAAACGCGCGGGGTGTGCAGTATTGCGTGTCCAGCGACAACAGGTTGTGCAGCAACGTCGTGCCGCTGCGATGCGTGCCGAGAATGAATACGGGCGGCTTGACTTTGACATTTCTCATCAACAGCGGCACGAGCACGCGCTCGGGCAACGTGATGACGGTGTTAACGGCGGACATCACCAGCGCCGCGACAAGCCGCGGAATGTAGTCGGCGCCAACGCGGAAACGAGCCTGCCAAAGCCGTCCGAGCCAGATGTCCAACGGCGCCAGGGCCTGGCTGTTGGAAAGCGGAAAGACGCGTTTGAAGTCCGAGTCGATCGCGGGCCCGTCCAGCTCGATGCGCTTCTCGCCATGCTTGCGAAGCGACCACAAACTCCAGCCGATCGCGCCGATCAGCACGGTCCACAATACGGGCGACATTCGCGGGTCGCCGTTAGGAGCCAGCCAGGCCGCGGCCGCGCCGTCCTGAAACTCCAGCAAGCGGCCGTGGCGCACAAAGCGCCGGACAAACACCCAGCCCGCGAGCACACCGGTTGATGTCAGGATGCTGCCCGTCTGCAGCCGCAGCAATCCCAACAGCGTCGCCACCAGGAATAAGCAGAAGACCATCTTCATCGTCTGCTCGTGGAAGAACAAATCGGGGTGGTTCAGCCGTCCCAACACGGCGAACAAACCCGCGCTGATGACCACCGCCACGCCCGCTCGGTACTTGTCGCGAAGCATCGTCAGCAAGTAGCCGGTGAACAGAATCTGCTGAGTGGCGGCGAGCGGAAAGGCCGTCATGCCGTTGAACCAGGCTTTGGCGAGCCGGCTGCCGGACGGCATGCTGTCGCGGAATTCGAAGACGCCCAGGCACCAGGCTGCCGCCAGCATCGCCAGATGGAGTCCCGCGCCGACCGCGGCGCCTCGCAGCAGCAACTTCTTCCAAACGGGACCGACGATAAAGCCGAATTCGCCAATTTCGCGCTGGTCGGCGGCGATCAAGGCAAACAACGAAGCCAGGGCCAGCGCCAGCACAATGCCGCTGTTTTCCAGCACATTGAAGTCGCTGAGGCCCACCATCCAGGCCGCCAACTGCAGGATGGAAGCGAACCCACAGGTCAGCCCCAGCCAGACGCCGAGTTTTGCCAACGGCGACAACGACTTGATCCGCATCCATCCACTCCCTTGTCTTCCGGACGACTCCGGCATCCTGCCAGTCCATGAAGGCGCCGTTTGCACGGAAACCGTGTGGGAGTGTATCGGTCCCCGCCGATCGCTGCCACCCCGATTGGCCTCCCCTACGAAGACGCGACCCCCCCGTTTGGTGCATGCGCTGCCGCGCTGATCGTTTCGTAGCATGGGCGCCCTCGCCCGTGCGCGGCGAGCAGCCGCAAAGCACCGCCCAGGCCCCTATGCAGGTGGCTCTCCTGGCGCAGTGCGGCTGCGCAGCTCTGCACGGGCGAGGGCGCCCATGCTACGCGAAACGTGCCTCGGCCGGCGCAGTGCGGCTGCGCAGTGCTGCACGGGCGAGGGCGCCCATGCTACGAATGTGGCTCCCCGGCGAGGCCGTGTTAGAATAAGGCGTTAACCCCTCGGTCCCGTTCGAGCATCACAATGACAGAGCAGCAGCAACACTCGTTGAAGAAGCTGTTTGGCGTTTCCGCTGTCTTGGCAGTGGTGATTGTGGGGGTGGTCGTGATGCTCACCGGGCCCGGTGAATCCATAGCCCGAGCGCCACGACTGACTCAGCATGGTGGCGTCATCGACTGGTGGGACGCGATTCCGCCGGAGCTCAAGCAGGCCTGCACGCCGGTGGGGCCGAACCTCGGCGTAGGGGCCACCAGCGAAGTCTCCACCGCCTCCGCCCAGTCCGCATTGGAGGGCGCCGAGGAAATCTCGGCCACCAGCAACATCTCGCTGGCCGATTACGCTGGACCGGATGCCTGCGCCAAATGTCACCCCAAACAACATGCTGGCTGGTCCAAGCATCCCCATCGTTGGATGAACTCGGAGGCGAACGAGTCGACGGTGCTCGGCGACTTTGGCAACCGCTCGCTGGAATACATGGGCGGGCAGGCGAGCTTCTTTCGCGAGGGCGATGGGTTTCGCATGAAGCTCGAGCGCGGCGAGGTCACACGAACTTATGCCATCACGCAGAACATCGGCTCGCGTTTCTATCAGTATTATGTCGGGCTGTTGCTTTCCGGACCGGAGCCCGCGGGCGACCCCGCCTACACGATGGACCATGTGTTGCCGTTCGGCTACTGGCTGGATCGCGGCGAATGGGTGCCGACCGTGCACGTGCATTGGGCCGACCGTGACGGCAAGCGCGTGGACGAGGAAGACTTGCCCTCGGCAAAGCGACACGATCCGTTCGCGGCGCCGAACTCCAATTTCTCCTTCACGGCCTACTACCAGTGCAACGGCTGCCACACGACGTTTCCGCTCGGCGATCTGATGGTGAAGATCCCGGAAGTGATCGGCAAGCACGCGCCGTTGGCCATGCACTTTAACGCGCGCGAGTACATCGAGGCGGCGCACCCCGAGCTGCCGAAGCTGACTGAGCCGGCGATCGACGCCGACGGCAATCCGGTGCCGGGCAGCGACAATCTGGACTCCATCCGGCAGCAGATCCGCGAGTGGGATGCGCGGGACCACGCCGCGGCGTTGGGAGTGACTTGCGAGTCGTGCCACCTGGGCTCGAAGGAGCATGCCGAAGGCAAGCTGAAGCGGCCCCAGTTCTTCCCGCACAGCGAGCATCTGTTTGCCTACAGCGACGCTCCGCTGGAGGAAGTGGATGGCGGCCGCACGCACCGCAACCTCAGTTGGGCATGCGGTCGTTGTCACGCGGGCGGCCGGCGTCTGCTCGCGGGAGGCATGGCCACCTGGAATTCGACCGAATTCACCGACGCGATGCGTGGCAGCTGTTACTCACAAATGACCTGTGTCGATTGTCACAATCCCCATGAGGCAACCGGCAGCCAGTGGACGCGCACGGCCGCGGAGGACGACCAGTCCTGTCTCCGCTGCCACGAGAAGTTCCAAGCCCCCGAGGCGCTCGAGGCGCACACGCATCACGCGCCCACCAGCGCCGGCTCGCACTGCATGGACTGCCATATGCCGCGAATCAACGAGGGCCTGCAGGACATGGTCCGCACGCATATGATCTTCTCGCCCACACAGCCGCAGATGCTCGAGGCGAATCATCCCAACGCTTGCAACCAGTGCCACGTCGATCAATCGATCGACTGGACGCTCGACAAGCTCAAGCAGTGGTATGGGCGGGAGTATGATGAGGCGAAGATCGCCAAGGCCTATCCCGATCGCTCGCAATCGGCGGCGGTTGGCTGGACGCACAGCAAAGATCAATCCGTGCGGCTGATTGGCATCGACTCGCTCTCGCGAGCGGCCACGGCGAAAGAGTCGCTGGCGCATCTGATCGACGGACTCGACGACCCCTATATCATCAACCGGCAGTTCACTCGGGTCCGCATCGAGAAGCTGCTGGGGATCAAGCTCGAGACACTCGGTTATCGCTATTACATGACCGAGGACGAGCGCCGCGAGCCGCTCAAGGACGTTCGCGCCAAGTTGCTCGAAGGACCGTGAGCATCGCGAGTCGTTGATTGCTGGACCCTGGGTGTTGGGCGCCTTAGAATGGCGAGCTTCGGCGGCAACGCCAAGCAGTGGAAATTGATCCATGCTCGCGCGGCCTGTGCCTGCAGGTCGCTGTCGCCATCCCTCCCTCCCCTCCCTCCTCCGGCAGCTGCCGACGGTGGCCGATGAGCAAAGACGCACCTCTCGCCAAAACGGGCGACCTCGAGTTCGACCCGGTTTTTCTAAACGCTCGTCGAGAGGCGATCGTCATTTTCCTGATCTGGCTGGCGGGGCTGTTGTGGTGCGTGCCGTGCTGCTACCTCCTTGGCTTCAAGGAGAATTACAACCCCGAGACAATGAAAACGATCTTGGGCGTTCCCTCCTGGCTCTTCTGGGGCATCGCCCTGCCCTGGGTTGTGGCTGATGTGCTGACGGTCTTCGTCGCCTTCTTTTACATGCGAGATGAGCACCTGGATGTAGTGGAGGGCGAGCAGGAGTGAATGTTCCCATCCCACCGCTTGGCGCCTCCAGCAACGCGGCGCTGCTGACCTTTACTGTCTACACCTTGGCCGTGCTGGGGATCGCTTGGCTATCCAGTTATCTGCGACGCGGCAAGAAGTTTGTCAGCGAATACTTTCTCGGCAGCCGCAGCCTGGGTGTCTGGGCGTTCGCGTTAACGTTCGCCGCGACCAGCGCCTCGGGAGGGAGCTTCACCGGCTTCCCCTCCAAGATCTATAGCCACGGCTGGATTCTGGGGCTCTGGATCGGCAGCTACATCGTGGTGCCAATCTGCGCGATGGGCTTGCTCGGCAAGCGACTCAACCATGTCGCTCGCAAGTCGGGAGCGATCACTGTGCCGGATGTGATCCGCGACCGCTTCGAAAGCCCACAATTCGGACTGCTGGCGGTGTTGTTGATCGTGTTCTTCATGTCCTTCAATCTCGTGGCCCAGTTCAAGGCCGGCAGCTTGATCCTGCGCACCCTGCTCGAGGACTCGGTGCTGTTCGATCAGACTTCGGTTTGGTTCGGCAATGCGGTAGGCGCATTGGGTTTGGCCAACCTCACTCAATTTCAGGGGCCCGAGTACCTGCTGTGTTTGATCGCCTTCGGCATCGCGGTGATCATTTACACAACCTATGGCGGCTTTCATGCGGTCGTCTGGACCGACGTCATGCAAGGGCTCGTCATGGTGGTCGGCGTGCTGATCATGCTGCCGCTGGCGATCAACCAATCGGGCGGCCTCGAGAACGCCACGCGAGAAATGGCCAAGATGACCCCGCCTGTTCCTGTGCGAGCGGCGATCGCGCCCGAAGAGGGTGCCGAGCTGACGCTGTCGGGCGGCACGTGGCTGGCGCTGCCGGAGACGGGCGATGTGGAGCGCTTGTTTCGCGTCCACACCACAGCCACGATCGATGACAGCTCTCGCGAAGTCGAGCTGCTCGAGCTCACCGCCGCCGGCGACATTCAACGCGTGCTTGAGCACAATCCAGCGGACGCGGTGCGCCGCGATGTGTCGTTCACCATTGTGGAGTCCTCACCCTATGCGTACGGGGACGGGAAACAAGGCGTCTACGTCTCCGGCCCCGGCCCCAGTCTCAAGGAGGCTTCCGGCTTCCTGCCGCTCAGCCTCGCCGTATCGTTCTTCTTCATGTGGGCCATTTCCGGCGCCGGACAGCCCAGCAGCATGGTCCGGCTCATGGCGTTTCGCGACACTCCAACGCTGCGGCGCGCGATCTTCACGGTCGCCATCTACTATTCGCTGATCTACTTCCCGCTGGTGATTATCTTTTGTTGTGCCCGAGTCGTGCTGCCGGGAATGGATCTCGAATCCGACCGGATCATGCCGGCGATGGCCGTGCACTTGACCGACACCATCAACGCAGGCTGGCTCGCGGGCATCCTGGTCGCCGCTCCGTTCGCCGCCGTGATGTCGACGGTCGACAGCTTCCTGTTGATGATCTCGTCGGCGATTGTTCGCGACGTCTATCAGCGGAACCTGAATCCCAAGGCAACCGAGGCCAGCATTAAAAAGTTGTCGTACCTGGTGACGCTGGTGGTTGGCTCCGCGGCCATGTGCGGCGCCATTAATCCGCCCCAATTTTTGCAGGACATCATTGTCTACACGGGCAGCGGACTCGCCGCCTGCTTCCTGGCGCCGATGATCTATGCGTTGTATTGGCCGCGATCGACCCAGTTCGGCTGCATGGCGTCGATGCTGTTCGGCTTTGGCGCCCACCTGAGCATGTACGTGGCCGGCATCTTCCAAAACAACTCGTTCTTCAGCCCCTATCAGCTGCTGAATCTGGACCCGATCCTGATCGGACTGTTCGCCTCGTTCGTATTTGGCTGGATCGCCACCGTGCTGGGCCCGCAGCCTGACGAGCAGCTTGTGCAGAAGTACTTCTATCGCTCCAAAACCCAGGACGCTCCGGCCGCCAGCTGAGCATCGATCGAGTCGGAAATTGCTTCTCGCTGGCGGCGTTCCATTGGCTCCTGTTCTCTTGCATCAATAAGGTCACTTTCGATGTGGATCTTCGACGCTCACTTGGACATTTCGATGAACGCGGTCGAGTGGAACCGCGATCTGACGCGTCCATTGGAGGAGGTCCGGCGCCGCGAGATCGGCATGTCCGACAAGCTCGATCGGGGCAAGGGCATCCTCACACTCGAGGAGATGCGACGCGGCCGCATCGGTATCTGCATCGCGACGCAGATTGCGCGATTCGTGGCGCTCGACAATCCGCTGCCCGGCTGGCACAGTCCGGAGATCGCTTGGTCCATCACGCAAGCTCAACTGGCTTGGTACCGTTGTATGGAAGAGTGCGGGCAGATGACGCAGATTCGCGACCGTCGGCAGCTCGCCCGGCACGTCGAGCTCTGGGAGAACATCAGCGATGAGGAGGCGATGGCGGCCCCGATCGGCTACGTTCTCAGCCTCGAGGGCGCCGACTCGATCGTTCATCTCGACTATCTCGAGCGCGCCTACGAGTACGGCCTGCGGGCGATCGGACCCGCCCACTACGGAGCGGGACGCTACTCGCCGGGCACGGGCGTCGAGGGAGGACTCACCGAGCTCGGCCCCGACCTGCTGCGCAAGATGGACGAGCTCGGAATCACGCTGGACTGCACGCACTTGACCGACGAGGCGTTCTGGCAGTCGCTGGAGATCTACGAGGGTCCGATCTGGGCCAGCCACAACAACTGCCGCGCACTGGTGCCGGATCAGCGGCAGTTCAGCGACGAGCAGCTCAAGGCGATCATCGAACGCGACGGCGTCATCGGCGCCGCCTTCGACGCCTGGATGATGCACCCTGGCTGGGTCCGAGGCGTCACCGATCCCCGCGCTGCCGGCGTCAACATTGCCAGGATCATCGAGCAGATCGACCATGTCTGCCAGCTTGCCGGCAACGCCCGCCACAGCGGCATCGGCTCCGATCTCGATGGCGGGTTCGGGCGCGAACAGTGCCCCTACGACATGGAGTCGATCGCCGACCTGCAACAAGTCGCCGTGCTGCTCGCCGAACGCGGCTACAGCGACGACGACGTCCACGCCATCATGCACGGCAACTGGGTCCGGCGTCTCGAATCCAGCCTGCCCGAAGCCGAGACCTGCTAGGACCGTCGCTAAGATTCTTCCGGCGATTTGCTGACTTTCTCATCTGTCACGGAGCCACGCGGCCGCCCCGGTTCCTAGAACATCGATGACCGAAGGATGTCATCGTAGTCGGGCGCCATGTGAACGCAGTCTGGAGTTTTATCGGTAGCGGACGACCCTCAAAAAATGGGGTGCCAGGATGTTTGGGATTGGAATCTACCTTGCGTTTTTCATATTCCTAGCATCACTTCCCGCTCCGGCGGATGGCCAGGACCAACTTAAGGTCGAGCCACCAATCGAAGACATCCGGAGAAAGTTCGAGGAGCTCTCTAAAGTCTCTTTTTCTGCATCTCTGGTTGTCAATCAAGATCTGCGATACCAATTCCAGACTTATTCTCTTCCCGAACACAAGTGCCGCTTGGTCGAGAAGCGAGTTCATGGGTCGCCACCCACAATTGAAGTCTACGGCCGAACCCCCAATTACCAGTTCAACCTGCAAAAGCTGGATGAACCGAATGCAATGTGGGAAGTGAATGCGGCACATCTGTTAGGTGCGGAAGGCCCAGCCGCTTCGGGGGCGACTCTTATCAACAAGCATTTAAACCCCGGATCTGGAATGACGGGGCACCTTACCCATGTGGGCGAGGTTTCCATTTTGGACATACTTTCGAGCGAATCGTATGCTCGCAGCTGCTATCGTCGATCGGGTGACGGCTTTCGTGTTGACTTCAACCGACTTTCGCGACCGACCGACGTAAGAGATTATCCTGATTCGGTTGTTTCGGGATACGTGGAGTTTTCCGACAACTGGCGAGTCATTCGGTCAAGCTGCAAGTTGGATTTTGGCCTTAAAAAGGGGGCAATGTACGTGGAAGTCGACTGGCGCGACGATGACGCTTTACTTCCAATTTCTACCTCTGGCGTCACCAAGATAGACACGTCTGGAAGTGACGAGACCTCAATTAACTCGAGAATTGTGTTTACGGAAATTCACAAAGCCCCCTCCAAATCGAGGTTCCGGCTTGATGCGTATGGCTTGCCTGAGCCTCGTGTCAGCGAGCCAGTTGGCTTTCCGAATGGCGTTTGGTTCTTGGTGTTGGGTACACTCTTAGTTTTGGCGTCCACTTTTCTGTGCCGAAAGAAGGAGGAAGGGTGATGAATCGGCTTGGCTGGTGCGTCTTCACCGTCGGTGTGATGTTAGGCACTACAGGAGTGGTGAAAATCATTGCAGCCCGACATGTTTCTGATCTGCGCGATGTTGTGGTAAGAGGCAACGTTCTTGGCGCGGGCGAGTCGGGAACATCTAAGAGAATCACCATTGAAGTCGCCAATCCATTTCAAGAGCCTGTTCAACTGATCGCCGTAACCACCCCTTGCTCAACTTGTGGCCTAAAGTGCGTGAATTACCCTGCCACGATCGAACCATATAGCGAGGCAACGTTTGAATTCGAAATCGTGTTCCCCGACGAAGTTGGGCCGTTTTCGAAGTCCGCCGTCTTGTTGGCAGATTGGCCAGGCCTGTCCTTGCCAATAGAGATTTCCGGCAGTTCCTTGGCTCTCACCGGGCGATTGAAACCGGTCCACCGGTCCTCACAAGGGTCGCCTGCGATGGAGGTCCGACCGGTCCACCGGGCCTCACAAGGGTCGCCTGCGATGGAGGTCCGACCGGTTCTTCCGCACTCTTGGTGAATCTGGACTCGCTTGCTATGCCGGTCGTGAGGACTTCTCACAGGTTTTCACCAGCGGATCGCCGCGAAGGGGGACGTCGTCCGAGACGCCCATCAGGCCTCGCCAGGGTCGCCTGCGATCGAGGCCCGCTCCGTTGATTCAACATTGACGGGACTCGAGCCGCAGGTCGACGAGCAGCTGGTGGACGGCGGTTGTGTCGCGATCCTCGGGCAGCGGGGAATGGGCAAAGCTCTCGTCCAACTGCGACTCCAGCTGCTGCAGTTGGTCGGCGTGCTGCTCCCAGTCCATCTCGGGCGCAATTTTCTCTTCCGTCTTGCTGGCAATCAGCTCGTCGATGCCGGGCACGCGATACTGCTGGTTCAACACGCGCAGATTCGCCTCCACGTCGCCCGTTTCGAGCAAATGGATGCCGGTCAAAAGAACGCGGTAGGCGTAGAGCACCTGTTTGGCGCCTTTGCGAGGCTGCTTGTCCAACAGCTTGCGCTGCGATGCGTAAAACCCGCGATAGTGATGGTAGTGAAACTTGGTGATGCAGCGACGGGCAATCGGACGCAGCTCGTCCAAAAACGCCTGACCTCGCACGACCAGAGGCGAGAAGATCTGCTCGAGAATGTACCCGTTGTTCTTCACCAACAGCGCGAAGTACTTGCCGATCTCGTGGCTCACCAAGTCCACCTCGACCTGCCGATGGACGCCGGTCCATTGAAAGGTTTGCTCGGGAGGGATCAGGCCCACCACCTCGCGCAACGGCAGCTGGTGACAGCCGCGCAGATCGACATCGCTGTCGGGCGAGGGAAAGCCGTACAAATGCGCGCCGCTGACCGTGACAAACAGCGGACACACGGGTCGGGCCGCCAGTTCATCGACAAAACGGTCCCATAGCGCAATGTCAATTTGCATCGTCATGAACTTAACTGCCTCTTCTCAATCAGGCTCCCAGCCGTCGACGGCCCGCCGCCGAGCCTCGATGAGGAACCGATCGATCGTCTCGAAGTCCGGTTGGTCGGGCAGGCGCGTGCGCTCGAACTCGCGCTGAAACGCCTGGTCGATCTCCAGCGCCCGCCGCTGGATCTCCACCAAGGACACCTCGCCGTTGCGAATGTTCAGCAGCTCCTCGCGATGACCACCGACGTCCACCAGAATGTCGCCCTCGCGCAGCGCGTGCAGCCCGGAAAGCAACAACCGGATCAGATGCATGGCGTGTTTGCGCTTGAACGAGCCCGTCCGCTCCTGGCTCCGTTGCATCCGTCGAAATTGGCTGAGCACATACCCCGAGTAGGTCTTGTAGAGATGCTTGGAGAGAAACCGGTCGCGAATCGCTCGCAACTGCTGCGCCGTATCGTCCGCCTCGTGCACCATCGGCGTCCAAAGCGTCTCCAGCACATTGGGGTTCGCCTTCAGGGCCAACCGCAGGAACTTTTCGAGCTCCCAATACACTTCGTCGTGACCGTCAACGATCGACTCGATCTGCTCCGGCAGGGTGTAGAGAGACCAGTGCAGCCGCGCGGGCGGAAGAAAGATCCCGCGAATATCGTCATCCGACGCATCGTGGGCGAGTCCGTAGGCCTTGGAGCCAACCTGGCAACGATAGATGATGTAGGGCCGCAGATCGTGCGACTGAGCGGCCAGCTCACTATCGACCTCCTCCCGCCGCAAGGAAAGCTCCGAGGACGTCGCCGCGACCAAGTCGCCGTTGGTGAACTCGATCAAATACGGTCCATCCACACGAGCCGGGCACTCGCGCACCATGCCCACCGAACCGGGCTTACGAATTGCCCGGTGGGTTTCATCCAAGTCAATTGGGCCGCTGGAAGCGGACGCAAGCGTTGGCTTGGCGACCCGCAGCACAACTTGGCTGCCAACCGGAATCATCCGGCCGGGCATGTGACTACGCAGAGAGTGTTCGGACATGGGCTCGGACTTGATGAATCTCCGTGCCTTGGCGCCACCGTGAGAGATCCATGAAGCGCGGCGCCGTCTGATTCATTCACGGCGACGTGTGACCGCATTCGCAATTCCGATCCCTCGCTTACGCTCCGGGTTTCCTTGGGAGATGTGCCGGAATCAGGTTTCAAGCAATCCGCTGGGCGGTGTTGTCACCTTCTCCTTCTGCTCCTGCAATTCTCGCCACGGCTTGCCCTTCTCGTAGTTCTCCAACTCCTGCTTGAGCTGCTCCTTCATCTCGCCTTCGCCGAGCTCGACGGCCTTGGTCGACCACTTCTTGGCATTCTCGAAATCGCCCGACTCGGCATAGCCCGACGCGAGCGTGCTCAGAATGTGAGCCTCTTTGTACTCGGTCAGATCGCAAGCCTTCGTGGCGAGCTCGATCGATCGCTTGGCATTTCGCAACTCGTCGGTCGGCGAGGTGGCGAGCACCCAGGCGAGGTTGTTGAGCAACCCGCTGTCGTCGCCCTTGATCTTCAGCGCAGCCTCGTAGTCGGCAATCGCCTCTTTATGGCTGCCGATCGCGAGGTACGTGTCGCCGCGGGTCCGCAAGGCGCGCCAGTTTTCCGCCTCTTGCGTCACCACTTCCGAGATGATCTTGATGGCTCGGCGGGGCTGCTTGTCCAGCGAATAATACGCCGCCAACTGCAGCTTCCAATCCGAGGGTGGATTGCGCGAATTGGTGATCACCAACTCGATGTCCTCGATCGCGCCAGCCACATCGTTGTCTGCGGCGCGAATCCGCGCTCGGGTCAGGTAGCCGGCCACGAGCCCGGGGCTCTGCTCCAGCAGCTTGTCGCAATCTTCACGAGCGCCCTTCAAATCATCGCTGACAAGCCGCAGCTCGGCGCGGAACAGGTAAGAGCGGAAGTTCTTCGGGTCGAGCTTGATCGCTTGGCTGATCGCATCGATCGCCTCTTTGTACTTCTCCTGGCTGCTGAGCAACTGCCCCCGCATCAGGTAGGCCTCAGCCGCATCCGGCTGCTCCTTGATGATGCGGTCGACCAGCTCCTTCGCCTCATCCTCGCGATCCATCGACGAGAGCGCCTCGGCGAGCGCCAGCTTGGCGGTGACGTTCTCGGGATCGATCTCCACGACCTTGCGGAAGGCCTGCAACGCCTCGTCCGACTTTCCCTCGGCAAAGTAGTGACCGGCCAGCGTGCGCCAAGCCTCCACGTTGCCGCCATCGAGATCAATCACCCGTTGGATGTCAGCCAGTCGCTTCTCGGCATCCTCTTGCATCTTGGCCCGCATCAACAACGCCTCGGCGAGCTTGCGCTTGTCTTGCTCGAACGCCGCCACTGCGCCATCGGCCGCCTTCATGGCGCGTTTCTCGTCGCCCAACGGCAGAGTCTGCAACTTCGCCACCAACAAGTGGGCCTCGCCCAGCTCGGGACTATACTCCAACGCACGCTCCAGGCTCTGCATCGCAGCCTGGCGAAGCAGCTGCCAGCGAGGATTGCGCGGCTCGGCCAACGCGCCGGCGGCCACTCGCTCGCCGTACTGCAGCATGGCCGAAGAGAGCAGCTGTTTGGCAAAACCCTGATCGGCCTCCGAGAGCCCTGCCTTCAGAGCACTTTCGCAAAGCCGAGCCACCTCTTCCAGATCGCGAAGACTCCGCGCCGTGATCTGCAGCTCCGTCGCCTTGTCCAGGTCGGCACTGCCATCCTCGGCGCGGACCATCGACGGCGCCGCCGACAACGCCAGACAAAAAACCAACAACGCGATCAGTCCACCCCAACCGCCGCGCAGGGGTCGAGCTGCGAGTGGGCGACGAGGATGGGTCAGTGGCAACGGCGACATTCCAACGTTCCTTGCAAGGATGAGCGACAACCGCAAACGGCGTTCAGCGCGGGCTACGCGTATTATTGCCGAGATAACGTAGCGAATCTACGGCGATTTCCGACCTGCAACGACGCACTGGACCTGTGGATCGAGGTCCGCGGCTCCGCGCCGGTGGCCGCACCCAATGGGTCACTCGCTGACGCTCTGACGCGTCGGGGGTCCTCGCTGAAGTATCGCGGATGCCCGATTCGATCCCTCGCTGACGCTTCGGGTTTCCTTGCTGAGGTATCGCGGATGCCCGATTCGATCCCTCGCTGACGCTTCGGGTTTCCTTGCTGAGGTATCGCGGATGCCCGATTCGGTGCGTCGACCGTGCTCACTTCGTGGTCTTCGTGAACTTCGTGGTTAACACCCAATGCACGTTAGCCATCGATTTGAGTCAACCGACCGGAGCTGTCCCCGAGCTTGTCCACACCGGCCCCAACTCGGTCGAGCATCGAGAGGAACAGGTTGTTGAGTGGCGTTTCGGAACCGAGGTCGATGTGCCGGCCGGTCTTGAGAGTGTTGCCGCCTCGTCCCGCCAGCACAATTGGCAGATCGGCGTGGTCGTGGCGGTTGCCGTCACTCAGGCCGCTGCCGTAGCAGATCATGCAATTGTCCAGCAGCGTCCCCTCGCCCTCGGCGATCGAGCCTAGTTTGCCCAGGAAATAGGCGAACTGATCCGCCAGGAAACGATCAATCCGCTGGATCTTGGCCATCTTCTCCTCCTCGTTGCCGTGGTGCGACAACTGGTGATGGCCCTCGGTCACGTCGACCATCGGGTAGCTGCGATTGCTGCCCGCATTGCCCAGCATGAACGTGGCGACTCGAGTGACATCGGATTGGAAGGCAAGTGCCAGCACGTCGTACATCAAGCGAATATGCTGCTGCACATCCTTCGGAGTGCCTTGAGGCAGATCCAGATGGGGACGGCCAATGACAATGTCCCCCGATTCGTCGGACTCGATCCGCCGCTCGAGCTCCCGCACGCTGGTGAAGTACTCGTCGAGTTTCCGTCGGTCGGTGGCACCCAGCTTGCGCGTCAGATCGGCGGCGTCATCCGCCACCATGTCCAGAATGCTTTGCCGGTAGAGCTGCCGATGGGCCAGGCTATCCTGCCGATGCTCCTGGCTGCCCCCGCCGAACAGCCGCTCGAACGCCAGGCGTGGATTGACCTCCTTCGCCATCGGAGTCGACTCGCTCTTCCAAGAGACGTTGGCCGAGTAAGCGCAGCTGTAGCCGGAATCGCAATTGCCCGCGTTCCGTCCAGCCTCAATGCCCAGTTCGATCGAGGGCAGTTTCGTCAAACGGCCGATGCGATCGGCGGCGACCTGATCGACCGAGACGCCGACGCGAATGTCGGCGCCGGTCGTCTTATAGGGATGGGCGCCGGTGAGGTAGGTCGAGGCACAGCGGGCGTGATCGCCGGGTCCGTCGCCCTTGGCGCGGCCATTGTCCTGAGCCAACCCGGTGATGACGGAGAAGTTGGCGCGATGCTCGGCCAGCGCGTCGAGTGTCGCCGGCAGCGTGTACTTTTCACCCGCATCCGCCGGCTTCCAATCTCGCATGATGGCGCCATTCGGGAAGAACACGAACGCCATCCGCACGGGCGCGCGTTTGCCGGCGGCCCGGGCCTCCCGCGGCAGAAGCGACTCGAGCCAGGGCAAGCCCATGGCCAGCCCCATGCCGCGAAGAAAAGTTCGCCGCGGCAGTTGCTGCAGTGGCCGTTCGTTGGGGGTCGTCATGGCGCCTCTCCTCTTCGCATTCGAAATGGATCGCTGAGCACGATCCCGATGACGAGATCGTAGAACCGGTGTTCATGGGATTCGAGCCGCTCCAGGACCTGGTCCACGGCGCAGCGGTCAAAGTATTGCAAGCCTCGGCCGAGGGCAAAGGTCATCATCTTCTCGGCGACGCAGCGGCTGATTTCGTCGCGCCGCGCGGCGAGCACGGCGCCCAATTCCGCAGGACCGGAAAACTTCACGTCACCGGGCAACTCGCCCGCGGTGTCGATCGGCTTGCCGCCCTCCGTGTCACGCCATCGGCCGACCGCGTCAAAATTCTCCAGGCCAAATCCCAGCGCATCCATCTGGCGATGGCAAACAGCGCAGGAATCCACTTGGCGATGCAGCTCCAGTTGCTCCCGCAGCGTGGCGCCCGGCGCCGCCTTGGCCGTCGCCTCCAACTCGGGAACATTGGCGGGCGGGGCAGGCGGCGGCGTGCCCAGCAGATTCTCCATAATCCACTTGCCGCGTTTGACGGGCGAGGTGCGGGTCGGATTGGAGGTCAAGGTCAGGACGCTGGCGTGTGACAAAACTCCGACACTTCGGTCGGCGGCCAGCTTGACCCGGCGAAACTGCTCCCCCGAGACATTCGGCAAGCCGTAATGCTTGGCGAGACGTTCGTTGAGAAACGTGAAGTCGCCGCGAACGACATCCAGAATGCTGCGGTTGTCGCGCATGATGGCGTTGAAGAACAGCATCGTCTCCTGCTTCATGTCCTCGCGAAGCTGCGCATCAAATCCGGGATATTTGCCCGGATCGGGCGTCACTTCGTCGAGGATCCGCAAGTTGAGCCACTGTCCGGCGAAGTTCTGACCCAGCTGGTCGGCCTTCGGATCCTGCAGCATCCGACGCACTTGTTGCTCGAGCACCGCGTCGTTGTTCAGCACGCCCTGCGACGCGAGCGAGAACAGCTGGTCGTCGGGCATTGAGCTCCAAAGGAAGTATGACAGCCGCGACGCGAGCTCGAACTGGTTCAGTGAGTGTGACTGCTTTGCGTCATTTGGATCCGGATCCCGCTCGACCCGAAACAGGAACTGCGGAGAGACGAGCACGGCGGTCACCGCCACCTGCAGACCGCGCTCAAACGATTCGTCACGCGACGTGGCCAGCTCGACCAGCTTCACGTACGGCGCCACTTCGGCGTCGCTGACTTGGCGTCGGAAAGCGCGTTGCACCAGCGGGCGCAGGCATTGCAGCGCCGCGTCGCGCAGCTGGGCCCGCTCCGTCGGCCTGGCCACGACGAGTCGCTGGTGCGACTTCGGCAGCTCCTCCGGCGCCACGTCGGTGGGACCGGCGAGCTCGACCCAGTGAATATAGAGATTGCGGTCGCCCCGCAACTTCGGATCCTGCTCGTCGGGGCGGTAGTAGTCGTTGATGAACGCCACGTCGAACCGCGACTCGCCCGGCGACAGCCGCACCTTCAGCTCATAGGTCTGCGGCTGCTCCCGATCGGCGACGACGTCGATCACTGACAGCTTCTTGCCATCGAGCTGGACCTCGGCTCGCGCCGGATCCGGGCCCGCTTGGTCGCCGCCGGCATGCAGCCGGACCACGTACTCGCCCGCAAGTTTGACGGGAAAGCGAGCGACCACGCCGCCCGAGGAGGCCATCTGCACCACGCCCGCGGCCTGCGCCGATCCCGTGAGCTGCAATTGCTGGGGATCTCGGCGAGTGGCCGGAAGCCGGCGCGTCTCCGGCGCGGCAATTGCCGCCTCCGCCAGACGCTCCGCCGCCGCCAGATACTTTTCCATCAGCAACGGCGGCAAGCTCAACACGTCGCCGATGTTGTCGAAGCCCTCGCCCACATCGTCCGCCGGAAACTCGTCCGCAGGCCGCAGGCCCTCGACGCCGAGCAAATCGCGGATCGTGTTGTTGTACTCATTGCGGTTCAGCCGCCGAATCGTGACGCGGCCCGGGTCTCGCTCCAGCCGGCAATCCACATGGAACAGCAACGCCTCCAAGGAAGCCGCCAGGCGGCGCCGCTCCGCTTCGGTTGGCTGCGGCTTGCCAAGCGGAGGCATTACTTTGCCCCGCACCATGTCGATGGCGCCTTCCCACATGTCGCTCTTCGCCTTGACCGACTCCAGCGTCGAAAAGCCGGTCAGGGACAGCTCGCCCTTGGGGTCCTTTTCCCCGTGGCAGCCCGTGCAGTATTTTTGAACGAGCGGTTTGACATCGCGCTCATAGGTCACCTCTTGCCCCGACGCCGCAAGGGCGGGAAGGCAGAGAGCCGAGCGCAGCAGGAAATTGCGCATAACAAGCTAATCGGGCGGGAAGTCTGTTGGGCGGGTCGCCGAGAAACGAGGCGGAAGTTCTCGTGACCGCGCGTGGGTGGGACCTTCATTATACCAACGGCCCCGGCCACAATCCCAGTTCAGTCCGGCGACCAACCGAGGCAAACCGCCGCAGTAGCCCTTGAAAACAGCTCCTAACCCCCCAAATCGCTGGATTTCGATATGACCACATCCATGGACCTCCGCGAACGCGTCGCGGTGGTGACGGGCGCAGCGAGCGGGATTGGGCGGGCCATCGCCCGTCGGCTGGCTTCCGCCGGCGCCAAGGTGGTGGGCTGCGACTTCGACCGAGTCGCCACGACCGAGGCCGAAGACGCCGAGCTGGGCATCGAGATGCACAGTTGCGATGTTCGCCAAGAGTCCGACATTTGCCGGGTGGTGGATGCCGCCGCACAGCATGGCTCGGTCACGATTCTCGTGAACAACGCCGGCATCGGCATGGTGAAGCAGATCGACGAGGTCACCCAAGACGACTGGGACCGCTGCTTGGATACGAACCTTCGCGGCGCATTCTTCGGCTGCAAACACGTGATCCCCCGCATGCGAGCGGCGGGAGGCGGTTCGATCGTCAACATCGCCAGCAATGCCGGCTTGCTGCCGCGAGCTCACGACCCGGTCTACTCGATCAGCAAGGGCGCCTTGGTCGCACTGACTCGCAGCTTGGCGCTGTGCCATAGCGTCGATCGCATCCGCGTCAATTCGATCTGCCCCGGACCGGTCGGCGACACTCGGATGATGAACGCCGACCTCGACAAGGCCGAAGATCGCGAGGCCTCCATCAAGCAATTTATCGCCGCCAGCCCCTTGGCTCGCGCGCTGGAGCGAATGATCTCGCCAGCGGAGGTCGCCGAAGCAGCGCTGTACCTCGTCTCGGACGCGGCGGCCATGGTCACCGGCACTCACATTGCCATCGACGGAGGCAAATCACTGGGGGTGCCCCCGTCACCGGGCTCATAACAGCCGCTGAATCCTCGCCTCGCAGCTTTGAGTTGCGTAGACCATCGGGGGGTGCGACAATTTCGTTTCCCGGCGATCACTCGGGCAGGCGGACCACTCATCATGAACAGCTCCGAATCGGGTACCAACGAGCTTCGCACACATCCCCTCAGTCTTGCTCCCGAAACCCAACCGGAAATGGTGCATCCGCTCACGGCGGTGTTGTTCAGCTGCTTCGAACTCGAAGAGGGCAGCTTGCGACTGGGCGGCTGCATGCTGGAAGACCGCCCGCTGATGCGCGTCTCGTTGTGGAACGACCAGGGCGAGCTGGAACAACGGTTCTTCGATCGCGACGGCCAGCCGCTCGACCCTTCGTTGATCGATGAGCTGGGACTCGACGATCTGCACCCGACGACAACCAAGTTGCGGATTGACCCGGAGCTGTGGCAACAATGGCTGGCGAAAGTGGCCACGCACTTGCCGGGCGCGACGAACGCGACCGAGGCAACCGGCGACATGGTGGACAATGCGTCGGCGAAAGCGAGTTGGGTGCCGGCGGTTGTGTGGTGCAAATATGCCTCCGGCGAGCTCTCGGCCACCGGCGATGACGATCGGCTGCGGCTGCCCTTCGCGGGATGGGCGGGGCAACTCTTGCGGGGCAGCGTCAAGCCGCCGCCCTATCGCGAGCTGGCAACCGGCGACGAATCCTATCATCTGGTCCGGCTCGATGACGGCAGCCTCACCGCCGCGAACGCGGTCGGCGTCTGCTCCGTATCGCACAAGCGCGTGCTGCGCACCGAGCTGCGTGAGTGTCCCGTCAGTCACGAGGTGGCGTTGCCCGAATTCTTCGTGAGCTGTCCGATCAGCGGGCAATTGGTGCTCCCCGGCGCGCTGCGCGAATGTGTGCATTGCCGGCAACGGGTGGGGATGGACTGCGTGAGCGAACGAGGCTTTTGCGGGGCTTGTCAGAACATGCAGCCCGCTGGGCCGTCGGATCCCCGTTTGGCGAGAGTACTGGGCGAGCATCCCGGACTCGGCGTCTGGGGCCGCTGGCGCTTAGCGGAGACCCGTGCGGTCTACATTCTCGCCGGCTCCGCGTTGCTCCGGCGACTCGTCGTGGTGCTGGACAAGGACAACCTTACGCCGCGCCACTTGGCCGTGCGGTCTCGCTTTTCGCGAGTCTGGACGACGCCGAGCGAATTGGAGCAGCAAGAACTGCTGGCGGGGCGCTAGTGCCGCAGTAGTGCGGGCTGCCAGACTGCGTGCAACCAAAACGACAATCATCACAGGCTGGCAGCCTGTGCTACGACGAGGTCGGCTTCGCGGCTCGACTGCCGACGACCATCATGCCGAATCCGGTGGCGGCAGCCACGGCGGCCAATCCCATCAATGCGTAGAGCACCGTGACGCGACGCTCCTCGATCTGCGGCAGCGAGACGCCGTCGCGGTCCCCAAGACCGTATTCTTCAATGTCCTGCCAGAGCTTGAGCGACTCGGCCGGCAACAGATGCTCAATCCGGTGTGTCTTGTAGTCGATCGTTTTCTCGGTCGTCGCACCCGTGACGGAATTGAAGCGGAGGTAGATCAGGGCGACAAATGCCATCAGGCTGAGCACCAACAAAACCCCGCCCAGATTGTTGGTGAAGTTCGTCTCTTTGGCGCCAACCAGCTTTTGCTCGGCGTCGGATGCCTCGGCCCGAGGAAACGATTTCAGCTCCCGGAAAGCGGGAATGTCAACCGTTTCCCGACATGCGCCACACGTCGTCGAGCCACCCGCCAGGGTACTGTCCACCTTGAGCTGGTGGCCACACTTGCAATCGACGAGATAGACAGCCATGGTTGCGAATTCGCGGAAAGAGTGAGTCTGGAAGGGAGGAGATGAGGGCGCGGGAGCGGCTGTATGAGCAATGCCTCCCAAGAGCGCGTTTTGTTTTACGCAGTGGGCGTCGCAAATGTTTGCGGCACCCACCTCCAGGCCGGAGGGCTCGTCCGGGTTTGAACGTTAGTCACCGGGAGCGGCGGAGCCTCGATTGGCCCACCACGGCAGGCTGATTCCGCCATCAATCAGCAGCGAGGCGCCGGTCATGTACTCATTGCGGGGATCGCAAAGGAACAACACGCCGTCCGCCATCTCCTCGGGCGTGCCGAGCCGTCCGAGCGGGATCTTGGCGCCGGCGCGCTGCAGTGTGTCCTCGCTGGCGAACTTTCGTTCTCCGGGCGTGTCGGTCCAGCCGGGCTGAATCATGTTCACGCGAATGCGGTGTTCCGCCAGCTCGATGGCAGCGGTCTTTCCCATGTGATCCAAGGCCGCCTTCGACATGTTGTAGGCCATGGATCGCGGCGCGGGGATGAACGCGTGGGGCGAGCTGACCAGCACGACGACACCGGGGGTGCCCTGCTCGATCATCTGCCGCGAGGCGCTGCGAAGCAGGTGGAATGCTCCCCACATCGTGACGTCGACCGTGCGGCGAAAGCCCTCCATATCGGCTTCGTAGAACGGCTCCCGGTCGCTAAAGGCGGCGTTGCTGATCGCAATGTCGACCTTGCCGAACTCGTCGACCGCCTGCTGAATCATCTGCTCGACAGCGACCAAGTCGGCGACATCGGCCTGGACCGCGATGGCGCGGGCACCGGCGTCGCGAATTGCTTGCACGACTTCTTCGGCCGCTTCGGCGTGGCTACGGTAGTTGACCACGACATGTGCGCCGGCGCGACCCAGCGCAACGGCTGCGGCCCTGCCAATGCCCAAGCTAGCGCCAGTGACCACTGCCACTCGGCCCTTGAGGTTCACACCCGACATGTTCGCTGCATCTCCTGAATTTCAAAACAGTTGGATCAAATATGCTACCCGCCGCTTCGGCTCGGAACAACGGCGGGGCCAGACTTGTCGTGCTGCGGGCTGCCAGACTTGTCGTGCCGCGGGTCGTAGTGCGGGCTGCCAGACTTGTGTTGTAGGCTGCCAGACTTGTCGTGGTGCAGGCTGCCAGACTTGTCGTGGTGCAGGCTGCCAGCCTGCAACCTGCGGCCAAAACAACGATGTTCACCTTCTTGCCGGGATGGTCTGAACCCAAGCGGCCTTGGGGAGCCCCGGGGAGCCTTTGGCCGGCAGCTCTGCCGAGCACCGGCGAGGGCGGAGGTCGTTACGACCGCGATTCCTCGCAGAATCTTCACAATCACTCTGGACCCGGAAATACGCGTGGCTAGAATAAATTGACTCGCCGATTGAGGGGGCCACAAGAAAGCATGCCTTGGCGCCTCAACGCTGCGTAGGTTTCGTGAAGCGATGGGATGAGAAAGCACCCCCGCTCGGGAATCCATTCGAAGTCGAGATGCGGCCGATCAAAGAGTCGTGATGATGTGGAGGTTGCCGCTGCTGGCAATGAGTTGTCCAGCGCGATGTCGCCCGTCATTACTCTCGGTGGTGTCTCTTGGTGGTGTCTGTCGGGAAGCAGACAGATGATTCACCAACGATCGACGCGACATCAACAAAGCGCTCGAAACGAACCCTCGAATGTCGACTCCTCGGCTGCGGTGTCATGTCCACGCGGGCTTCCTTCGTGAAAGCTTGCGGGTCGGGCAATCTTTCCTCCCCCGTGACGTACTGCCTAATTGCAAATTCTTACCAATTGTTGAGGCAAAGAAGCGGAGGAAAATCTGAGTGGTAGACTTTCCTGTCACTCAACCAGAGTTGGCCGCGTGATTGTTCGCCAACTTGCTGGACCGTTTCTCCCCTTTTGCTGCCGCGATCGCAAGCGGCGCGGTGAAATGTGGATCGTTGCCGTTTATTGTATTGGGCCTCACCAGGGTCGTCTGCGAGGGCGGCCCGAAGGGTCAAACAGGCTTGGGAACAGTCAAGAGGTTGGAGATAGGCATTCGGTAATCATTGAAGGTGGCAAGTGATTGAGGTGGTTTGAAACAGTCGGAATCTACAAGGCCAAGCACGGCATCCTTTTGACTCCGGTGACGTCCCTTTCTAACGTTGATTGGAAGCCCATTCATTTGGGCTTCGGCAATCCGTTGAACCGTTTGGGTAACTGAGACGTTAAGCGTGTAAGTCACTGCCGGCAAAACGGACTTTTCGGCCGCCTCCCAACCAAGATGGATAACGCTTCCTTCGATCTTCGCCATCGAAAGGCCATATTCCTTACGAAAGTGCATTCCCTCCCTACGCCGAAGCAGCCGGTTGGCGGACGTTTCGGGAAGGTTGGAACCGCACTGTGACAACGTGGGTGAGCCGGTGGTCTGCCGGCCAAAGACACTATCGCCCTGGCGGCCGGAAATGAACTCCGCCGCCAACGGCTTCGCAAGAGTTGCAGGAGTTCGATTTTGTACGACGCACTGCTTGATGAGTTTGAAGAAGACACCACACGCACCCGTGTCGAGGAGGATGCGTTTCAAAAAATTCCGGTGTCAGACGACGATGACGACTCCGGCCCGCGTTCGGCAGACGACGAGACCAAGCAGGAGATGCTGGCCGAAGAAGGCGAGTCCTGGTCTGACGACCCCGTCCGCATGTACCTCACCCAAATGGGCGAAATTCCGCTGCTCACGCGGAAGGAAGAGATTCGCCTGGCCAAGCGAATCGAAGTTACTCGGCGCCGTTTCCGCACCAAGTTGCTCGAATGCCACTACGTGATCGAGCACGCCTTCAAGATCCTCAAGCGGGTCCACAACGGCGAGCTCCCCTTCGACCGCACGGTGCAGGTCTCGGTGACCGACCGCTTGGAGAAGGAGCAGATCCTCGGGCGGCTGCCGCACAACCTCGAGACGCTCGATGTGCTGCTAAAGCGCAATCGCCGCGACTACCACACCGCGCTCAGCAAGTCGCAGCCCAAGACGGCCCGCCGCCAAGCGTGGACTCGCCTCGCTCGACGACGACGACGCGCCGTGCGGCTGGTCGAGGAGCTCGGCCTGAGAACCCAGCGGATCGAGTCGATGATCGGCACGCTGGAGGATTTTTGCAATCGCGTCCAGATGCTGGAGGACAAGATCGCGGCTCACAAGCAAGAGCGTGGCTTGCCCGCCGAGCGACAGCCGTGGATCAACGAGCGACGCGCCATTTTGATCGCGCTGCACGAGACCCCCACCAGCCTTCGCCAACGCGTCGACTTCCTGAAAGCCGTCTACTCCGAATATCAGCAAGCCAAACGGGAGCTGTCGGAAGGCAACTTGCGGTTGGTCGTCTCGATCGCCAAGAAGTACCGCAACCGCGGACTCAGCTTCCTGGACCTGATCCAAGAGGGCAACGCCGGCCTGATGCGGGCTGTCGACAAGTTCGAATACCGCCGCGGCTTCAAGTTCTGCACCTACGCGACCTGGTGGATTCGCCAAGCCATCACTCGCGCCGTCGCGGACCAAAGCCGCACAATCCGGATCCCGGTGCACATGGTCGAGACGATGTCGCGCGTGCGAAACGTCTCGCGGCAGCTGCTACAAGAGCTGGGACGCGAGCCCACCCTCGAGGAGACCGCTCGCCGCGCCGAGACCACCGTCGATGAGGCTCGCCGCGTGCTCGCCATGAGCCGCTACCCGATTAGTCTCGACCGACCCGTCGGCAACAGCGAGGACAGCCATTTCGGCGATCTGCTGCCCGACGGCACGGCCGAGAATCCCGCCACCGGCGCCACGCAAGAGATGCTTCGCGGCCGCATCAACAAGGTCCTGAAGACCCTCAGCTACCGCGAGCGCGAGATCATCAAATTGCGCTACGGCCTCGGCGATGGCTACAGCTACACGCTCGAGGAAGTGGGACATATCTTCAAGGTGACCCGCGAGCGAATTCGACAGATCGAGGCCAAGGCCGTTCGCAAACTGCAACAGCCTAGCCGCAGTCAAGAGCTCGTCGGCTTCCTCGACTAACCAAGACGCAAGCAAGCTAGTTGAACGACCCGGACGCCATGCACTTTCCCAGTGCATGGCGTTTTTTTGTTGGCCGGCGCCGACCAAACCGCCACCCAGCGACGGGCATGTGAACCGACGCCGCTCCAACGTGTCTCTCGGGTATGGAAATACTGGAACTCAGCGATGACTTGTTGGCGGAAATTCGCTTTCTCAATGCCGGACGCTCGCCTGGCGCCTACACCGAGGAGCCATTGCCCGTACATTGGGGCCGCGTGTCCGAGCTTCCCGATGAACTTGATGCCCTGCTCGTCACCGCAGATCTGCAAGGGCGAGCCACCTTCCGGGACGCCGCCAGCATCCGCCAGCAGCCTGTCAAACAACTTCTCTACCAAGTCACGGCGCTTCCATTGCTCGGCGAGGCGCTGCCATGGCTGTTGGACGATGTCTTCCGGCAACTCGGCGCCTGCGGCGTGGAACTGAACGACCGAAAACGTGTCGGCGTGATTCTGGCCGGTGACTTCTATACGGTGCCCGACCTCTCGAAGCGCGGGGGCACCGGCGATGTGACGGGCGTTTGGACCGCTCTGGCCGACGAATTCCGCTGGGTTGCCGGCGTCGCGGGCAACCACGATCTATTCCGTTCTTCCTCCGCCAGCAGCTCGTCCAGTGCCGGTCGCTCGGCACGCAATGAATTCGGCCGCCGTGGGAACATGGACCGCCCAGCCGCCAACGCCCTGCCTGCCAACGCCCACTACCTCGATGGCGACCACGTGCTGCTCGATTCGCTGACGATCGCCGGGCTGAGCGGAATCATCGGCAAACCATCTCGAGTCCACCGCCGTGAACACGATCACTATCTCGAGGACCTCTCCCGTCTCCTCGACGAACCTTGTGACCTGCTGGTGATGCACGAGGGCCCCAACCATCAATCTGCCACGGGCTCATTGCAGGGCATCGAGGAAATCCGCGAGCTGCTCGAACTGGCCGCACCCTGCTTGATCGTGCGCGGGCATTGCCACTGGCCTACACCGCTCATCACGCTCGACAACGCCAGCCAAGTGCTGAATGTCGATGGCCGCGTCGTGTTGCTGACGCGATGAACCGACGAGTCGATGGCGATCCCGAGCTCAATCCGCGTCGTCGAAGTAGCGTTGCGCGGCCTGGGACAGCAGGATGAACAACATGATGCCTTGCACCACAAACGAGTAGATGACTTCGTTCGGCACAATGGCCGTATCCAACGCTAACGAGACGACAATGATGGACAACAGCGACGACACGAAGCCTCCCAAGACAGTGGCAACCGCCATCGACCGACCCAGGGGATTGCGCACCAACAGCAGCGGCACGGATAGCAAACCCAACAGACTTGCGATCGCCGTCGCGAGCAATATGACCAGTTGCAGCGAACAAACGAGCAGCCGGCTCGATGTCCGAAGGCCGTCCATAATCATTGGCAGCAAGATCGGGATTCCCAACACAACGATCACGCGAATCCCATAGATAGACGCGACCAAGATGGCCAACGTGGTGAGCCACATCAGCAGCGACGCGCCCAGCGATTTGGCCTTTTTGGCGCGGCGAGCCAAGCGCCGGCGCTGATCCTTCCTCGCCCGATTCCGCTCGTCGCGCAGTTCTTCGGCTGACTTGAGCGCGGGCTCGAGCGCCACGGGGGTCAACTCTTCGAACAGGTCGTCGGCTGGCGCGGATCCGACTCCCACGGGGCGATTCGCTCCAATTATAATGGGCGATCCACACTGTGGACAGGAAGCCGCCTGCCCCGCCATGTGACCTGGCGCAGCGAATTGGGAGTAGCAGCGCGGGCACTGCACCGCCACCGAGGTCGGTGCCGTAGTCGGCGCCGCCGGACTGGGTTGCGACACGGGCGCGGGAGGGGGCGCGGGAGGGGCCCCAATCCGCAGCGACCGACCGCAGACCGGACACGGTGTGGCTTGCCCGGCCAGGTGATCGGGGGCGGCAAACTGCTGGCCACATTGACAAGCGACGCGAATTGGCATCAGTTCGATCAGCTCGGAATTTCGTTAAACTCACCGGTGCGGAGCGCTCCCTTTTCCTTCCCTCTTCGCTCCCTCTTCGCTCCCTCGTCGCTCCCTCTTCGCTCCCTCTTCGCTTCCTCGTCGCTCCCTCTTCGCTTCCTCGTCGCTCCCTCTTCGCTTCCTATTATTACCCACCCGTTGCCCCAAGGCACGGTGAGTACGCGCCCATTGTAGTACGGATGGCGCATACTGAACGTTTCTGAACGTTTGCGCCGTCTCGGCAACGTCGATCGATATCAGCCCGATTTTCAGAGAGTTTCCGATGGGGATCCGAATCGTCGATGCGGAACATGGGGCGCCGCAACGTGTCGAAACGGCCGCGGAGATCGCGGTTCGAATCGGACGCGACGAGCAGTGGATCATTGAACGCACCGGCGTCGCATTTCGCCATGTGGCCGAACCGGACTGCCACCCCGCCGAGCTTGCCGCCGAGGTAGCGGGACGGCTGTTGCAACGACAGCCCGGCGCCGCTTCACAGGTTGACTGGCTGCTGCACGCCTCGGCAACTCGCTGGCAATCCATTCCCGATACGTCCGTCTTCGTGCAGCGCGCACTGGAACTCCACGGTGTGCCGTCGCTGAGCGTGCAGGCGACCTGCCTCTCCTTTCTCCCGGCGCTGCAATTGGCCGAAGGGCTGTTGGCCGCCGGTCGCGCGAGCCGAGTGCTGATCACCACGGCCGAACTGCCCTGCCGCGTGCGCGACTTTGCCCAACCGGAGTCGGCGGCGCTGCTGGGCGACGGCGCCGCTGCCGTGTTGCTGGAATGGACGCCAAACGATCCGGGCGGAATCGTGCACTACGCCATGGAGACGTGGTCGGACGGAGCAGAGTTTGCGGAGATTCGCGGCGGCGGACACAGGTGTCTGCCCGGCCTGCCGGAGACATCGCTACAAGACAGCCTGTTTCATATGGATGGCGAGCGACTGTTGCGGGCCGGCGTGCCGAGAATGAGAAAGTTCATGAATCGTTTCTGGAAAGCCAGCGATCTGTCTCCCGACGACATCGATCTCGTCGTGCCACATCAACCCTCGGCCGCCAGCCTCAAGGTGTTGTCTCGACTCGGTTTCTCCTCCGAGCAAGTCGTCGACATCCTCTCCAAGTACGGCAATTGTGTCGCCGCCTCCATGCCGATGGCTCTCTCCATCGCCCATCGAGACGGCCGACTGCAGCGCGGGGATCGCGTGCTGTTGCTCGGAACTGCGGCAGGAATCTCCCTGGGCGCCATGGTGCTGACATGGTGATGTCATCATGATGGAGCGGCAGGCGCCCGAGTTGATTCAGGCCATTCGCGCCGAGCTGCCGGCGCCGCGGCGGATTCTTGTCACTGGCGCCAGCGGATTTGTCGGCGCTCGATTGGCCAATGCGCTCGCGGCCGCGGGGCACGCTGTCACCGGAGCTGGCCGCAACCCGTATCGTGTCGCCCGCGACTCGCGCGTGGAGTTTCGCGTCGTCGATTTCCGCAATTCCGCTGCCGTTGACCAGCTTGTCGACGGCCACGAGCTGGTCGTCCATGCAGCCGCGGACTGCTCCCCTTGGAAGCGCGCCGAGGAACTGCGTGAAATCAACGTGGGCGCCGTCGAGAACCTGCTTGAGGCATGTCGGCGCCATGCAATCGGGAGGATGGTGCACGTTTCCTCGACCGCTATTTTCTTCTCGCATCAAGACCGCTTCGGCGTCGAGGACGATGCCCCGCTGGCGCCGCGCTTCACGTGCGGCTACGCCGCGACCAAAGCCGAGGCCGAACAGACGGTCGTGGCCACAGCCGACAAACAAGACGTCTTCATCGTCCGTGCGCGGGCCGTCTACGGGCCGGGAGACAACGGTCTGCTGCCCCGGATCGCAGACGCGATGGAACGCGGCCGGCTGCGAGTCATCGGCGACGGCAAGAACGTCATCGACCTCACCTACGTCGACAACCTGCTCTACGGGCTTGTCTTGGCGCTGACTCGCGGACCTAGCGGCGGCGTCTGCACGATCACCAACCACGAGCCCGTGCCGCTCTGGCCCACGATTCATCAGCTGCTCGAGTCGTTGGGAATGCTGGGCGGCGAGGGCCAACCCAACCAGCTGCGCAAGGCGCCGCGGTGGCTCGCGATGGCCGTCGCGGGCGCGCTCGAATGGCGCCACCGCTTGCTGCGTTTGCCGGGCGAGCCGGCCGTGACGCGATACGGCCTGGGACTGCTCTCGCGGAGCCAGACCTTCCGTCCAACCGCCGCTCGCGAGCTGCTTGGATACGAGCCGCTGGTCGACATGACCTCGGGCCTGCGCCGCACCGTGGACGATTGGCGGGCCAAGGTCGACGGGGATGGCGGCGCCGAGCAGCGAATTCACCTACGCGTCTTCAGCACGGGGTTCACCACGGCGCGGCCCTGGCAAATCGAGTCCTCGCGCCGAGCTCGCCGAGCTCGATCAGACTCCTCGCCTGAAGCTACTGCCATCGCCTCTGGCACTGCCAACAACGGCAAGCTGCGGATGCACGCCGCCATCTACCTGCTCCGCCACCCGCGGCACGGCTTGATCTTGTTTGACACTGGATACGCGCCGCGCTTCTTCGACGCGACTCGCCGATTTCCGTATCGGCTGCAACGCTGGATGACGCCGGTGAGCACGAGCGAACGCGTCTCCGCCTCCGGCATGCTCCAGGCCCACGGCGTGGACCCTCAAGATGTGCGAACCATCGTGATCTCTCATTTCCATGGCGACCATGTGGCAGGATTGGCCGACTTTCCGAAAGCCGAGGTGATCGCCACCACAGCGGCCTGGCGGACGACTTGCTATCGCGGCTGGAGCGCCATGCGGCGATTCGTGCTGCCGGACCTGATTCCCGCGCGGCTGTCCGAACGCCTGCACACGTTGGATGCGTTTCACGATCCCGGCTGGGGTCCGTTCCCTGCGAGCCGCGATCTGTTCGGCGACGGGTCGCTGCGGCTGCTGCCCTTGCCCGGCCACGCGGAAGGCCAGATCGGAGCGCTGGTGCAAACAGACCGAGGCGCCGTGTTGCTGGCAGCCGACGCTGCGTGGACGATAGGCACAGTGCGAGCAGCGTTGCCGTTCACTTTCCCCTTCCGACTCGCTGCTGCCTCGCGACGCGATGCCGACCGAACTATGGAACGTTTGCACGAAGTCGCCGTCACCAAGCCCGATGTCGCCATCTTGCTGACGCACTGCCCATCGGCGGCCCGCGAGTTTGGACTCAATGGCCAACTGGCACGAGTCGATGCGGAACAGTTCGGCGCCGGAATCTCGGGGAGTTAATGCCGTGCGCGTGCTAGTTACCGGAATGCGAGCGCCCGTGGCGCTCGACTGGGCGCGACGGCTGCGAGATGCCGGCCATTCCGTCGTCGGCGCCGACTGCCTGGCGTGGCCGCTTGGTCGCTTTAGCAACGCGTTGGAAGCCTACATTCGATTGCCGAGCCCCGCCGCCACCCCTCGGCCGTTCGCGATCGCGCTGGCCGATCTGATCCAAGACCGGCAGATTGACGTGGTCATGCCGACGTGCGAGGAGGTCTTCTACCTGGCAACCTGCAAGCAGTCGCTGCCCTGCGCCGTTTTGGCCGATTCGCTCACGCAACTGGAGGACTTTCACAGCAAATGGCGGCTGTCCCAATGGTCGGGTCAGACGCCGCCAACCCATCTCTTGCGCGAGCCCGAAGACCTGCAGCCGTTGCTCGAAAATTCGGTGGATTGGGTTTTCAAACCCGTCTACAGCCGCTTCGCAACCGAAACGTTGATCGGTCCGTCGCGCTGGCGGGTCGAACAACTCAGCGTCACGCACCAACGACCTTGGGTCGCTCAACGACGTGTCGTCGGCGACGAGTTCTGCACCTTTAGCCTTGTGGAACAAGGACAAATCACGGCGCATGCGGCCTATGAATCGACCTATCGTGCGGGCCGAGGCGCCGGCATCTACTTCAACCCAATCCGCTGCCCCGAGGCAACTCGCGTGGTCGCCGAACTGGCAAAGCGACGTGCGTTCACCGGACAACTTGGCTGCGACTTCATTCGCGAGCACAGCACAGGGCGCCTCTGGTTGCTGGAGGCGAATCCTCGCGCCACCAGCGGCTTGCATCTGCTGCCTCACGTAAACGGAGTCGTGGATGCCGCGCTGTCAGCGGCCGTGGCTGCGTCGCGTGACAACGCGAACACCACCGACGCAACACTCAAGCCGCTCGAACCGCCGCTGGAGCCGATCGACGACACACCCTGGACGGTAGGACCGGCGATGCCGTTTTGGGGGCTCATCAGCGCCGCCCAACAGCAGCGATTGCGGCAGTTTCTCGCCGACTGGCGAAAAAGTCGAGATGTCATTGGTCGCCGCAACGATCTAAGGCCACTGCTCGCGCTGCCGCTTGCCTTTGCCGAGCTGACGGGACTCAGTTGGCGCAAGGGCGTGTCGCCCGCGGTCGCTTCCACAATTGACATCCAGTGGGACGGAGAGCCGATGGAGTTGCTGGACTGAGTTGCCGCCCGAGTTGCCTGCCGCCCTGCCCTACTTGCCGATTTTTGGGGGCCGACCCACAATCAACCTACGCAAATCCTGCAGAATTGGCGAAGTTCGAACGGTGTACTCGTAGTGCAGGCTGACAGCCTACGGCCCGCGACAAGCACAATCATCACAGGCTGGCAGCCTGTGCTACGTGTCAACAACGACCGAACTTTTTACCGAGCGGGAGTCTCCTCCCCGACGGACCACTTCCAAGCCAGCCTTCCCGGACGTTGTCGAAAGCACTGCGAACCATGAATTATCTCGCCGAAATCAAACAACGATTCGCACCTGTGCTGGCCAAATTGTCGGCGGACCCAGCGCCGTTCCTGGAGATGATTCGCCCCGCTCAGGATGCTCGACACGGCGACTACCAAGCCAATTTTGCGATGCCGCTTTCCAAGCAGTTGGGAAAGCCCGGTCCGCAAATCGCCGCCGACATTTGCGCGGAAGTCGACTTAGCGGGCATCTGCGACGCTCCCGAAGTGGCCGGCCCCGGCTTTATCAACCTGCGAATCGCCGAGGACCGACTCGCCGCGGACATCAATGCGGTGCAGGCAGACCCGCGGCTCGGCGTGCCACAAACAACGGCGCCGAAGACCGTGGTCGTCGACTTCTCGTCGCCCAACATTGCCAAACCGATGCACGTCGGCCACATTCGCTCGACCGTTATCGGCGACTCGATCAGCCGCACGCTGAAATTCGCCGGGCACAAAGTCATCACCGACAACCACATCGGCGATTGGGGCACGCAGTTCGGCATGATCTTGTACGGCTACAAAAATTTCCTGGATGCCGACGCCTACCAAGAGGCGCCGGTCCAGGAGCTGAGCCGGCTGTATCGGCTCGTCAATCAGCTGATCGGCTATCACAAAGCCAAAGCGGCGGAGCCCACGCTGGGCGAGAAGTTGGAACAAGCTCAACAGCGGCTGGAGCAGCAACGGGCCGCAGCCGGCGAAGACAAACAAGCGAAGAAGGCGCTGAAGCAACTAGAAAAATCCGTCACTTCCGCCTCCGAAGACCTGAAAGAGTGTCGAAAGAAGGTTGTAGCTGTGGAGTCTGACGCCGACCTCCAATCCGCTGCCACCGCTCATCCCGCCATCGGCGAGTCGGTGCTGCAGGAGACGGCCAAACTACACGACGGAGACGTCGAAAATCGGCAACTCTGGGAGAAGTTTCTGCCGGACTGCCGAGACGAGATGCAGAAGATCTACCAGCGCTTGGACATTCAGTTCGACCACGAATTGGGTGAGAGCTTTTATCACGATCAACTCGCCGGAGTTGTGCAGGAGTTTCGCGACGCCGGGCTCGCGGTAGAAAGCGATGGCGCCATCTGCGTGTTTCTCGAGGGCTTCGATGCCCCGATGATCATTCAGAAGCAGGACGGGGCCTATCTCTACGCGACCACGGATGTCGCCACCATTGACTACCGAGTCGAGCACTGGCGCCCCGATGAGATTCTCTACGTTGTGGATTTCCGGCAGGGCGAACATTTCGACAAGTTGTTTCAGGCCGTCAAGGCGCTCGGTCGAGACGTCAAGTGCATGCACATCAAGTTCGGCACCGTGACCGACAAGGAAGGCCGACCCTTTAAGACTCGAGACGGCGCTGCTGGCTTGGAGTGGCTGTTGGATCTTGCCGTAGCGGGCGCCGGTCAGATCATTGCGGCCAACGATGACGCCAAAGCGGACGGCCCCGAACTGGATGCTGACGAGCGCCGACACATTGCAAATGTCATCGGGCATGCTGCGGTCAAATACTCGGATCTCTCACACAATCGAGAGAGCGACTATAAATTTGACGAAGTCAAGATGGTCGCCAACGAGGGCAACACGGCCACCTACATGCAGTATTCGTACGCGCGATCGGCCGCGATTCTCCGACGCAGCGAAGCCAATGTCGACCAACTGCGAGCGAGCGGTGAAATCCGGCTGATCGAGCCCGAGGAACGCGCCTTAGGGTTGGAGATCCTGCGCTTGCAGGAAGCCATCGAAGATTCGCTCGTCGACTATCGACCCAACCTGCTAACCTCCTACGTGTACAGCGTCGCGACAAAGTTCAGCGCGTTCTTTGAGAGTGACAACTGCCATGTGATCAAATCCGAGGGTTCGATTCGCAGCTCACGGCAATTGCTGGTGGATCTCACGGGGCGTGTGCTCAAGCAAGTCCTCCAACTGCTCGGCATTCAGGTCGTCGAGCGGATGTAGTCGGAGGACCAGGGAGGACCACAGGTCCACGAACCGCCTATTTGCGAATGTACTCCAGGCACATCGTGGCGAGCAGAATCGAGAGGTCGTCCTCGTCCGCCGTTTCGATGCTGATCATGTCAGCATGTGTCCAGCGATGCTGACCGACCGTGGCCAGCACCTCGTCGCCACGCGTGAATCGGTACTCGAGCTGCCAGAAATCGCCCGAGGCGACATAGTTAGGCTCGCCAGTCAGTTTCACTTCGGAAACCCGTCGTTCAAAGATCGATCCGGCGATCTCGATCCAGGGCTGCTCGTCTCGACAAATTCGGTACGTCACTCGATGAAGCGACATGTCCGACTCGACGTAGGCCAGTTTGCGGCCATCGAGATCCTCGATGGTCCATTGTGGGTCCCAGGAGAATGAGCCCTCGGTGACCGACAGCTGCGGCCGTCGATCCTCGTCGAAAATGTCGAATCGGGCGCCAAGATCCCAGAATTTCCGGGGAATCATGTACCGCATGGGACTTCACGGAGCACGGGAAGGAGCAAAGAATATCGGTATTGCCTCGGCGCCGGTGCGATATGGTTTAATAGCGGCGACGCCGAAGGGCGCCATGAATTCTACCGACGATCGAGAAGCTCCTGCGACCGAAGATGCCGCCGAGCCAACTCCGACTTGGCTCGCGTTGATGCGAGTCGCGACTGCCAGCCCTGGACCGAGAGCGATCAAAGCCATGAGCCGCATACATTCCGCCCTCCTCTGTGCCTTGGCCAGCGTGGCCTTGTTGATTTCCGGTTGTTCGGCGCCTGCCGAAGGACCGAACACGACGGCAGCGGATAATCCCGACAGGCCGCCGATGGAAGCGACGGGACCGACCGATGTGACCGAGCCCGGAATTGACCGCAGCGACAACACTGCTGCCAAAAAACAGGAGACGCAGGTGCCGCCTCGCGAATACAACAAGCTGACTCCGCAAGAAGAGTACGTGATCCTGCACAAGGGCACCGAACGCCCGGGGATCGGCGAGTATACCGACTTGATGGATCCCGGCACGTATATTTGCCGCCGCTGCAACGCTCCGCTGTACCAAGCGGAGCATAAATTCAAGAGCCACTGCGGCTGGCCCGCCTTCGACGATGAAATCCCCGGCGCGGTCGAACGGCACACGGACGCGGACGGATTTCGCACCGAAATCGTCTGCAAACATTGTCAGGGCCATCTTGGGCACGTGTTCATCGGCGAAGGGTTCACTGACAAGAACGTTCGCCACTGCGTGAACTCGATCTCGATGATCTTTGTCGCCAAAGGCGAGGAACTGCCGCCGGTCGCGCAGCCCGTCGCGGATGGCGAAACAAAGGACCGCGAGTAGCACGCGATCAGGTCAGCAAGCGATCCACTACTGCGCGGCCACTGCGAATGCAGAACGGTATCCCGACGCCCTTGTAGGCGGCGCCCGCGATTGCGAAGTTGGCATGTCGATCGCTGAGACTCTTGATTCGCTCGACGCGATCGACGTGGCCAACGTGGTACTGGGGCATGTGGTTGCCCCAACGCACGATCTCCGTCCAGATCGGCTCGCCGGACATGCCCAACAGGTCCTGCATCTCCTCGCAGGCAATCTGTTTGAGCTCGTCGTCTCCAAGCGCGTTGAACTCCGGCTGCACCGCGCCACCGACGAAGACGCGCAGCAGCACCTCACCGTCCGGCGCCCGCCCCGCAAACTTCATGCTCGAGAAACTGATCGCCAAAATGCGCCGCTTCTCGACCAGCGGAGCGACGATGCCAAACCCATCCAACGGATGGCGAAATTGATCCCGCCGGCAACCAACGACAATCACCGTTGATCCGGCGTACGGTATCCCGGCCAGTTCGTCCGCTAGCTCTCCGTCCAATGGGCGAACCAGTTCGGCCGTCGCATGAGCCGGCGTGGTCAGCAACAGCCTGCGAGCATGAATTGCCTCGCCGCCCTCCAACTCGATCCGCCAGTTGGCTTCGCCGTCATCGCCGGCGTTGTCCTCTCGGGCGATGGCGGCCACTTTAGCGCCGGTGCGAATCGTCCCCGCTGGCAGCTTGGAGACAAGGTGGTCGATGAAGTGCCGAAAGCCTTGCCGCGGAGTTACGAAGTGGTCGTATCGAGCGCCGCTGGCGAGTTTTTCGCTCTCATCCGAGTCCTTCATTGCGGCGCGAATCAGGCTGCCGTACTGCCGCTCCATGGCCGGAAACTGCGGCAGTGTGGCGAGCATGCTGAGCTTGGTGGGGTCGGCGGTATAGATGCCGCCAATCAAGGGCTGCACGAGCCGCTCGTAGACTTCTCGCCCCAGGCGACGCTGAGCGAACGAGGCGAGACTCTCATCCGACTCATCCATGCGAGCTGGGACAAAGCGTTCGTATAGCAGTCGGCACTTGCCCGCGACGCTCAGCAAGGGGGCAAACAGCATCTTGCCAAGTTTGACCGGCTTGAGCAGCGAGAAGCCCTCGGGCACCGGAGTCAGTTTCCCGTTGCGAATCAAGAACGCCCGCCGGTGCTCGGGATTCACGGTGATCAAGTCGTCATAGCCGGTTTCCTCGCAGAGCTGCTTGGCCCAAGGCAGCTTGGTGGTGAACATGTCGGCGGCACGCTCAATGAGGTACCCGTCTCGATAGATCGTATCGAGCACTCCGCCGCAGCGGTCCGAGGACTCCAAGACCAATTGTGTTTGGCCAGGCGCTTCACTTTGCATTCGCAGCGCAGCGGACAAACCGGTGATGCCGCCGCCTACCGTCACCAAATCAAACGTCATGAGAGAATCGCAAATTCAAGTTGCCTCAAACCACCTCAAAGATGCCTTAGAGTTGCCTCAAGGGGTTGTCACGGTTTTTCAACGGCAGAGTGACTGGCGCCGATAGTCGCTGTGATTCGAACACGGCGGCGATCATCTCAACCGTGACTCGCCCTTCGTACATGCTGCATTCGGGTTGGCGGTCCTCGCGAATCGCGGCCAGCAGATCGAGGCAGGCGAGCACATTGCCGGCCGAGTGGCTCTCGTCCTTCATCGGCTCGGGCTTGCCGACTCCCGCCGAACTCACGGGAACCCAAGACTTGCCGCTGCGTCCGGGTGACCAAGACGGATCCGGAAGAAACTGCACGGACGGCAGAAACCCGGTCAGGATTTCCACTTTGCCTTTGGAGCCATGCAACGTCAGGCCAAACCGCCCGCCCGCCGCGTCTCGCCGCGTTGCAAAATAGCCAAAGGCGCCGTCGTCCATGCCGTACATCGCCGCGAGATTGTCGCCCGCCAAAGGCCCAATGCCTTCATTTCCTTCGGCGACGTCTTGTTTGGCAATGGGCGCATCGCCTTTCAACACAGAGGCAAAGCACCAAGAGGGCTCGCCGCCAAAAAAATGCATCAGGTTCATGACGTGGCTGCCGAGCACCCAGAGGTCCTCGCCACCGCCGCGGCGATCTTCCTTGCCCCGGCCACGCAGCTCGAGAATCTCGCCCAACAGCCCGTCTTCGATCATGTCGCGGACGACCTGCAGCTTCGGGCTATAACGAGTTTGATGCGCCAAAGCGAATTTCGTCCCGTGCTGCTCGCAGGCCGCGATGATCTCATCCGCCTCCGCCAAGGTGCGGCACATCGGTTTCTCGCAATAGACGTGAATGCCACGCCTCGCGAGTTGCAAGGCGATATCGCGATGCCGGTCGAGCCAGCGCATGCCGATCGCCACAACTTCGGGGCGAGTCTTATCGAGCATCTGCCGATAGTCGGCGAACGCTTGGGGAGCCGAGAGCCGCTTGGCTGCGGCAGCGCGGCCTGCCTCATCGGGATCGGCGACACCAACGATTTCACATTCCGGCACCTGCAGCCAACAGGTGTCCAGCCCGTGTCCATAGCGGCCGCGCTGGGTGTCGCCAATCACTGCGACTCTCACCTTTGCCATCGTCGTGCTCCCCGATCACAAGATTTAGTACTGTGGAATCACTCGGCCAAAGTCACTTGGCCGGTAGTACCAGTTGACGGACGCGATGGTTGTTCGTGTCGCCGATATAGACCTGCCCTTTGTCGTCCAGGCAGATGCCGTGCGGTCGGTCCATCCAGGCGGAGGTTGCCTCGCCTCCATCGCCCTTGAAACCTCTCGCCTTCGGGCCTGCGCCGGCGATCGTCTCCACTATGCCACGAGTCGGATCGATGCGGCGGATGACTTGGTTCTCCGTATCGACAACATAGACGCGACCCGACGCGTCGCAATCGATGCCTTTGGGGCCGTTGAATTGAGCTGTCAACGGATTGGAGTCAGCGTTCTGATAGCCCTGTTTGCCGCTGCCTGCCACATGCGTGACCACACCGGAATCTAGCGGCAGTTTCCAGACGCTGTGACCTTCGCGAAGCGCGATCCAAAGCACGTTGTCGCGAATCGTCAACGCGCGTGGACCGATCATCGGCTTTCCCCGAGCTGTTTGCCCATTGACAGGAAGCTTGCGTTCACCGTTGCCAGCAATCGATTCGACGCGGCCCGTGCTCAGGTCGACACGTCGAATGCGATGGTTGCCGATGTCGGCGATGTACAAGGCGCCTTGGTCGTCGAGAGCAATGCTGTGAGGCCGATTGAACTGGGCCTTTGTCGCGAGTCCATCATCGCCGCCATAGCCCAGCTCGCCGGTGCCCGCGACGGTCGTAATCACCTTGGTCTTCGCGTCGACCCGTCGCACGATGTGGTTCATCATTTCAACGACAAACATGTTGCCGTCCCGATCAAAGCGGACTTCGTACGGCTCGTTCATCGACGCCTCCGTCGCCGGGCCTCCGTCGCCGCTGTAGCCCTTCTTTCCGTTGCCGGCGACGGTGGAGATTTGCCCGGTCGCCAGATCGACGCGGCGAACCCGATGGTTCTGCACCTCCGTCACGTAGAGCGCGCCGTCAGGGCCAATCTCGACGCCGAATGTCTGGCCGACGGCCGTCTTCAATGCGTCCCCCGAATCTCCGTTGTTCTGCGGCTCGCCGTTGCCGGCGACGGTTCCAATCACGTACTCGGATCGCGCCGTCGGCGCCCATCCCGGCGCCAGCACAAATACCGACAACAACAAAATGCGAAGCGGACTCATAGGTGGATCCCGTTGGACTGCGGACGCGCTGGAAGACGCTAAATAGCGCTAAAGAGCACTGAAGGAAGCTAAGGAAAACGGAAAAAACAAATTCCCCCGGCGGATTGGCTTTCGGACCAATCGCAGCTGAATACGTCCAAGTGCCAATCCGCAATTCGGGAAGTTGTTTTTCCCTCGATCCTAAAGGTCACTGAACGGCGCTGATCCATTCTTGCGAACCAACGACCATTATATTGACCCGCTCGCGGGCAATCTCCGTTCGACTGTCAGCAATTCACGAAAATCACTCGCCCTGCGGGCTCCTCTTGGCGCTTCGTTCCATTGTCGCAGCGCATGGCTGCTTCCGGCGGACGCTTGGCTGCGGCAGGTTGCCACAGGCGAAGGAGAGCATGGGCGGAAACCTGGCCCGGCTATTTGCCGGCGGTGATCGCAAGCACCACGGACACTCCGATCAACACGGCTCCGGTCAGCCGCATCCGCATCACGCGATGGCTCGGCCCGACATACGGAATCTCTGCGCGTTTGGCACGGCGGCTAAGCAGCAGCCAAGTGATCGCCACGCCCCAAATGCCCCGCAGCGAGTACACAATGTTGACTCGCGTCGCGTCGCCGAATTGTGCGAGCGTGAACGTCATGCCAATCGCTTGCAACGCCATCAGCGCCGATCCCAACAACAATGGCACATGCCAGTGGCGGTTGCCGAGAATTGCTTTGGGGCTGTCCATCCAAGGGCACAGCAGAACGGTGGCGAGCAACGCGGCAAAGGCGAAGGATAGGGGCAGAAAGTAGCCCGCCTGCCACGCCGGCGCCCAACTCTGAATCAACAAGTCGAAGATCGTCATCGAAACAGAGCCCAAGAACGCCAACAACACCGACGTGAGCACCTTGCCGCGATGCACCGTCGCGTCACTGGTTTGCACGCATGCGATGCCGAACATCGCGATCACCGCCGCAATCCAGACGGCGCCCGAAGGCATCACGCCGAGCACCAGGATCATGGCGACCGGCACGAGCAGCACTTTCACGCCTTGCACCGGCGCGGCGATCGAGACGTCGCCGTACTTGACCGCCAACAGCGTGAACAGCTGGCCCGCGACAAACAGTCCGCCAATCACTGCGGGTTGCCAGAGCATCGACAGCGGCTGCATCGTGCCGCCCATCAGAACCAAAAGCGGAAAGATCACCGCGGAGGCCCAGCACATGGCAATAGTGGCCGTCCACGCTGATGCGCCTCGCTCCTGAGCTTCCTTGAGAAACGTCAGACCGAAAACCACCAGAACACTGGAGCACAGCGGCAAAAGCAAATACATCGCCGCTACAGCCGCTCGAGCACGTCGGCAACCTTCGCCTCGAACTGGCTCTGCCACTCCGGGGCGAGCACGCAGTCGCTATCTTCTTGAGCGTTGCCGACGTTCTTCAACTGCTCCGCTGTCGGCGCGTAGTAGATGTAACCGTTCGTGTAGCCCGCTACGAACGTATTGGGGTGAGGCGACCGTTGCTTGATGCCAAGGCCGATGCGAACCGTCAACTCGCCGGGAAACGTGACCAGCACAAAGTCACCGACTCGCAACCCGACTACTTCCGTGTCAATCGTTCGCTTCCCGCCGTCGACCAACTCGGCCTGATGTTTGCGAAGCAAGCGCAGGTTTGTCTGCAGCCGCGTAAGTTGCTCCATCGTATGGATGTTCTGGATGTAGCGTTTCAGGTTTTGCCGGTTCTCGGCGTCCAAGTGCTGCATATCCTGCCGCCCGAGTTGCTCTTCATGCAGGTAGCGGTGCGAATAGTACGATGGAAAATCCTCCGCCAGGTTGTACTTCACCACCAACGGCAGGAACGTCTTCAAATTCAGGCTCGTTCCCGACAGCGACGTCAACAGCCGCTCTCGTTCGGACTCCAGCGCGACAATCCGCTCGGCGAGGTTCGCTCGCGGCAACGCTATCGTCTCGTTGATCAACTTCAATCGATCGTCGGCTTTGGTGCCAACCTTGCGAACCGCCTTGAGCGCGCTGAGCCCCAGCATGTTGCCCAACGGCACGGCGCTGCGAGGGTGGTCGACGGCCTTGTAAGAAATGGGATTGATGTCGCCGGCGCAGCCCTGCACGAACAAGGCCACGGCGCCATCATCCAGGTTGTCCTCGATCACGGTGGACGCGATTCCCGAGACGTCCGCCGTGTTCAGGTTCCCCGGCACGCTTTGAATCGGGTGCATGGCGAAGTTGTAGAGCACGGCCACGGTGTGGCCATTGTCGCGCCGGTCGAGCCGCAGAATGCCGATCTGGGGATCGATCGGACCGACGCTCTCAATCTCCTCGTCGGGCGGCAACGCGTAGGCATGCCGCACATCGGCCTCCTTGCCGCTCTTCAACTTGAGCCGACGGTTCTCCATAATCCGATCCTCGTGGCCCGCGCCTGACCCCATCTTGACCGGAGTCAGCCGCTTCGCGGCCATGCGAATCGCCTTGATCGTTCTCGCTTCGACATCGGGACAGACGATGCCGTGGCAGTGACTGGCGTTGATCATCACGTTCAGCGACGGGATGCCTAGCTCCGACTCCACGGCCGCTCGCACGTTCGGCAAAAAGTCGTTGCGAATCGAGCCGATCTCACCGATGGCCACGGCGTCCACCGTCACAATCGCCACCGTCGTCTCGCCTTGATGCAGCACCAAAGCCTTGGCGAACAACGGGTCGTGCTGCTCTTTCTCGGGATGCGAGATGTCAACCTTGGCTGCGCCCGCCAGCAAGTCATCCCCGCGAACAGCCGCTTGCGGAGCAAGCAGCAGAACGAGCCCAGCGACGAGCAGTGGGAGCCGAATCAGTGGGTGTTGCCGTGTCATTGCGTTACCTTCGAATCCTCAGGAGAACAGGAAAAACAAATTTCCCCGGCGGATTGGCTTTCGGACCAAGTCGCAGCTGAAAACATCCAAGTGCCAATCCGCAATTCAGGAAGTTATTTTTCCCTCGATCCTTAGACGTCCAGGTTCTTGACGTCTTGGGCATGCTTCTCAATGTATTCGCGGCGGGGCTCAACCTTGTCGCCCATCAGCACGCGGAACATTTCGTCGGCGGCGCCGGCGTCGTTCATGGTGACCTTCATCAACGTGCGATTGGCGGGATCGAGTGTCGTTTCTCGCAGCTCCTCGGCGTTCATTTCGCCCAGGCCTTTAAAGCGAGTCACGTGGAGTATCTTCTCGCCGGCATCGCGAATGGCCGGCGCCAGGCCGCGGAGGTCCTCCAAGGCAGTGCGAGTTTCGCCGCGGATCATTTCGTAGCGAGCCTCTTGAATGCCGGTCCGCTCTTGAGGAATCAGCGCCTGGATGTCGAAGCCAAACAGCCGCAACTCACGCAGTCCCTGATTGATGCTGCGGACCTCGAGCAACTCCATGATCACGACTTCCGTGAACGGTGTGCCGCTGTCGTCCGTTTCCTCGACGTCGTCGTCCTCGCCTGCCAATCGCAACTTTTTGCCGGCCGCGGCTTGCTCTTTAAGAAACGCGTCGTATTGCTGCTTCGTGTGGAACCAGTAGTCCGACTGTCCGACAAAGACGTGGAATCGAGGCAGGTCCCCATTCTCGTCGGACCGCTCGGCATGAATCTTCAACGAGATGCCGCGACGCTCGAGGTCGAGCAGCGCGTCCTCCATGTCGGCCAGAATCTTGGTGAGCTGCTGCATTCGCTCGCCTTCAATCACTTCCTCGCCGGTGTGAAACGAAGCGCCTGCAAGACCTTTGTCCATCAGCTGGCGCCGCATCTCCTGATCAGTCTGGACGTAGTAGGTCTCCATTTTGGCGCCCTTGCCAACTTGCACTCGGAACAGCGGCGGGCATGCGACATAAACGTGTCCCTTCTGCACCAGCTCGTACATCTGCCGGTAGAAGAAGCACAGCAACAGCGTCCGAATGTGTGATCCGTCGACGTCGGCGTCCGTCATGATGATCACCTTGTCGTAACGGAGCTTGGAAAGATCCTGCTCGTCGCCAATGCCGCACTTGATCGCGAAGATCATGCTCTGCACTTCCTCGTTGGCGAGCACTTTGTCGTCGCGCGACTTGTAGGCATTGATGATCTTGCCCCGCAACGGCAAGATCGCCTGATACTCTCGCAGCCGACCGCCCTCGGCGGAGCCGCCGGCCGAGTCACCCTCGACGAGGTACAGCTCACAGCGATCGCGATCCTTGCTGCTGCAATCACGCAGCTTGCCGGGCAGTCCGCCGCCGGTCAGGTTCGATTTGCGCCGAACCAGGTCGCGAGCCTTGCGGGCCGCCTCGCGGGCCTCCATCGCCTGCACGCCCTTGCGAATGACCTGCTTGGCGCTGCGAGGGTTCTCCTCGAGATACTTGTTCAGAAACTCGCCAAAGGCGGAGTTGAGAATGCTCTCGACCTCGCGATTGCCGAGCTTCGTCTTGGTCTGGCCCTCGAACTGCGGATGCGGCACGCGGACGGAGATCACGACGGTAACGCCCTCGCGAAAATCCTCGCCGGTGGGAACCATGTCCTTGGGGAACATGTTGGCGCTCTTGCCGTAGTTGTTCAGCGACCGCGTCAGGGCCGAGCGGAAGCCGGACACATGCGTGCCGCCCTCGATCGTGTGGATGTTGTTGACGTACGAGTGCAGGTTTTCGGTCAGCTCCGACGAGTACTGCACGGCGATTTCGTACGAGACGCCCTCCTGCTCGCCCTCCAGATAGATCACATCCGGATGCAATGCCTCGCTGGCGCGATTCAAGTACTCGACAAACTCGATGATCCCGCGCTCGTAGAAGAACTCGTCGCCTTCGCCATTCCGCTCGTCGTGGTACTTGATCCGCACGCCGCGATTCAAAAACGCGAGCTCTTGCAGCCGCTTGTGCAGCTTGTCGTAGACGAAGCGAGTGGTCGAGAAAATCTGCCCATCCGGCTTGAAGGTCGTCTTGGTGCCGGTGCGCTTCGTATCGCCAACTTGCTCGACGGCGGACGTAGGCACGCCACGCTCGTACTCCTGCTCGAAGATGTGTCCGTCTCGGCAGACTTGGACGTTGCACCACTGCGAGAGAAAGTTGACGACCGTCACGCCGACACCGTGCAGGCCGCCCGAGGTCTGGTAGGCGCCTTTGTCGAATTTGCCGCCGAACTTGAGCACGGTCATCACGCCTTCCAGCGTCGACACATCGCGATCCATCTCGGCCGACAACTGATCATGCCGACCCACGGGGATTCCGCGGCCGTCGTCCTCGACCGTCACCGACCCATCCGTGTTGACGGTGACCGTCACGTTCTTTGCGTGGCCCGCCATCGCCTCGTCAATGGAATTGTCGACGACCTCGGAGACCAAGTGATGCAGCCCGCGCTCGCCGGTGTCGCCGATGTACATGCTGGGCCGCTCGCGCACGTGCTCCAAGTCGGAGAGGTGCTGCAGATTGGCCTCGTCGTATTTCTTCTCGTCGCTCTTGCCGTCGCTCATACCGTTTCCTTGATTCTGGCCGCAAAGCCAATTCGAGTTTCCATTTGCAGGTGTGCCGGATTCGCCAGTCCGATCCCTCGCTTACGCTTCGGGTTTCCTTTGCAGGTGTGTCGGATTCGCGAATCCGATCCCTCGCTTACGCTTCGGGTTTCCCCTGGTCAATCAATGGCGCCCACTTGAAACCGCAATGACTTCAGCTTCATGTCGGGGTTGGCCGCCGAAAGCTTTCGCAGCAGCTCGGCCTGCATAAACGCCAGCTCCTGATGGATCGCCGAGTTGCGAACCATCACAATCAGCACTCCTCGGCTCAACTTGACCGCCCGGCTGTGCGAGGCGAGTGGCTCGCCGACCGCCTCCTTCCAAAGTCGCTCGCGGTCCTGACCCGCGCGTCGCTGCGTGTACCCGCGTCGGGCCAACAACTGATTCAGCACCTCGCGAGCTCGCACCGGGCCCCGCGGACGGATCTGTCGCCGCTCCAAATCCTGCTGGAGGTTTTCCAGATCTTTTTGTTCATACCGGTCCACGCGACAAACTCTCGAGAAGTGATGCGTTGTCATCGCGGCTTGGACAACGGCATCACGACATACGCATAGCCATCATCCGTCGTGAACAGCGCCGCGGATTCGGAATCCGCGACGTCCAAGGTGGCGTTCTTCTCAAGTTCCAACGCCTTGAGGAACTCCGCGACGTAGCGAAAGTCGAGCGTCGCCGTGACCTCGTCGCCATCGTAGGCGATCGGCAGTTCGATTCGCGATTCGCCAGCGCTGTCGCTGGCTCCCTGAATCACCAACGTGCCTTTGCCGAACGCGAAGTCGACGCCGCGGCTCTCACTGTCGGCCACGATCGCGGCCTGTCGCACCGATGCGTGCAGCGGCCCCGCCTGAATGGCGACTCTCATCGAGTGATCGCGATGGGGAATGACATCCCGCCAGCGAGGAAATTTACCCTCCACCAAACGGCTATAAACTTCGAACCGCGGCGAGCGAACGAGCAGATCGTTTTGCCGGGCCGCGATGTCGATCATCTCCTCGCCATCGGTGAGGGCCCGCTCAATCAATTGCATGGCGCGTGCCGGCACGATCGTCGGCGAGTCTGGGCTGGTGGCGTGCCCCTCGATCGACTCAGCCGGACCCTCCATCTTCGCCAGCCGTCGACCGTCACTGCCCACGGCAATCATCTGCTTGTCACTCATTTCCAGCAGCACGCCCGACAAGGCGAACCGCCCGCTCTCGGTGTCGACCGCGAACAACGTCCGCCGAATCAACTCCTTGAGCAGCCTTGCCTGCACCCTATGAAACTTGGTCTCGCCAAACCCGGCCACCGAAGGAAACTCCTCCGGGTTCATCGCCGTCAGCTGAAACTTGCTGCGATCGCCACGGACGATCGTGCCGTTCTCCAACGCCTCGATCTGCAGCGTCTCATCCGAGCTCTCGCGAAGGATCGAGCCAAAGCGGTCGACAGGCAACACCACCGAGCCCGGAGTGCGGACCTCGATCCCGTCGACATTGACGCGAATGCCGACTTCCATATCGGTCGCCATCATCACGGCGCCACGGTCCGTCACGTCGAGCTTGACGTTCTGCAAAATCGGCTTCGGGCTCCGTGACGGCGCCACGGACGCGGCAATCTGAAAAGCTGCTAACAGCTTTTCGCGATTACAGGAGATTTTCATGGTTGCTCCAACAGAGAGATCGCTTACTCATCTCGCTCGGTGTTCTTCAAGCTGTGTCTTGTGATCTAAAGCGGCTGGCGCCGAGTGATGCGCTTGAAGGCGAGAGTTCGAGTGATCTCCATTCCTTTAACTAAATTGTTTTTCAGTAATAACAGTAATCTGGACGCGTCGATCGTCGATAACCGCGTTTGGCTTAAGCGAAATCAAGCACTGGAGGGCACTTGCGATTTTGCCTGACGAGTGGAAAAGCTGTTGCTTCACCGTGCATGAGCATGTTGACGGAATGTGCCTCGTTTTGCGGCTTGGCGGCAGTCTCGGCAATCGTGTCGAAAAGTCGCTTTTTAGTCACAAGTTGTCTTCCGTGAATCACGACTTGTCCACATCTGTCTCGATCGTTCGCCGGAGCCAGGTCAAGCAAAGCGATGAACGGTTTTGGCCAACGAGCCGCACTGGGAATTCCAAACGACGCATGGCCGGCATTGGTTGGCTCAACCAGCGCCGGTTAACTTCTTCAATAACAACGTGCAGTCGGCATCCACTGCGACATCTTTTGCGCGGCGGCGGACTGCCTGTCGGCAGGCATGCATCACGGTCGTGTGGTCACGCTTGCCGAAAAACTTGCCAATCTGCTCGAAGCTTGAGTCCGTCAGCTCGCGGCAGAGGTACATGGCCACGCTACGAGCATGAGCGATGCTTTGCCGTCGCGAACTGCCTCGGAGATCGGCTGACTTGACTTGAAAGTGCTTGGCGGTGATTTGGCAGATCGTTCGCAAGCTCGGCTGCTCTGGCGGAGTCGACTCCAACATCGTTCGAACCAGGGCGGGAGTGATCGGTTGATGCCGTTGCTCCGACAACAACATCAATTGCGACAGCGCATGTTGCAGCTCGGGCGCCGTCGCAAACGGCGAAGGATCACCGTCCACCAACAGGTCGATCGAGTCCTCGCTCATGTCGAGGTCGTAGAGCCTGGCCAACTCCCCGGCGATATGGCGTCGAGCATCCCGTCCCGGCGGCGCCACCGGCACGGTCAGGCCGCCCGAGAGCCGACTGACCAAGGATGTCGCTAGCCCGTCTGCTTCGGAGGGAAGCGTGGACATGGTGGCCAGCACAACCACGTTGCGTTCCGACAGTTCGTCGATCAGTTGTGCGAGCTCATGCTGCGCCGCGGACTTCGTCGCAAGCGTCTGGACGTCATCAATGAAGAATCGTCGAGAGTGCCGCCACCGTTCGCGCAGGTCGTCGAGCGAGTCGGTTTGCACTGCGTGTGAGTAGGCGCGAGCGAAGTCGGCTCCGGTGATCGCGGTGACCTGGGCCTCGTCGCCCTGGCGACGGCTGGACCACGTTCGCAACAGTCCTTCCGCCAGCAGCGATTTGCCGGTTCCCGGCGGCCCAAAGAAAACCAAGGGAGAAAATCGTGGCGATTCGCTCAGCGAATCGTGGCAGGCCGTTTGGACCAACAGATTTTCCTCGCCGCCAATGAATTGTCGCAACGGCGTCGCCGCGTCGACAGCATCGAATGCGATGGAAAACACGCCAGAGACCACCTATGACTCCGTCCGAAACCGACCGTCAAAACAACACCGAATTGTATCGTTTTCGGGTCCTCTTCGCGACCCCTGACGGTCAAAAAAGACGGATTCTAACCCCTTATTTTGAAAGCACTTAAGATCGGTGCGACAAACGCCTGTCAGACTCGGTCCTCAAAGTCCTCGGGTCAGCGTTTTGACTCGGCATAAGTACATGTCGGCGGTGATGTAGAGCACGCTTTTGTCGGGCCCGCCGAAGCAACAGTTGGCCGTCCGTTGGCCAGTTCCCAAACGCCCCAGCAGCTTGCCATCGGGACGGAAGATCAGCACTCCGCCGGGACCGGTCGCCCACAAATTGCCATGCACATCAATCGCCATGCCATCGCAGCCACCGATGCGAGTGCCGGCCCAGGGACGCGCGTCAAAGAACACCTCGCCCTCGCCGAGCGAGCCGTCGTCGCGGACGGGGAACTTCCACCACAAGTACGCGGATCGGTCCGATTGCGCGACGTACAGCGTCTTCTGATCGGGGCTGAGTCCGATGCCGTTGGGCCGTGTGACCTGTTTGGTGAGCAGTTGCAACTCGCCGTTGGGTCGGAGCCGATAAACGCCGCAGTAGTCGAGTTCGCGAGCGGGATCTTCGAATCGTTTGGGCAACCCGTACGGCGGATCGGTGAAATACAGGTCGCCGTTGCGATGGAAGACCAAGTCGTTGGGACTGTTCAGTCGTTTGCCTTCGAAGTGCGAGGCCAATACGGTTAGCTTGCCGTCCTTTTCACGTCGCTTGATGGCGCGGTCGCCATGACAGCACAGGATCAAGCGGCCCTCGGAATCCAGCGCGAGCCCGTTGGAGCCGGGCTCGGGGCCCGTGAACGGCTCGGATCCCGTATACCCCGACTTTTCGAGATACACGGTCGCCGGGGCTTGAGCGGCCCCGTTGGCCGGCGGCTGCCACTGCAAAATGTGATTGCGGGGAATGTCGCAAAACAGCAGCCGCTGCATGTCCGGCACCCAGACGGGACCTTCCGACCACTCGAACCCGCCCGCCAACACTTCGATCTCGACGTCCTTAGGCAACAACTCATCAATGGCCGGATCGTCTCGGAAGACCTTGCCGATCGTCTTCGGCAGGCCTTTGGGTTCAAAGTCCGTCTCGGACACCCATCCCGCCCGCAGCGGCTCGCCCGCCAAATAGCGATCATAGAAGTTGCGGGACTTGGCCTCCGCGTAGGGGTAGCGATCGAAAATCGCGCCGTCGCCCACAATCCGAGGATCCTGCTGAGCGGTCAATGCTGCCAGCAACTCCTTCCGCATCGACTCTTGTCGCGCAGCGATGGCGGGATCGGTTGTCGTTGCGAGGTTGTTGAAGCACTCGGGGTCGTCGTCGATCTTGTACAACTCGACGTCGGGACGCTTGCCAAAACACAACCGCCAATAGAGCTCGTTGGTGCTGGATCGTCGCAAGTCGAGGATCTGCGACTTGGTGGGGCTGGCGTCGCAATTCAAGTAACCAGTGACCGGGTCGCCCGCGGGCCAGCGGTTGGTGGCGTAGTTCAAAAGCAGCAGGTAGTTGTCTTTGACGATGCCGCGGATCGGATAGCCGTTGTCGTTGGGGCGTCCGATGTCGTGCCGCTCTTTGCCGATCAACACGTGATCTCGAGCAGCATCGACTTGGCCCTCGCGGTCGGAGGCAAAGATATTGGTCAGGCTACGGCCCGTGATCGGCGCCATGCCGGCAGCGGCGGCCTTGATGCCGGCCAGTTCCAGAAACGTGGGCGCAAAGTCGATGAAGCTGACCAGGTCGTCGATGCGGCGGCCCGGCTTATGGATGCCCTTGCCCCAACGAATTGCCAGCGGGAGGTGATTCGACAGTTCGTACTCTTGCCCTTTGATGCGCGGGAACGGCATGCCGTTGTCGGCGGTGACGACAACGAGCGTGTTGTCCAACTGTCCGGACTTTTCCAACGCGTTCAGCATTCGGCCGAGATGCCGGTCAAAGTGCTCGATCTCGAACGCATAGTCCAACAGATCCGTGCGAGTCTGCTCGCTGTCGGGCCAGAACTTGTAGACTTGCTCGATCGCCTCGAGCTTCTTGCCGCCCTTGTTGACTCCGGCGCCGTACTCGTATGCCCGATGCGGCTCGAATCCTCCGTACCAGAAACACCAGGGCTGCCCATCCGGCGCCTCCTCGAGGAACGCTTCAAAGTTGCCCGCATAGTCCAAGTTGGAGATTGCTTGAGCGGGCGGCTGTTGCTTGCGTTGATCGAACGGCTTGCCGGTCAGCTGTCGTCGTTTCCCGGCAGCATCTTCCGCAATGCCCGGGGCCCAGCCCTTGCCGGTCTTGCCGACCGTGTAACCGTGCGCTTCCAGCGCCTCGACATACGACTTGAACTCGGGCGGGAAGAAGCACCAGTGGTTGCAGGCCTCTTTTAACTGCCAGGAGTTGCGGCCCGTGAGAATGCAAGCTCGCGAAGGGGCGCACTTGGCGTTGGGCGTATAGGCGCGCTGGAACAGCAGGCCTTCGCGGGCGACGCGATCAAAGGCGGGCGTCTCGACCCACGAGCAGCCATAGGCGCCCATGTGCGGGAAGGAGGCGTCATCGGCGATGCAGAACAGAATGTTCGGTCGCGCATCGTCGGCTCGGGAACCGGAACCAACCACGAGCACCGCCGCCAGTGCCGCCAAGACAACTTGCGCGCGAAACGGGCATAAAGCCATGGGAGACCTTTCAGACCAAGAGGCGATCACTCCATGATCATATCGTCGACGGTGTGCCCCGAGGGGATCATCGGCAACACGTGCTCTTGGTAAGGCACTTCCACGTCCAAGACGAACGGGCCGTCGTAGTGGATCATTTCTTCCAGGGCGCCCACGAGATCCGACTTTTTGCTGACCGAAGCGGCGCCGCAGCCGTAGCCCTGGGCAATTTTGACAAAGTCTGGATAGCGTTGCTCGGCGTAGCGGCTTTGCCCTTGCCCCGTCGCTTCGGCATGCTCGATCGGACCGAGATATGTGTGAGCGCGGTTGCCAGCCATAAAGCGGTCCTCCCACTGGACGACCATGCCGAGGTGCTGGTTGTTCAACAGCAGCACCTTCACGGGCAGCTTCTCGCAAAAGCACGCTGCCAGCTCTTGGATGTTCATCTGGAAACTGCCGTCACCGTCGATGTCGATCACCAACGCGTCCGGATGCGCGGCCTGCACGCCCATGGCGGCCGGCAGTCCGAAGCCCATCGTGCCCAATCCGGAGCTGGACATCCAGGTGCGAGGTCGGCGGAACTTGAAGAACTGAGCAGCCCACATCTGGTGCTGGCCGACGCCCACCGTGACATAGGTGTTCATGTCCTTCGTGAGATCCGACAACGTGGCGATGGCATGCTGCTGCAGAATTCCGTCGAACTCCGCGTCGTAGCGGAAGGGATGCTGCCGCTTCCAAGTCTGCACCTGGCTCACCCAATCGCCGATGTCTTCCTTCTTGTCGACCACCTTGTTCAGCTCACTGAGCGCGAATTTGACGTCGCTGCAGATCGGAATATGGGCTTCCTTGTTCTTGTTCAACTCGGACGCGTCGATGTCGATGTGGACGATCTTGGCGTGCTTGGCGAACTCTTCGAACTTGCCGGTCACGCGATCGTCGAACCGCACGCCGAGCGCCAGCAACAAGTCGCAATCGCGGATCGCCCAATTGGCGTAGACGGCGCCGTGCATGCCCAGCATATCCAGACACAGGGGATGGTCCGACGGGAACGCGCCCAGACCCATCACCGTCATGGTCACCGGCATTCCCGTACGTTCGACGAATGTCCTCAGATCCTGTGAGGCCTCGCCCGCAATCACGCCACCACCGCAATAGATCAGCGGACGCTTGGCGCGCTTGATTGCGGCCGCAACCTGCTTGATCTGCTCCGTGGCCGCCAGCGGCGGGTTGGAGTCGTAGCCGGGCAGCTGCATCGGTGGATCGTGGTCGATGTTCAGGCTGCTAACCTGGACGTCCTTCGGCAAGTCGACCAACACCGGTCCCGGTCGGCCGGAGGTGGCAATGTGGAACGCCTCCTTCATGATCCGGGGCAGATCATGAATGTCCGTCACCAAATAGTGATGCTTGGTAATGCCTCGGCAGACCTCGACAATCGGCGTCTCCTGAAACGCGTCCGAGCCGATCATGGCGGTGGGGACCTGACCCGTGATGCAAATCAACGGGATGCTGTCGAGCTTCGCGTCCGCAATGCCCGTCACCAGGTTCGTCGCGCCCGGACCGCTGGTCGCCATGCAGACGCCGGGCCTGCCCGTGGAGCGTGCGTATCCCTGAGCGGCGAAGGTGCCGCCCTGTTCGTGTCGCGGCAGAATCGTGCGCAGGCGGTCTTTGTACCGAGTCAATGCCTGATGCAGGGGCATGCTGCATCCCCCCGGGTAGGCAAACAGCACCTCCACCCCGTGGTCTACCAACGACTTGACCAGAATGTCAGCTCCAGTCAGTAGTTGTGTGTCGAGGGGTTGGGAGGTGGACATGGCGAACTCACGATTCAAAGAGGAAAATGGACAGAATTACCATTCTAGGAATGGATGCCAGAATGGACTAGTCCTCAGTTCATGGGACGCCCCAGCTAGATCGTGGCTTGGCGGTTTCGCCAATGCTGTCGTCTGAACCTCGAGATTCACCGCAAATTGACCAGTTCACACTCTTGGCGACTTCGCGTCTTTGTGTGAGCCTTTTTCGCGGCCCGAAACCCGTGGAATGCAAGGAGCTTTCTCACGCCAAGTCGCCAAGACGCGAAGAAATCGCTGAGCCAGCAATTATCAACAAGTTTTCCACTGCAAGGTGCACGCTGCCGCGATATGGCCAGCGATATGGCCAACGATTCTCCGTCCGCCAATTTCCTCAGCGGCGGACAAGACGGCTCAGCCAGTCGCTCATGAGATCGAACAGCCACCACTGAATGACCAGCAGCAAGAGCGGACCGGTGAACATCAGAATTTGAACGACTTTGGCCTCCCTGAGCAGGCTCGGGCCATCGGGAGCAAATTTGGCGTGGATCATTCCGATCACAACACCGTTGACGAAAAACAGCACCGCGGCCGTGCTCAGGATCAACGTCCAGGTGAAACACCCGCGCCAAACGGTTGGTTCCCGAGTCTGATGGGACAATCCGCTTGGCGATGGAGGTGAGTTTGCCATGACTCGGCTCAACTGACCGCAGGCATAAGCGGCAAGAATTTGGCGAGCAACAAGGTGACTCCGAAACTGATCACGCCGAGAAAGGCGAGCATCAGCGTCCAACTTTTCAGCGCCTCGGCCTCGGTGAGTCCGCCCATCTTGGCGAAGATCCAGAAGCCGCTGTCGTTCATCCAAGAGCCCATCAGCGAGCCCGCGCCAATGGCAGTGGCCAGATAGACCATGTTGCAGCCCAGTTGCGTCGGGTCGACGATCGCCGCCATCATGCTGGCGCCGACAATCATCGACACAGTGCCGGAGCCCTGAGCGATCTTGAGCACGGCGGCGATGGCGAATCCCAGTGACAGGTAGAAGACCGTTCCCTTGCCACTGACATCTCCGGAATCCGTCTCAAAGAGTGTCTGAATTGCGTCACCGATCTTGGCCTCTTGCAGCATGCCCCCGAATGCGCCGCCGCCGGCGGTGATCAGAATAATCACACCGCCGCTCATCAAAGCGGTCTCCACGACCCCCGCGAGTTCGGCGCGGCCCATGCCGCGTTGTTTGGCCAGCGTCCACATGGCGATCAACGTGGAAAGCAGCAAGGCAAGATTGGGATTTCCAAACAGGTCCGACCAGTTCGCTGCCTTGCGTTGGGAGGTCAGCCAATCTTGCGGCGCGACGACGTCAGCTCCGACAGCGTCGACAATCAGCTGGCGGTTCATCCGTTCGCGGACCGCCTGTCGCATCCTCGTTTGGTCGGCGCCTAGCAAATCTTTCGCGGTTGCCGACAAAGGCGTGCCCAGGAATGCGGCATCGTCATAGACTTTGCCCCGCCCCGTGATCAGCCGGTTGAGGTCGTCGAGCACCGCGGTCTGTTGCGGCTCGTCCAACGTGCCGCCCAGCAGCGCGGCCTGCTGCTCGGTCGCGAGTTTGCTTCGCAAGTGGGCGCCGACTCCCTCGCTTGACGCCAGCGCTGTTTGCAATCGACTCCAATCCTGCACGTCTGCGGCGACGATCGGCGCCTTGGAATTGAGGTCCGCAATGGTGGTGAGCACCGTGTTGACGGAGATCATCAGCACGGGCAGCAGCACCGGCGTCAGCGAGATCACCAGCGAGGGCAGCTCTTCGTCCTTGAGCGGCTCGGGCTCGGGATCGCCGCTCAGCGGCCGCATCGGAGTCTTCATGATGCGATCGGCGACGCTGGCGAATAGCACGCCGGCGAAGGCGGCTGGCAAAGCGACCAGCGCGCCGATCATGATCATTAGTCCGAGGTCGACGTTCAGCGTGGACGCCATCAACAGCGGCCCCGGTGTCGGCGGCACCAGCGAATGCGTCAGCGCGCCGCCGGCGCCGATCGCGAGAATGTACATCAGATATTGTTTGCCGGTGCGGCGGTGCAGCGACCGGGCCAGCGGCACGAGCAGATAGAAGACCGTGTCGAAGAACACCGGCACGGCCAGCACGTAACCACTGCCCATCAACGCCAGCGGCGCTCGCTTCTCTCCCATCAAATTCACAAAGGCGCGGACAATGCGATCCGCGGCGCCACTGTCCAGCATGCATTTGCCAATCACGGCGGCCAAGGCGATCACGATGCCAATGCCCCCCGCCGTCGACCCGAACGCCTTGGCCACTTGCGAGATCTTCGACTCCCACGGAGTCGGCGCCAGCAAGCTGACGGCAATTGCGGCAGTGATCAACGCGATGAAGGCGTTGACCTTGAGCACGATGATTGCGCCCAAGACGATGCCGATGCCCACCGCCAAGGTGACCAGCGGCAAGACAACGTCGGACTTGGAGTCCCCCGCCTCGGCAGCTGCCTCAGTGTCTCCCGGCACGTCGCCCGCAGCGTCGCCCGCAGGTGTGTCCACCTCGGCTGCGCTGCTTGTCGTCGTCGGGTCAGCCGCTGCGGGTGACGTGGGTGGTTGTGCGGCCAGCGAGCCCACGAGTACAGCGCCGATGACAAACGTTCCAATCAGCGCAAAGCAACGCCCGAGATGCATGATGTGGTGGCCCGTGGAAAACTGGTCGAAGAGGGCGGAGAAAGACTCCGAGTTTACTCGGGAGCGCGCCCTCAAACAAACGTACAAACGATCAGCCGCCACGGATTCCGAGTAGGCAGGCGTTCGGCCTACTGAGTGTTAAATCCACGCGTGCGCGATTGCTGTTGCCCGGGCTGCGTGCCGAAGGTCCCCTTGGGTGACACAGGGGCGGGGCGAACGACGGGCGGAGTCGGTCGGCCAAACCCGGCGTTGTTGATGGTGTCTCGTCGAGACTGGCTAAACCCGGCGTTGTTAATGGTGTCCCGCCGAGCCTGGCTGAAACCCTGCTCTTGGATCAGTTGCTGGCGAGCGGGGTTGAATCCTCCTTGCTCGATGATCTGTTGTCGACGAGGATCAAACCCACCATCCAGAATGGGATTCCGGCGTCCGGGAATCACGGCCGGTGCCACGGGAACAACGGCCTGTGCCACGGGAACAACGACTCCATCCACGAGTCCGCGGGCGACGAATTCGTTTTGCAACAATTGCGTGCGAGTCGAACCCAGCAGTAGCTCAAGTCGCCCGCGACCTTGGGCAGCCAACTGGTTTTGAGTCGCCAACTGAGCGGCAGACAAATGAGCCGGCACGATTCGCGACCCCAAACCGTGGTTGCGCAGGATCAAAGCAGCGAGATCCGCCGAACTGCGCAGGTCATAAATCGCCAGCGGCAACGGCTCGCGACTCGCCGGATGGATCGCCAGCAGGCCCCAAACGTATTGCGACCGATGGGCCGATTCGCCCTGCTGTCGATCGATCGCATCGCGAGATTGGCTCCAGCCCGTCGCGGCGGTGGCAATCAACAACACCATGGCTGTGGTAGCTACGAAACGCGCCTGCATGTGGTGGCTCCTTTGCCCCGGACGAGTCCGGCGGAGATTTGATCGATCATCCATATGGACACCCCATCGGTGTGGGATGGTATTGTGGCGCGCATCGATCGCCAATGCAAACATCCATCCGTACACCGGCTGCCAGCCTGTGTGAGTTTATGATTCTGGACGCAGGTTGCGGGCTGGCAGCCTGCACTACGATCAGCGGCGGATGACGTCCGAGAATTCCGGCAGATTGGCCGCTCGTTTGGCGGCCTCGTTGATGTGAGCCGCCTGCTTGAGCTCGTCAAACGGCTTGCTGGTGTCGAGCAGTCCCAGATCATACGCCAGCCGGTCGCTCAAGCCGGGCAACAGGGTGCGCGGGTCCCAAGGGACCCGACCGGGGTGCAGCTTATTGATATGGCGGACGATGTTGTTGGTGCAATTGTTGGAGATCGTGTCGTAAAACTCCGGGTTCTCCGCGATGTGGTTGGCCCGCTGCATGACATCCACAAACAGGTTGCGGACCCGCTCGGGCGACGTGCGAATGCGGTAGACATAGACATCCACGTCGCGGTGCTCCGTCCTCAGACGCAGCACATCTCGCTCGTCGGCGACCACATACATCAGCTCGAACTGCTTCGACTTGCCTTTGATCGGCGAGTAACTTTCGTTGTTCTCCAGCCGCGCCTCGACCGAGACAGCCAGGTGTTCCGTCTTGCCCGCAATCGGGCCCAGCGGCGAGCTTGAGGTGGGCGTCGCCGGCGAGTCGTCTCCGGCAAACTCGAAACTCAACATGGTGTGAGCGAGGCTCGGCGTGAGTTTAAACGGCACAACAATGAAGTCGACGGCCCGGATGCGGTTGAGGTCAAACGTCTTGTCGTAGTGATTGACGACGTAAATGTCCTCGGTGAAGTACGAGCAGTTGCGAATGTTGCGGACCGTGATCGTCTCATCGTCGTGAAACTCCGCGGTTGCCAAGGTGGCGAGTTCGGGTCGCCAATCGCGCTGATTCGACGGCAATTCCAGTTGAGGTGACTGGATGGCTCGACAGCCGCTCAGACCACACACGCACGCCACCACCCACACGGCCAAGAATGCCGGCAGCGATTTGGGGATGGCAGGTTCGGCTGAGCGAGCAAACACGACGCCGTCCGTGGCGGAGAGGATCGCAGAACAACAGAGCGATCAGGTACCAGTTTCGCCTAAGTCACACAAGAGAAGCTGCGGTGCTGCAAGGGCGCGACGCAAAGAAAACACCTGAAACAACGCCACACTTTGATGCGAGAGGAGCTCACGGAGCAACTCCCCAACTCAAAGTGTTCTGCCCCTAACGTTGTTTCAGGTGTGTGGCACGTGGCCCTTGGTAGGACGCGGCCAACCTTATAGGTCGCGCTTTGGCCGCAAAACCGGGCGGGAAATCCCTGTAAAATCTGCACGATTGCCACAAGTCGTTTCTGCAAAACAATTTACGATCATAAGAATATTGCGTGAAATACGCCCGCGGCGAGATTTGCGCAAATTCTTGAGGGGCTGTTCGCCGTTGCGGTGATGGATCAAGAGGCCCAACCCCACTCCATCCGGGGTTGGGCCGACCGTGGCGCGGGGCACATCCGGAAGCTCCGCCGCTGGCACCTCCTTGAGTCGAATGCAGGATGAAGCACGATGAAAGCCGTCAATTCCGTGGTCAGCAGACACTCGCGGGCGTTGCGAATTCTCAGTTGTCTCCAAGCCGGCCCCAGCTTCAATGCCCGCGAGCTCGCTAATCGGCTGAAGGTCAGCCGCCGCACGATCTACCGAGACCTGAAATTGATTCGCGCAGCCGGGATCGACGTGATCTTTGACGAGCGGCAGGACGCCTACCGGGTCAAAACCCACCGTGAAATCGCTCCGCTACGGCTCGAGCCCGAAGATTTAACGCGGCTGCTGATCACCTCGCATCTTTCGGCGTTTTCCTCGATGTCCGCGGATTTCGAGGCATCGGTGCGAGAGTCCATGTCGCGACTGCTGGGCCCCTACCCCGCCGAAGTGCGGCTGCCGATCCAGCGAATCATCAACTGTTGTCGCGTGCGACCCTCCAAGGCCAGCAAGGAGATGTCGGATCTGCTTCAGCGGATCATGGTCGCCGTGGGGCGTTCGGTGCATATTCAGGTGGCGTTGGAACGCCCGGCCCAGCGACTTGAAGTGATCCGGTTCGCACCCTATTTAATCGAGGTGAGTGACTCGAGCTGGTGGGTGGTTGGCCGCAACCCACGCGAGCGAAATCGACAGGTGCTACGGCTCGAGGACATTCGCGACGTGGAGCTGACGAATATTCCCTATACGATTCCAAAGAACTGCCGGAATGCCGCCACGGCTGCAGCGGGTGCCGCAGGCTGAGGACCGAGGAGCGATTTCTCGGGCCGGTGATTGCCCCGGAAGTCGAATGACTCCTCAGTACTCCTAGCTGGGGGGCCGACTCTGTGTAAAATGCAGAGATCCGCCGCATTGGACGGGTCGGGCCTCCATCGCAGGCGACCCTTGTGAGGCCCGGTGGACGGGCCTACCTTCCTCGGCCGCCCCAAACTGCTCGATCGATTCAACAATGGCTCTTTGGATTCTACGCGTGGTCTTCCTGGTCGTTTCGGCCGGCGCGGGCTTTACCATTATCAACAGCCCGCTCAGCCGCACGCTGGAGATCTCCTCCATCTGGATTTTCGCGGGGATTCTGTTGGCGGCCGCCCTCACCATCGGCCTCGACGTCGCCATTCGTCACAAGCGCATCGAACTGATTTCGTGCGTCTATGTGGGCATCCTCGTTGGCGTGTTGTTGAGCTACCTGGTCTCGCTGGCGATTGAGCCGTTCTTGGACTCTCCCGGCAAGGTCAGCGTTTACAAGGCGCCAATTCAGCTGATGCTCAGCGTCACGTTCTCGTACATTTGCGTCAGCTTGCTTCTGCAAACCAAGGACGACTTCCGCTTCGTGATTCCCTATGTGGAATTCGCTAAGGAAGTAAAGGGCCTCAAACCGTACATCCTGGACACCAGCGTGGTGATCGACGGCCGGATCGCCGACGTCGTGGAGACCAACATCCTGGACAGCCAGTTGCTGATGCCGCGATTTGTGCTGAGCGAGTTGCAAGGGATTGCCGACAGCAACGACAAGTTGCGGCGATCCCGAGGCCGCCGCGGGCTGGATGTGCTGAACCGCTTGCGGTCCAACGAAGCGGTTGATCTCAAGATCTACGATCGCGAACTGCCGGAGATGACCGGCCAGCCGGTCGACATGAAGCTGGTGCTGTTGGCCAAGCATCTCGAGGGCAAAGTCGTCACCGGCGACTACAACCTCAACAAGGTCGCCCGGCTGCACAACGTGCCGGTGATCAACCTGAACGACATCGCCAACGCCCTCAAGCCCGTGTTCCTGCCGGGCGAAGAGGTCGAGGTGCGAATCGTCAAGGCGGGCGAGGAAGATGGCCAGGGCGTGGGCTACCTCGAGGACGGCACGATGATCGTCGTCGAAGGCGGTCGGGACCACATCCAAAAGACAGTTCGCATTTCGGTCACCAGCGTGCTGCAAACCAGCGCCGGCCGCATGATCTTCGGCCGCTTTCAGCAGCGGGTCGACCGCCAGCCGTAGCCAGTCGGGCCTCCATCGCAGGCGACCCTTGTGAGGCCCGGTGGCACTTTCGAAGTTAAGGCGGGTTTGAGCCACCTTAGTCGAACTCAAGGGGGCATCGAATCCCGTCGGCGATCCGCCTGTTGCGCGAACCTCAAAACACCGCAGGTGTCTGGATTCCTGTTGTGAGGATTGCGTGGGCCGCGGGCGTCGGTTTGGTAGAAATTGGCATTGTGCTTTGCCGATTTCTAATCAGAATGGTTCAAATCTTTGCCTTGAGGGTCCGATCCTAAAGTTTGACGATCATCGGAACTCCGAGCGTTCGGAGAAACTTTGCCGGCTACCGGCCGGATCGGACGCGGCACCGCATCAGTCGAAATGCGCTGCCGGCGCCGAATTGCAGCGGACCCAAAAACAATCTTTGGTTCAAATCAACATTTGGAGTGACACGATGAATTCCCACCAAATCACTTGGGAGGACGACGATTGCAACCGCCACATCCAGTTTTCTATCTCCTACGAGATGGAAGGCTCGGCTGTGAAAATCAATGCTGTCACTCCCACTGCGGTTAGCTTCACCTGCCCCGAGTCGAAGGCGACGTTGCGCACGATCCGCGTGCACACCAACGCGGGTCGCCAAATGTTGGCCAACCACTTCGCCAACTCCGGCCACCTCGAGCAGGTCGCCGAGGAGATCGCCAGTCTCTCGACACAAGCCTGATCAATCTGCCAGCCTGTCCGCCGCCCAGCCGCTTGCGGACAACATCGGTCCACCGGGCCTCACAAGGGTCGCCTGCGATGGAGGCCCGACCGGTAGAAACAGCCAGTGCCCAACGATCGCCTCAGTGCTCGTTGGGCATTTTGCTGCGCAACCCACGCTGTTATCCTTTGGGAAAACTTCGGAGTCCCCATGTCCCGACGAATCTTGGTCACCGCTGCTCTGCCATACGCCAATGGACACATCCATATTGGCCACTTGATGGAGTATGTGCAGACGGATATCTGGGTGCGGTTTCAAAAGCTGCGCGGACATCAGTGCATCTACATTTGCGCGGATGACACGCACGGCACTCCGATCATGTTGCGGGCCCGACGCGAGGGACGATCCGAGACGAGCTTGTTGGCCGAGATGCACGAGAGCCACCTTCGCGACTTCACGTCGTTTCAAGTGGAGTTCGACAATTACGGCAGCACGAACTCGCCCGAAAGCCAGCAGGTGTGCGAGCAGATCTGGGCAGCGGTCCGCGCTGCCGGGTTGGTCGTCGAGCGGGACGTCGAGCAGCTGTTCGACGCCAGCGAGGGGATCTTCCTGGCCGATCGTTTCGTGCGCGGCAAGTGCCCGAAGTGTGGCGCCCCCGATCAGTACGGCGACAACTGTGATGTCTGCGGGCACACCTATGTGGCCACGGAGCTGATCGATCCCGTCAGCACGATTTCGGGCGAGACGCCGGAGATTCGCACGACCAAGCAACTGTTTGTGCGCATCGAGGAGCTCCACGCGTTTCTCGACGAGTGGACGCAGTCGGGCGACCATCTGCAGCCCGAGATGGCAAACTATTTGAAGGGCCAGTTTCTCAGCGAGGAACTGCGTGACTGGGATGTGTCACGCCCGGCGCCGTACTTCGGCTTCCCGATTCCCGACAGCCCCGGCAACTACTGGTACGTCTGGTTCGATGCGCCCATCGGCTACATCGGCTCCACGGCCCAATACGCCGCTCGCCATGGCCAATCGCTCGACGAGTGGTGGCGCAGCGACGACACCGAGATTCATCACTTTATCGGCAAGGATATCACCTACTTTCACACGCTGTTCTGGCCGGCGATGCTCAAAACCGCTGGATTGTCGCTGCCGAAAAAGGTGCACATTCACGGCTTTTTGAAGGTGAACGGGCGAAAGATGTCCAAGCGGGACGGCACCTTCGTGCTCGCCTCGACGTTTGCGGGGCATCTCGATCCTGCCGCGTTTCGCTATTACTTGGCGTCCAAGTTGGGCCCCGGGGTCGATGACCTCGACCTGAACCTCAAGGAGTTTGTCGCCAAGGTCAACTCGGACCTCGTGGGCAAGGTGGTTAATCTCGCCAGCCGCTCGGCGAAGTTCGTCGCCGCGACCGGGCTCTCGGCCAACTATCCCGATGATGGCGGGCTGTTTCAAAAGGCGGCGGAACAGGGCGCGGCGATTGCCGAGGCCTATGAGAAGTGCGATTACAATCAAGCGATGCGGCTGATCATGGAGCTGGCCGACGCCGCGAACGCCTATGTCGACCGCACCGCTCCGTGGACGTTGAAGAAGGAGCCGGACAAGGCCGACGAGCTGCAGGATGCCTGCACCGTCGCCTTGAATCTGTTCCGCCAGATCGTGGTCTATCTGACGCCCGTGATGCCTCGCTTGGCCGAACAGGTTGGCGAGCTGTTGACTGTCGAGATTGCCCATTGGGACGACGCCCAAACGCCGTTGGTTGGCACGCCCGTCGCCAAGTTCAAACATCTGATGCAACGAGTTACCGAAGAGAGTGTGGAGAAGATGATCGAGGACCAGAAGCAGCAAGCCGAGCAGGAGGCCGCCGCACAGCAAGCTCGCGATGCGGCACAGGCTTACAACGACAGCGATCAACCGTTGCGGGAGGAGGCCTTAGCGGAGACCTGCACGATCGAAGACTTTATGAAAGTCGACCTCCGCGTCGCTCGCGTGATCCAGGCCGAGCATGTGCCGGAGGCCAACAAACTGCTCAAGCTGACATTGAGCCTGGGCGGCGACGAACAGCGGCAGGTCTTCGCCGGCATCAAAGCGGCCTACGAGCCGGATAAGCTGGTGGGACGACTCGTGGTGATGGTCGCCAATCTGGAGCCTCGGCAAATGCGGTTTGGGCTCAGCGAAGGCATGGTCACTGCCGCCGGGCCGGGGAAAGCCGAGGTGTATCTACTGGGCGTGGACTCGGGCGCCAAGCCGGGCCAGCGAGTGCATTGACCGCCGGCCACTCGCGACGCGCCGTACCGCAACTTCGTGTTCTTTGTAGCGTGGGCGTCCTCGCCCGCAACTTCGTGTTCTTGGTAGCGTGGGCGCCCTCGCCCGCAACTTCGTGTTCTTAGTAGCGTGGGCGCCCTCGCCCGCAACTTCGTGTTCTTAGTAGCGTGGATACGGATTGATTCGGATTCGGCGCTAGCCGGCTCGCCCAGCGCAGCTCTTCCGCATCCATCGTCATAGCGTGCGCGCATGTTCGGCAGCCTCCATACACCGCTGGGAAGAGTGCGACTGGGACTCGCCGTGCTTGGCGGCGTCGTGGTGCTCGCCACCCTCGGCTATCGTCTTTGCGGTTATGGCTGGCTCGACGCTGTCTGGATGGTGGTGATCACGATTTCGACCGTCGGCTATGGCGAGAGCAGCACCACCACACCGGCGGTGCAGGCGCTGTCGGTAGTGGTGATCCTGGTCGGCATCTCGGCTGCCAGCGTCACGTTTAGCGGCGTGTTGCAGGTGATGGTCGAGGGCGAGATTCAGAAGGTCCTGGGGAGACGGCGGATGACGCGCGAAATCGAACAACTACGCAACCATGTGATCATCTGCGGTTACGGCCGCACCGGCCATCATCTCTCGGAGGGCTTGAGCCACTCTCGGGTTCCGTTTGTGGTGATCGACAGCGTCCCGGAAAATGTCGCCGAGGCTCGCGAGGACGGCTGTCTCTGTATTCTCGGCAACGCGACGGAGGAGCAGGTGCTGCGCGACGCGGGCGTGGACCGCGCCAGCTTCCTGATGTCGACGCTGCCCAGCGACGCGGAGAATGTGTTCATCACGTTGACCGCCCGCAACATGAACTTGGACCTGGAAATCATCTGCCGCGCCGAGCAGGCCAGCACCGAGTCCAAGCTGCGGCAAGCGGGAGCCAATCGCGTGCTGATGCCCACCATCGTCGCCGCTCGGCAGATGGTGACCATGATCACTCGACCCTCGACTTACGACCTCATGGAGCTGGTGGCCGAGAGCAAGTTTCTGGACGTGCAGCTCGACGAATTCCTCGTCACCGACAACACTCGTCTGGTGGGCGTCACCGTCGCGGCCAGCGAAGCGCATCGCCGCCACCGGCTGCTGGTTGTCGCGATCAAAAAGGCCAACCATGAAATGGTCTTCAATCCCGACGCCGACTACTGCTTCGCCACGGGCGACACGCTGATCATGATGGGCCGCGAGCAAGACATCGCGAAATTTCGCGACTTCTTCGGCGCATAGAGACGCGCGAGGACGTCCATGCTACGCGGAATCGTCACTTAGCCGGCGCGACGGAGCTGCGCAGTTCTGCACGGGCGAGGACGCGCGAGGACGCCCATGCTACGCGGGGTCGCCTGGTCAGGCCTTCGTGTACTTCGTGATCTTCGTGGTTGATTGAAGCAGGCTGCCGTCGCAGTGCAGATCCCTCGCTCACGCTTCGGGTTTCCTGCTAGACGTCGAGCTCCTCGACCTCTTCGGCCCGCTCCATGATGAACTTGAATCGCGCGGAGGCGTCCTTGCCCATCAGGTCGCTCATGATGCGGTCCGTTTCGAGATGGTCGTCGATCTCGACGCGGAGCATCCGGCGGTTCTCGGGGGAGAGCGTCGTGTCGCGAATCTCGTCGGGCATCATTTCGCCGAGCCCTTTGAACCGCATAATCTCGTACTTCTCGCCCTCGTGTTCGGCGAGTATCGCCTCGCGGTCTTCCTCGTCCTTCGCCCAAAAGGTCTGCTTGCCGATCTCAATCTTGTACAACGGCGGCTCGGCGATATACACGTGGCCTTCGCTGAACAGGGCCGGCATGTGGCGGTAGAAGAACGTCAGCAACAGCGTGGTGATGTGGTGGCCATCCGAGTCGGCGTCGGCCAGCAAGACGATGCGATCGTAACGCAGCCGCGAGATGTCCATGTCCTTGCCGATGCCGCAGCCCAGCGCCGTGACGACATCCTGCAGCTCTTTGTTCTCCATCACCTTCTTGAGCGAAACCGACTCGGTGTTCAGTACCTTGCCGCGGAGCGGCAGAATGGCTTGAAAGTTGCGATCGCGGCCCTGCTTGGCCGATCCGCCGGCCGAGTCGCCCTCGACGATAAACAGCTCGGATCCTGCTCGCCCCGAGTTGAGACAGTCGCTGAGCTTGCCCGGCAACGTCGAGCGGCTGTTGGCGCCGGTCTTCCTCGAGATCGCCTCCGATGCGGCGCGTGATGCCGCGCGGGCACGCGACGCGGCGATGATGCGGGCGACAATTTGGTCGGCGGTTGTGCGGTTGTTGTTCAGCCATTGCTCCAGCGCTGGACGGACCGCTTGGTCGACGGCCGGCTGGACTTCGGAGTTGTTCAAGCGATCCTTCGTCTGGCCCTGAAACTCCGGATCGGCGATGAACACCGACAGGATGCCGACCAAGCCCTCGCGAATATCCTCGTGAGTGATTTTCACGCCGCGCGGCACCAACTTGTGCATCTCGAAGTAATTGCGGACCGCCTTCGTGAGCCCCGCGCGAAAGCCGTTCTCGTGCGAGCCGCCGGAGGCGGTGGGGATGCCGTTGACGTACGAGCGCAGATGCTCGTCCGTCGACTCCGTCCACTGCATCACCAGCTCGATCCGCTCGCCGTTCTCCTTGGACAGCGTGAACGGCGTCTCGTGAATCGGCCGAGTCGAGCGCTGTTTGAGCACCTGCTCTTGATAGTCGACGATGCCGTTCTCGTGAAAGAAGACCTCCTTCTTGTTCTCGACTTCGTCGATGTAGGCGACCTTGACGCCACGATGCAGGAAGCTGGTGGTCTCCAGCCGCTGGCGGATCGTCTCGGAGTTGAAGTCCGTTTTGGGAAAGATCGTCGGGTCGGGCGTGAACGTGATGGTGGTGCCGGTGCCGCGAACGGCGCCTTTGGCTTTCTGCAGCTTGGTGATCGCCGCGCCCTTTTCGAACTCCATCCGATGCTGCGCGCCGTCGCGCTTGACCAGCACAACGAGCCGTTTTGAAAGCGCGTTGACGACCGAGGCGCCGACGCCGTGCAGGCCGCCCGAGGTCTTATAGTTCTTGCCCTCGAACTTGCCGCCTGCGTGAAGATTGCAGAGCACCAGTTCGACGCCCGTGATCTTCTCCGTCGGATGCTTGTCGACGGGAATGCCGCGGCCGTTGTCGGCGACGGTCACCGTGCGGCCGTCCTTGTGCAGCGTGACGGTGATCTCCGAGGCGTGGCCGTTCATCGCCTCGTCGACCGAATTGTCGACGATCTCCCAGACCAGATGGTGCAGCCCGGCGGAGTTCACGCCGCCGATGTACATGCCCGGACGCTTCCGCACCGCCTCGAGTCCCTTGAGGACCGAGAGCTCGGAGGAGCCGTAGGACTTGCCGTTGGATTCGGGCTGAGTATTCTTCCGTGAAGCGGCTTTTTTGGCCATGATTCAAATTGCAGTCAGCGGTGATCGGGCAGTCAGCGATGGAGATGGCGTGGGGCCGCGCGTCGAGCAGGCCCCGCGACGGTTGCTCATGATTCTTCGTCCGTATCCAGCGGCTCGGGCGCCTCGACATCTCCGTGCACGATGCGGGCGATTTTGCCGTTCTTCTGAATTTCAATGCCGCGCCCGCCGCGCGACGTGACGCGGTACTTGGCGGTTGAGATGGTCTTCTGGGCGCCGCGGTTGGTCTCCACCGTCAGCAAGTCGCGATCGCCGGTCGAGGCCTTGAAGCCGAGCAGCTTGTCCGTCTTGGCAAGCTTCAGCAGCATCACGCCCTTGCCGGGCCCCGACAAATAGTTGATTTCCTCCACCGGGCAGATCATCGCGCGGCAGTCGGCCGAGATTGCCAAGATGGTCTCGTCGCCGTGAATCGGCACGACGTCGACAATCTCCGAACCCTTTCGCGGGCGGGCGAAGCGGCGCCCGGAGCGGGTCGAGGGCTCGGCCAGGCCCGCCAGCGTGAATCGCAAGGCAAAGCCGTCGTTGGAGGCGGCCAAGCCGTGCGTCTCGGGGCAGAGCTCGGGCCGTTTCGGATCCTCCGCCAGATCTCCGCTGACTCGCGGGTCGAACGACATGGCCGCCACAATCCGCTCGCCGTCTTTCAGCTTGAACAGCTTCTGCACGGGATCGCCGTATCCGGTCGACGCGGGAATGTCGATGAACCGACAGGTATAGCAAGTGCCGAAGCTCGAGAAAAATCCCACTGTCGCGCGCGTCGAGCCGGTGAGCAGTGTCAGGACTCGGTCACCCTCGCGGATGCGGCTCTTGGAGGGATCTTTGATCTCGCGCTGTCGTTTTACCCAGCCGTCGGCCGTCAGCATGACGTGACAGTCCTCGGCGACGATGAAGTCCTCCTCGCTGTACTCGGCATCGTTGCTGTCCGAGGAGATCGCCGTCCGCCGCTTCCCTTCCGGAGTGTTGGCAAAATTCTTCAACAGCGATTGAATCTCCTCGCGAACGATGTTCCAACGTCCGGAGGCGGTGGTGTCTTGCGTGTCCTCTTTGAGCAGCCGGCGAATGTCGCGCGCACGCTTTTGCTTGTCTTTCAGCTCGTCCTGAATCAAGTTGATCTCGAGGCGGGCGAGCCGATACAGCTTCAGCTCGAGAATCGCGTCGGTCTGCTCGGCATCCAGCCCGCCTTTGTCGGCGGGGAACCGCTTCATGATCTTGTCGGCCGCGTCCGCTTTGCCCTCCGAGCGACGAATGATGCGGATGATCTCGTCCAGGGCGTCGAAGACGATCACAAAGCCTTCGAGGATATGGATCCGCCGCTCCAGATTCGCGAGCTCGTTCTCCAGTCGCTTGGTCACCACATCCAAGCGGAAGTGGAGGAAATGCCAGAGAATCTCTTTCAACCCCAGCCGCGCGGGAAGTCCTACCTCGCGCTCCGTGGGCACCAGACACGTCATGTTGACGTTGAAATTCATCTGCAGCTGAGTGTTCTTGTAGAGGTAGGCCAAGACCTTCCCCTCGTCGGCGTCCTTTTTGAGCGTCAGGTCGATGCGAATATCGGTGGTCGACAAATCCTTGACGTCCTGGATCAACGGCATCTTGCCGCCAAACACCAGGTCCGAGATTCGCTCGACCAGGGCTGACTTGTTGACGCCGTACGGCACCGAAGTGATTTGAATCGTGCGCGGGTTGCGTCCCGTTCCGGTGACAATGCTGGTGCCCCGCATCTTGATCGTGCCGACGCCCTCCTTGTACAGCTCGCGGAGCTCCTCCTTGCTGTTGATGATCTCGCCGCCGGTGGGGAAGTCGGGTCCCTGCACCGCGTCGTTGGCCACCAACTGATAGTCCTTGATCTCCGGGTCGGCCAGCAGCTTCAGCAGCGCGCGGCAGACTTCGCCGAGATTGTGCGGCGGGATGTTGGTCGCCATGCCGACAGCGATGCCCGTGGCGCCATTGACCAACAGGTTTGGCATGCGGCTCGGCAACACCACGGGCTCTTGCCGTGTGTTGTCGTAGTTCTCTTTGAACGGCACCGTGTTGGCGCCGAGGTCTGAGAGGATCTCCTCGGAGATCGCCGCGAGCCGGCACTCGGTGTATCGCATTGCGGCGGCGTTGTCGCCATCGATGGAGCCAAAGTTGCCATGGCCGTCGACCAACGGCATTCGCAGCGAAAACGACTGGGCCATTCGCACCAGCGCGTCGTAGATGGCCGAGTCGCCGTGAGGGTGATAGGAGCCCATCACGTCGCCGACCACCTTCGCGCACTTCTTGAACTTGGCCGTATGCGTCAGCCGCTGCTGGTGCATCGTGTAGAGGATTCGCCGCTGCACCGGCTTCAGGCCATCCCGCACGTCCGGCAGCGCGCGGCTGGTAATCACGGACATCGAGTAGGTCAGGTACCGCGATTGCGCGGCGTCTCGCAGAGCGACTCGCGGCGTCGACTCGCCCTCAAACAGCGTTCCTTGCGAGCCGTCTCCTTCGCCATTTCCCCCGCCCGATCCGCGCGCGCTGGAGCGGCGCTTGGCGCTGCGGCCGTTGCCGGCGACTTTGGACTCGGCAATGGTCTTTTTCGTGGAGCCGGAACGGCGTTTTGCCACGGCAACATCTCCGGGGAAAGGGTGCTTTCGCGGTGAAATCAGCTCGTCACAGCGATACTTGGGGGGCTCGCTTGCGAGCAGGAAGGGCACAGTCTGGCAGAACGGGCAAATTGCGCCAAGATTAGGGATTATACCGCTTTTCTGTGCAGAACTGCGCAACTCCTTCGCGCCAGCCAAGAGCTGAGCAACCCCTCGCGCCGGCCAAGGCACGCTTCGCGCGTAGCATGGGCGTCCTCGCCCGTGCCGAGCTGCGCAACCCCCTCGCGCCGGCCATGCCACGCTTCGCGCGTAGCATGGGCGTCCTCGCCCGTGCAGAGCTGCACAACCCCTTCGCGCCGGCCAAGCCACGCTTCGCGCGTAGCATGGGCGTCCTCGCCCGTGCAGAGCTGCGCAACCCCTTCGCGCCGGCCGAGGCACGCTTCCGCGCGTAGCATGGGCGCCCTCGCCCGTGCAGGACTGCGCAACCCCTTCGCGCCGGCCAAAGTACGCTTCCGCGCGTAG